>NZ_AXWV01000015.1 GCF_000482845.1 Anaerobiospirillum succiniciproducens DSM 6400
GCTGTTGGCTTGTTGCAAGCTAAGTCTATAACATAGCACTTCGCCTCATCCGAGATTGAAACCGGTCTTCCGGAACGCTCTAGATCGCCCCAGCATGATGAAAGCCCGTACTTTAAGTACTTGTTTATGACAGTATGCACAGTTTTACGAGTTACATGTACCTCATTGGCTATGTCTTTTGGAGATTTGCCAGAATTCGCTAATGAGAGAATTGTGGCATTCCTAAAGGCTGTGTGTGTCTGGTTTCTTTCTCTCAGAACTTTAGCAACATCAGCTGCTTCATCGTTACTGAGACGAACAATTTTGGTTACTGGGCGTGACATAAAAAGGAACTCCTGCCAGGATGTTCCTCTAATATATCACTTATACAGTGTTTAATGCTAAATTAGTGTATATACTTATGAAACGCTATACTAGATGGCCTCAACAAAGTATTGAGGCTAGTGTATTTGGGACGGACTGCTGCTGGTTTTGGTTAGGCCTCTTCGTGAGGGGCTAAGTACATGAGGCAGCGTTTGCAGTTAGTAACAAGATCAAAACGATGCTTGCCAATCATTAAGTAGAAGCCTGTTGTAGAGCCACCGAGATCATGGCATAAAGCGTGGTTTTTGATTAAGCAATTGCGGCAAGTCATAACAGCGTTGCCAATGAGGCGATTTGGTGGCTCCAAACCGTCCTTCATGTACTGCTCGTAGAAAGCACGTGACTTGGCATTGCTAATTAAGCGTGGATCAATACTACCCTCTGGGAAGAAGATCTGAGCAGCCTCAGCACTACCGACTGCAGCTGATGGATTTGCGCCACTCTGAAGCCCCTGTGGATCGGTGTAGACAAGAGACTCAGACTTGCCATCTAAGTATGTAAGATTTGACTCAATGCACTTACAACGAGGCATTTGAACTACACGGATATACTCTTGCAGAGCTTCACGACGTAGATTGTTGAAAGCTGACAGTGGCATTAAAGCATTTGACTCTAGGCCATTGATAGTAATGTCGCTCTCTTGTAGTGACAGATAGTCATCACCAAGCTTTACTAACTTTGAGGTCATGACCTCTTGCTTGAGTGGCTGTAGAGCACTGATATCAAAGTCTGGATTTGACTTAGTAAGCTCCTCATGGACGCTTGAATAAGTAACACTAGCACTGCCGCAACGCTCATACTCGTCCATAAAGCTAATAGACAGGCCATCTGCAGCAATGTCTACTACGCAAGATAATGGTGTCTTACGTAAGATAGACTTTGGCATATTGATGGACTTGATAAAGAGAGTGTCTACATTACGATGCAGCTTAGCGCCAACACTCATGCCCTCAGGTACTGCCTGTACGTGCAGACGTACAATATCACCTGCTCTGCCCTCAATAGAGCCATCAGCAAGCTTAATTGCAGCAATCTGTCCCTCAACCGCACCACTAGCCTTTTGAGCAGCAGCCGTGCCCTTTGCATTGGCAGCATTAGAGCCATGACCATTTGAGCCATGAGCAGTAGAGCCCTTTAAGCCCTTAGCATTTTTATCCTGCCACTGACCTTTAGATGACTTAGCAGCACTAGCAGCATACGCTGAAAGCATAGAGGCGCGATTAACACGGAAACCTGCAAGCTCGCCATTATCATCAAAGAATGTGTAGCTATCGCCGTTATTTAGAACACAGTTACGGCTCAGCTTCATGTCTACTACAAAGCCTTGGCTCTTATCGCTATTAGCAGAGCTACGTTCTTTAGCAAACTTATCGCCACCGAATTTGCCAGTACGAGACGAGGACTTATCGTTAAAGCGATTGCGATTAGAGCTAGCAGGAGCTGCGCTACCGCAGTAAATTACCTCACCCATGAGCTCGCCTAAGCTCTTTGGGGTCTTGGTATTAATCATATCGCTATTGTCACCATGGACAAGAGCTGAAGTAAAGCCACGGTTAAAGGTCTTAGTTAAATCTGGTACAAAGGTGCGCTTGCTAACGCCAATGGAGGCACGCTCATAGCGGCCATTGGAGTTATCAATAATCTTATCTAAGCGCTCACGGAATGCGGCTACTTGATTGACCACAAAGTCACGATCTTTTAAACGACCTTCAATCTTGAAAGATGAAGCACCTGCCTCAACTAAATCCTCAAGCTCATGCAGACGCAGATTGTCTTTCATGGATAAGAGGTGACCAGAGGCTAAAAGCTCATCCTTTAGTTCAGGATTATCTTTAGCAGCCTTACGATCGTGATGATATAAGTCCATTGGCAGACGACAAATCTGAGCACAAGAGCCACGATTAGCACTACGGTCAGTCATCAGCTCAGAGATAAAGCATACACCTGATACTGATACGCACATGGCACCTGAGACAAAGACCTCAAAGCGCATGTTAGGCAAAGCTGAGGTAAAGGCTTTGATCTCATCTAAGCTAAACTCACGTGGCACCACAATCTGGCTAAAACCAAGCTCTTGAGCAAAGCGAGCCTTTTCAACCGTGTCGATATTCATCTGCGTTGAGCAGTGCAGCTCTAAATCCTTAACTGTACTCATGGATAAGACAGCAGGATCTTGCACGATAATGCCATCGACACCGGCATTGCGAGCCTCACCGATCATGCGCTCTACACCCTCAATCTCATTGTCATAGAGCAAGGTGTTTACAGTCATGTATACGTGAGCGCCAAAGCGATGAGCAAAAGAGCATAAAGTAGCAATCTCTTCAATAGAATTGCCTGCAGCCGATCTCGCACCATAGGATGGGCCACCAATATATACGGCATCAGCACCTGCAGTAATAGCCGCAATACCGATTTCCACATTCTTGGCAGGAGATAAAAGTTCCAGCTTACGTGCGCTCATTTGTCATCCTCATAAAAGCATTACCGCTATCAAGCACCTCAAATCCCAATCAAACCACCACCTAACCTTGGCAACGACCAGCTATGCAGGCCACTCAGGCCTCAAAAGCAGCACAACAATCAATCAAGAAAGAAGTGGCGCTCCCATCATCAGTAGCAAGCGCATCGCATACGCTAATGATGAAAAGCAGCAATATGAAATAAATCAAAGCATCAAAACATCGAACCGAGCCATAGCCACCGAGAAGTAAGCAAAAGCGACGATGACTAGCTACGAACCAAGCAATGCAATGAAGCTACATAGAGATTAGAGTGCTAAAAACAGCGGGGCATATTGTACTAAAACTCGTACTAATATCACGGCCCTATTTTCCCTGTTGCCCAAACTTATCAAAAGCGCTACCACAAATCGAAGTACTAACCACCCAAAGCGCTCAGTCAAAAACGAATTATCGAAGAGAACAACGAACAGGCCAAAAGAGTCAGAAAGCAAGAGTCACTAAGCAAGACCCACTACAAAACCGTCCCAAGGGAAAAAGACCATGGCCACAAAGCCCAGCAACAGCCCATTAGTGACTTGGTATTAAAACATCTTACAAAGACCAATAGCGAGCCTACCAATGACTAACCCTGTCAGTGATGATGCATCTTTGTAATGCCATGGATCAAACGTTTCTGCAGCATGGCCAAGACTAACTATCTATGAACACCAACACAACAAGCTCTACCAAACATGGTTTGAGACAAGATAAGACAGGCATTAGAGATCTTGCGCGAGCACATAAATCAAAGGCTTTTAGATACGCATGAGCCATAGCCTAAGCTGCCGAGTTGTTGCGTATTTACTTGTTTCATACCTTGGTAGCGGCAATGGACAATAAGAGGAGACCTGAAATGGAGAGATCTCTAAGTTTGGTCATTCATCTGCTTATAAACCTCCGCTGCGAAATCCATGCTCTGTTTTATCTGAACCTTTTCAGGGTTATTTGGGTCGCAGACGGCATATATTGGTGGACCAGCTATAACCTCTAAGTCTCTTTTGTGGTAAAGATGAAACACATAGCAGCCATCTAATACACAACAATAATCGACCTCACCGCCTAACTTTTCCTTTAGCCTTGTGAAAAAGTACTCTTTAGTTGCTTTCATAAAATCATCTCAAATCAAAAACTTAAGCTCATCTTAACCTCTTACTATGCCATTTTGGCCCCTTCTTTAAACATTTTAAGCAATTATCCTCGAAGGCGTAAGAATCATCATTTACGCTAGTGTGATAGTGCTGGGTCTTAATAAGAGCATTTAACAAGTGCATCCCTTTAGCCGCCAATAAGTCATACAAAAGTCTTAATCATTGCCAGACCTTAAATTGACCTAGCTCTGAGTGGAGCTCATGGCTATTTATAAAACGCAAAAAGCGACCACTACCGATGCCCTATCCCTGACATCGATCATGATCGCTTTGAAGGTCATGCAGGGCTCTAAAACCTGTGCATGACCATACTTAATTAGTTAACGTCTAGTTACGCATCAGCGCTCTTAGAACATGTAACGGCACTGAGCGTTAACACCGAAGCTGTCGGTGTTTGAAGAGCCAGTGTAGTTGATACCGAATGAGGTACCAAATGCACCGTACTGAGCACCTAAGCCTAAGGTTACACCGTACTGAACTTCATCAAGAACCTCAGTGTTCAGGTTAATAGCCTTCACGCCGGTGAAGGTGGTAGTTGACTTAGCCTCAGTGTCACCAGTGTTGAAGGTCACACTCAGATCAGCGCTAGGAGCTAAAGTCCAGCCGCCAGCTACAAAGCCCTTAGACAGAGTTACGCCTAAAGGTACGGAGAAGACGTTCTGTACGTCAAAGTCAGTAGTAGCCTCAACGCCCTTAGCAGAGATTAAGTCGTAGCTATCGGTGTTCAGACGGATGAAGCGCGCACCTAAGTGTGGAGTTACATCAACAGAAGGTGTAGCAACAGTGTACTGACCGGTTACGCCCATGGTTACAGCGGTAGTATCAGCCTTGCCACGTAAGCCTAAGCCCTCAACATCATGAGAGATTACGGTCATAGAAGCGTCGCCAACTAAAGCAAAGTTACCAAAGCCCATTGCTGAGTAGATACCAAAGCCGTAGTAATCGAACTCATCCTTTAAGCCGTTACCGTTGCCCTTACCATCAGCATCACCAGAGCCGATGTTGAATACTGCACCAAAGCGCATATTGCCGTTTACAGTATCAGCACCGAATGCTACGCCAGAGAGGTCAACGTCTGAGCCATATGAAGCACCCTGAGCATTGAAGCCGTCGGAATCCATTGACTTGTACATTGGGGTTAACCATACACCGCCATTAGCCTGTGAACCGGTGGCAGCAATTGAGGCAGCCTCAACGCCTACAGCACCAACACGACCAAACATAGCATCAGCCATGGTGGTTACGGATAACACAGCTGCCTGCTGTGCACCAGCATAAGTTGCAGCGTGAGCAGCAGCATCAACTACAGCACCTGACAGTGAGGCGGTAGCTGCATCAGCAATTAACTGATAACCAATAGCCTTGCTATAAGCAAGCTTACCATCGAGCTGATCTAACAGCATGTTACGTACAGGCTCTGAAGCATCAGCAAAGGCACCATTGTTAACAGCTGCATCACGCTCAAATTTCAGATCCATCTTACCGGTCTTGGCATCAAGCACGCCATTGAGTAAGTCGTTAGCTGACTTAATGGTCATAGTACCAGAAATAGGATTAGTAGTATCGCTGAAGATTTGTAGGCCCTTATCTGCACCAGTGAAGTTACCAATCAGCTTGAGCTGAGCACCGGTCACATCGATAGTTGCTGCATCATTAACTGTAATTGCGATGCCAGTCTTCTTACCGGTTACACTATCAGGGGTAAAGACTTTATCAGTAATGATTAAGCCCGCACCGTTCTTAATGGTTACCTTGTTGTCTGTAGCAGTTGATGTAGTTGCATCAGCAGCTACGTAGATACCATCATTTTGACCTAAGCTAATTGCCTTGTTAAGTACAAGTGCATTAGCAAGACCCTTAGAAGATGACTTATAGAATGAGCCATCTGCATCTACATAGTCAGCCAGAATTGCATCGAGCTCAGCCTTAGACTCAAAGCCAACGCCTAATGCAGCGTTCTTGCCTACATTGATCTTGCCGTCAACTAAGCCAGCGGACTTGTCGTCAGCCTGGGTAGTGCCTTGTGAACTGAAGTTGGTGACAGTTACAGCAGCATAGTGCTCACCATACTCAGGGTCTACGAATAAGGTACCGCTCTTAAGGTTTAAAGTGCCTGCAAATAAGCTTGCAGTACCGTTCTCTACAGTGTCAGCACCAACCTGTACAAGAACTTCCTTATCACCATTGAAGGTTGAAACGGAAACGTTTGCGCCCTCAGAAAGGGACAGAGAACCTGAGTTACCAAGAACAGTTAAGGTACCTGCAGTAACATCGCCATTGAGCTCAGAAGCTAAAGCAGCGTTGCCTGAACCGATAACTAAGCTCTTTCCAGAGTCTAACTTTAAGGAACCACCATTGAGGTCGACATTGTAAGCATAGACGTCGCCACTGGTTACGGTCACGTTAGAACCATTTAAAGTTACCTGCTCGAGCTCAGTGCCATTTGCACCGATGGTGCCATTTACATTTACGGTGCCCTTTTTGGTGGCTGTACCGAAAGTAACCTGACCCTTGCCAGCAGTATCAGTCTTAATTGCGCCGATATTACCGGAACCAGCTAAGGTTAAGGTGTTGCCATTAGTGGTATCCTGCATTACAACATCAGCAACCTTTCCATTTTTCTTGGAAACGAAGTTGCCCTGGTTGTTGGTGCCAATAGAGGCATCGACTAAGGTAAGATTACCGCCTGCACCAAGCTCAAGAGAAGTATCGCTTTCCTCAGAAAGCTGAGCGTTACCAACAGTGTAGTTGCCGCTAACAGCTGTGTTGCCAACAGATGCAGTTACATCTTCCTGACCTGCAGTACCATTAGTTACGAGCTGATCTAAAGTCTTGGTACCACTTACATTGTGATCAGTTAAAGTGATGCCATCAATGATGCCCTTGAAGCCGGTATCTGATGTAAACTGTTTAAACTGATCCTTTGTCATCTTAACAGCTTCAGCTGATTTTAAGACGAGCTTAGAGTTTGCATCACTATCAAGCTTATTCTTAGCTAGATTTGTTCCGTTGATGGAAGTACCGCTAAGTACATCAGCAGCATCTACGTGAAGCTCAGATGCATTATTGAGGGTGATCTTACCGTTTGAAACTTTCAAGGCAGCATTTTTACCGTCTACAAAGATCTTTGAGCTGTTTGCATCTAATTTACCACTAGCATTATCTGAAGTTAAAGTACCTGCAATGGTAAGTTCAGCATCAGTTAACTTAGTATTGCCCTCATTTAAAGTAAGGTCATTTACAGACCACTTACCAGTTACGTTCAGTTTTGCTGAAGCGCCAGAAACTGCAAGAGTCTTTGATGCTACTGAACCTGAGCCATCAAGATTCAGAGTGCCTTTTTCTACAGTGAGGGATGTCTTAGTAGCATCGCCACTTAC
The DNA here is from genome assembly GCF_000482845.1 of Anaerobiospirillum succiniciproducens DSM 6400. Lineage (GTDB taxonomy): Bacteria > Pseudomonadota > Gammaproteobacteria > Enterobacterales > Succinivibrionaceae > Anaerobiospirillum > Anaerobiospirillum succiniciproducens. Next base: position 7,396 of record NZ_AXWV01000015.1, read on the forward strand.
TGTAATACCGTTATGAACAGTGACAGTGGCACCACCAGAAATCTTAAACGTATTAGAGTCACCAACGGTCATGGTCTTGAAGTCATAACCAGTTGCACTGTTGAACTGACCCTTTAAGTAAGTTGCTGCGCCTGCAGTCTTTATGTTGGCAACACCTGTACCGGCGGTCATTGCAATCTTAGACTTACCGTCATTATTAACTAAGCCAGACTTTGAGAGGTCAAGAGTTTCGCCTGCATCGGTAAGTACGAGGTTGAAGTTATTGTTACCTGATGCGGAGAATGCACCGCCTAATAAAGACTTGAGCTCTGCCTGAGCAATGTTCAGATCAACAGACTTAGCAGTTGTATCTACTTTGAACGCACCGTTTGCATTAATGGTTCCGATAGTACCCTTAGCAAAGGTAGCATTATCTTTAATGGTAAATGCGCCACTCTCAGCGATGTTGAGTTTACCGCCAGTAAAATTGGTCTTACCCTGAACCTCTAACTCACCGCCTGACGTGCCTGTAGCAAGATCCACGGTACCGCCAGAAACGTTTAAGTCGTTAGATACAGTAAGCTTACCTGCCTTAGCGCCACCTGACACAGTAACGGTACCTGACTGGACCGTTACGGACTCAACGTTCAGCTTGCCTCCAACAGTACCACCTGAAACAACAACAGCACCCTTATTGCTTACAGTGAGCTTATCAACTGCTAAAGTTGAACCAGCAGTACCACCTGCAACGTTTAAAGCACCGGACTGAACCTTTAAGCCATTTACGATTGTGCCTTCAGCAGACTCAGCAGTGCTAATAGTACCTCCGTTTAGAATAATACCGTCCTTTGATATAGCCTTTGAGCCTGCACCAGAGAATGTTAAAGAACCACTCTGAAGAATCTGGAACTCGGTTGTATCAGCACTTCCTAAAACACTATTCTTATCAAGTACAACTGATGCATTAGCCTTTAACTTTTCTGTTGCGTGACCAATATTGATCTTATTTGCTACCAATGAGGATGTTTTTGTAGCGTCAGATGTATGACCCTTAATAGTTAAGGTACCACCAAGGTTTGAGAACTCTTTGATGGTTACATTTGCAAAATCTGTATCTTGTTTGCCAGCAATGAGAACAGTTGGGGCGGTTTTACCATTTGCCTTGATAGTTATTGAGGCGTCTTTACCTTCTGCAACTGTAAAAGAAGTGTTATCGCCACTACCTTTGATAAAATGCGCACCAGAAACTACCTCTACAGCGAAACCATTTGCATTATTGTTTTTGCCATCTGCAGCACCTTCGATCTCAAATTTCTTATCGGCATCGCCAGAGGTTCCACCATTATAGCTGCCAGTTTCAAGCTGGCCCCATTCAGTAACATTAACAGGACCAGCAGCCTGTGCCTGGCCAGCTGCTAAAGCTGATGCGGCGATAGCGGCTAACATAGCGATGTTAGCGTTCTTGAAGATTGCACGGTATTGAGCCATTAAGAACTTAATGGCGTTATTGGTTTGCTTCATTTGTAAGCGCGAAATGAATATTTGATTATTGAGAAAGGACTAGACTGACACGTTAGGTCACGTGTATCGCGGTGTTGCTGGCTTCAGCCTGTAACAGTTCGATGGTCTAGTAATGAGGTGTCTTGAATCTTGAGTATGCCAAGCTAGGCTTGGAGCTATACGATTTTAAAATCACGACCATGCGTAACTTTAGGCGGGAGATAAAAACTATCTTTGCAAGCATTATAGACCCAATTGTCATTAAAATGTATGCATATGAGTATCTATGACGTTGCTTGAAGAAAACGTGACAGCCTTTAGGAAGGTAAGCATGTTCTAGTAAAGGCTATAGGTTTGAGAGTTGTGATTTAAACATCTGCAGTAGACATTATTTAACGAAATGTCCGCAGCAAGATTGGAAACCTATTATTTTTCAGGCATGAATAGTCGAAAAAATTTCATGCCCCCCCCCCCTAGTATAATTATTATTCATATATAGATATAAAAGCTATATTTACGCAATTTATAAAGTTATTTTTAGGCATGTTCATTTCAGTTGAGACGTTTATTAAATCATCTTGATATGCCATACCACCGTCAAAACTAAGCTTGATGTTGGGTTTCTTAGCTGCATCTTCGCCATGCACTGCCCTACTTTGCTATTCATTCATTCGTGACCATAGCTTGAGGACTATACGTTGTTTTCAGTGTGGCAGGACTTTATGTGACGTTTTTGGAGGTAGCCTTGTTTTCTTGGGCTGCGAGTATGCTGTTCTTTTGCTGCAGACACAAAAAAGGCGCCTATGCTGGAGAAATAGCGCCTTATGATCACGAAAAGTACTCGGTTTTCTAAGCTAAGGATGCTTTAGTATTGATCCTTAGCTTGGACACGGTGTTATACCCGTGCTTAGGTATAGCTATTCTTTGATACTAAAAGTAGCATTTACCCTTGAAGAAATGGTTACCTTCTCAACTGTATAGGTATCAGGTGCTACGTCCGCTTCGGCAGTGTTACGAGCCATTGCTGATGCACTCATGAGACGGTATGGAGAGCCATAAGAGCGCTCTTCAAAGCTTAAAGAGCATGGCCCACCTACCTTAGTATTAAAGCCCTTGGCTAAGAATGCTGCCTTGTCATTGGCATCAGCAATAGCCAGTTGTGCTGCCTCACGCTCATACTTCTTTGGATCTGAGATGCTGTAGTTGAAGCCTGAGATCTGATTAATGCCTGCTTTTAAAGCTTCATCACTTACCTTGCCAATGAGGGTAAAGTCCTTGAGCTTGACACTGACATTACGTGCAGCCTCATAGCCAATTTGCTCTTGTTTTTTCTTAGCCTCATTCCACTGATAGCGTGGCATGATAGTGATGTTGTCTGCAATGAAGGCATCCTTATCTAACTTTAAGGTACCAACAGACTTTGAGAATGCTGATACAGTCTTCTCTACCTCATCGCGAGCTTCTTTGGCAGTGTCCTTTAATGAGGAGACACGATACTCAAGTGAAACCACATCAGGCATGACTTTGATTTCACCCTCGCCTACTACGCTGATGCGGCCATACTTGTCAGAGCATTTGCCATCATCAGCAAGTGCTTGAGTAGTAGTAAAACATGCTAAAGCTAAAGAGATAGCTACTAAACTTTTGCTTAAAGTCTTCATATAAGCTCCTTAGACCAAGCCTTGCTCAATTTACGCATAAATATGAACCTGCTATGAGCTTGGCTTTAATTCGTTTAGAACCAACGAGTATGACTACGTACTTGCGACTAATCTCAATCGTCTTACAGCGGCCATACCCATATGCAATGTCCCGTTGTAATGAATACATACTAGTCCTAAATAATTAGCTAAGACTTAGTCATGCACAGTAGGCTACTTAAGTATGTGTATAGTGGCTTGTGCTTAGCCTCTTTGCAGATGCGTTTATATGCGCTTTTATGCCTAGCATGACTGCAATTCCTATATTCTATTATTTGCTCAAATCCCATGACGCTTTATTTATCTAGCAGCACTTTACTAAGCCCAAGTCACACCATCTTTAAGTTTTAAAAGGTCATGTGACTGTATCTTGAGTACCAGATTGTGTACTTTTCACCGATACTCTTGTTGCATACTTAATGAGCTCATGATCCGACCATCTATGTCCAGCTCCACCCGCTAAGATGGGACAACCTATGTTCGAGTGCATAGATAGCACTTGCTGTGACTAACTTTGATAGACTGTACTGTAGATGCTTGAATAGCTGTGCTGCTCACTTGCTAAGCTGCAATATGGGCACAGCTAAGTGCAATAGCTGCAAGATAGCTTTACTGCCTGCTGTACATAGCAGGCTATGTATGTGCGCTGACTTACGCTGGTCATGCGGCTTGAACTTGTAACTTGAATGGTATGCTCGGTTTTGCTGATGATGCTGCGGTTTAGCTAGTCGGGTTTGACTTGATTGTCAGGTGTAGACTGCTTAGTTGAGCAACCATGCCTTACCCTGCGTGATGAATTACTGATATAAGGATCTTTAGATGTTTTTAGATACCAAAACATTATTTCCGTACCTCCATACTGGAGAGGTTTATGATCAAGCCGTTCCTGATCTCTTTGAGGCTCAGCGTAGCTGCCTTAAGTACATTAACGACTTTAATGCATCACCATACGATGCTTTAGACTATCGTGATGAGCTATTACGAAAGATGTGCTGGTCTATTGGTGAAGGCTGCTTTATTGAGGCTCCTATGCGCTCAAACTTTGGCTGCAATCACCTAATTTTAGGCAACAATGTCTACGTTAACTACGATGCTTGCTTCGTTGACGATACCTTCATCACTATTGGTGACAATACTATGATCGGGCCACGCTGCGTCATTGCCACTGCAAGCCATCCAGAAGATCCTGAGCTTAGGGCTCTTGGTTATCAACTCAATAAGCCTGTTACTATTGGCAAAAACGTATGGTTAGGTGCTAATGTCACTGTCTGCCCAGGCGTCACCATTGGCGACAACAGTATTATTGGTGCCGGCTCAGTGGTGGTTAAAGATATCCCTGCAAACGTGGTGGCAGTGGGCAATCCATGCAAGGTCATTCGTGAGGTGCGTAAAGACGAGAGCAAGCACCGAGTAGAGCGATAGCCCTTGCAAAGCTAAAGAGCTTGCTATTTGATGTGACTGCAGCGGCCATAGTGAGGCATTCAGATATTGCGCTCTAGCTTGGCCGCGATTTTTCTTGTCTTACTTGTTTGCCTCAAGCCTTTGCTTAAGTTCTAAGACCTTTACCTTAATCGCCTCGATAGTCTGCTCAAATACCTCATCAGACATACCAGTTGGATCATCAAGGCCCCAGTCTTCTCTATGCTCACAAGGCAGATGTGGGCACTGTACATTGCAGCCCATGGTGATCACTATATCCACTGCTGGAATATCATCAAGTAGCTTGCTGTACTGAGTCTTTTCCATGTCGATGCTATATAAACTCTTCATCAAACGCACAGCATCTTGGTTAATGGCAGGCTTAGTTTCAGTACCTGCTGAATAGCTCTCGAACACATCAGCTGCGAGCATTTTGCCAAATGCCTCAGCGATTTGACTGCGACAAGAATTATGTACGCACACAAAAGCTACTTTCTTCTTCATATCCTTATCTTTCTACCTCAAGTCAGCAAAATCCCAGTACAAGACAAACCTAGCCATTTAATCAACAAGCCAGCCTAAACGTAAGCGCTTAGTATGCAACCTTGCTTTTGGTACTCATCTAACCTATGCGCTCAGAGCGTCATAGATAATTGCATAACAATGGGCCTTAATAAGCAAATCCACTCTCAAGTGCACCCGTAAAGCGCCGTCCTTGCTGCACAGTGCATGAGAGCATTAACTTATACTCAGACCATGTGAATGCTGCACATGGTTGTGCTGATGTTAAAAAACGCCTATACAACATACCTTATCTACAACCATCGTCTGAGTATCAAGTGCTAGCTAATTACTTGTTATCAACCCTGTATTTGGACAAGATAGCTTCAACCTTTTCGGCAAACTCAACCTTGGTTTTGAGCTTTTGTATTTCTTTGGCTTGCTCCTTTTTGATATCAAGAACACGCATCTCATGAACCTTTTGCATATAAAGGAGTCGCATCTCATGAGTCTTTTGCATATCTCCCATTAGCTTATCAAGCTGCTGCTTTATGACGGGATCTAATGCATCTTCAGCATGAGACGCGCAATTGGCATTGCATTCTTTCATTAGTTCATTGAAAGCAGCATGGAGCGCATTATATTGAGCCTCAAGCTCATTAAGCCTAGCTTGAGCATCCTCTTTACTTAGTTGAGCACTCTTAGATTGCTGCTTGGCGTTGTTTTTCATTAGCTACCTCATTTTTGCCTTGCCTGCCAAAAGCTTAAGACTATAAACGTCCTACTTATGCTGCTACCTTCTGGCATGGCGTAAATATCTTAAAGTCCTTTCAAAAGCATATTGACCCACCATATTTCATAAAGACCTGCTTGGTGCATCTAAGCTTTAAGTGCTCTTTGATAGCAATTGCTAAATAGAGTCAAACTATAAACCTTAATGCATTCTATAGCATGTGTGGGATTTATATGCATAAGCTCCATGACCTTGCATGATGGTACATACTGAGCAAGCTACTACAGCAAGCGTGGCATGTGGCCTATTTTCCATGACCATGGCTTTGGCCTGAGTGAGACGAATGGTGCTGCACATAACAAAAAACCCGCTATCAGTTAAGAGAGCGGGTTTTGTGAAGTATGAGTTTGTAAGCTCAAATTACTTCTTGTGAAGCTGACGTGCACCTTCAGCGGTGGAGATAACGAGTTCTAAGGTGGACTCGCCGTCTGCAGCTGCTTCAACGCCTGCGCCTACAGCGCCTTCTAAGATAGGAGCATCAGCGATCTTAACGCGTGAACGTAGTGGCTCCTCAAGCATTGCGATAGCTGCTTGTGAGCTGATAACGCCTGAACCTAAGTCAGCTAAAACTACTACGCCCTCGCCCTGATCTGCAAGCTTAATAGCATCGAGAACCTTCTGAGGGTCAGTGCCTAAACCGCCTTGAGCGTTACCGCCAGCTGGGTAGATCGGCATCTCAGCACCGTCACGGCTGCTAATCTGCTTAACCATGTCACAGATGCCCTCAGCAACCTTGCTGCTGTGTGAAACTACTACAATACCAATCATCAAGAAACTCCTATAAAAATCGGTAGTTGCCGCAACTAAAGCCCGGCACCGCTACGGGGCTCCTATCTACAGTAACAAGGAGTCGCTGATTTCATTCAGTAAAGCGGTGTCTTAGGTTCGTATTTTAGCACCTAGCGCGGTACTCTTTAAAGGCTGTGCACTGATCTGAGCAAAAATTATCTCTCTACAAAAGGCAAGATCCTCGCGCACAATGCCTAACAATCTTAAAAGCAATGTACCATAGTACTATTACACATTTGATAAGACATAGTCAAAAAGCCCAACCTTGTCTCAAAACTGTGCTGTTAATTGCTCTATAACGCCTATAGCCGGCCACTAAATCCCATCAGCTGCCGTCATTTACAACATAATTTAGTGCCACTGCCCATAACTAAATGCCGAGCTCTCTCACCCCAGGCAAAGAAACTAATCACCTCTTCAAGCGCCACTTCAAATGTTGCTATCTCAAGTGCTGTAAAACTGCCCTTGGACAAAGCACCATGCATCACTGAGCAACGTTTCAACGCAAAAGCGCTCAAATCCTCACCTTCGACACTACTTGCTCGTCCTGCTTACTAACTTCTGCCGACTCACCCGACTGCGGCTATTTCTACAATTGGACTGACCACCCATAACGACCAAGGCCTATACTCGATTTTTCCATGTATTAGAGGTGATCCTCTCGTACGGATATGGAGCGTATGCCCAAGAACTACTTAGCCTACTCTCTTGCCACAGCGTACCGTCAATGGCAGCAGTAGAGGTTGGCGTTTAAGCGCAGCGACCATAACTTAGATGCGAGCCAAATAGTTAACGCTAATCAAACCGCCATACGATTGTATTTGCTTGCAGAGTCAGGCTTTGCACCTAGCCACACCTCATCACACAACCTCAAGATGTCACATACATGCTCATCTAGCCTAGACACGGCTAGATAAGAGCAATTAACTGCAACTAAGGCGTAGCCATTTTCACATGCTAAGCATTTGTACTCTGTAGCTTAACAAGCTGTGAGTACTCGGCTACTCAGTAATGAGAGCGTCAAGCTCCTTGGCCTTCTTAGTGGTACGTTTTTGCTTGGCATTTGGGTCAAGACGTTTGGAGACCTTAGTCTTACGTGGCTTAGCTGAGTAATTTGGACAAGGACCACGATAGATAAGCTTATCGATATCATCAGCATCGTCTTCATCTTCGAGCTCTAAGGCCTTGTCCTGGCTGCTGCGATCGAGCTTGAGCTTTTTCTTAACTGAGCTGAGCTGATCGCCTTGGTCTTGTGATGCATCACCGTCATCGGAGCTAGCATGTTGAGCTGCAGCTGCATCAGATTCATCTGGTAAATGCGATGCCACAATACCGCTGATAGTTTCTTCATCTAAGCCTAAGGAACGGAGATTGAGGCGCTCAATAATCTCCTCTGCTTTAGAGCGTGGTGATTGCACTGTTGCATGTTCAGCTATGCCTGTAGCTTCAGCATCCACTGATGCCTGCGCAGCTCCTGCCATGTGAGCTTTACTACCCATAGCGTCAGTGCCTGACATGCCCTCATAGATCGTTAGGTTAGCTTTGTGTTGAGCTCCATGCTCAACTGCTGCGGCTGCAGCTGCATAGTGAGCCTCATTGTGGCCAAAGCTGCCAGCTGTAGCATCAGCAGTGCTGGTGGTAGACATTAGATGGCTGCTTTCTGCACTGCCGTAGCCATGGAATGTATCATCATAGCTAGTAGAGGTAGATGTGGTTGAGCTTGTCTGATAGTTACGCTCAGTAAAGGAGCTGTCGTTAATGGCAAAGTTATTAGCGAAGAAGTTTGGAGCTAGAGTACGTGTCTCTTGGGACTCATTTGATAAATCCTGGCCATCGTCTTGGGCATTAAATCTATCTAAAAGCTGAGCTTTTGTTTGTAAGAGCTCATTAAATGAGGCAATACGGTCACTTAAAGAGGCATTAAGATTATCTTTAGTTTCTGCATCTAAGAGGACTTCATTAACAGCCGCATCTAACTCATGGTTGCTGCTATTTAGCTTGGCATTAGCTAGCTTGCTGCGGTTCTTTTTGATGGTGCTATCGACTAAGGCTGCATAGCTAGCAGGATCAACTTTGAAAAAGTTATTCGCCTCAATACTCTCATCAGTTGGACGCAGTGCTTCTGGGAGCTCATTTAAACGAGAGTAATCACCCTTAGCTACCTCAGACATGATCTCTAAGTACAAATTGCTCTCATGGGCATGCTCACGCATAAAGTCATCTATAGCACGACGATTGAGACCAAGCTGCAGCTTGGGGCCTAAAGTAAGCTCTGGCAGCTCCTGACCATACTCTTGATAGAGCTGTTTGATAGCATTGAGCTCACCTTCAGACTCAATCTTGTAATTATGGTTTTTGCTGATGAAGTTCTGCACTTGAGACTTAGGAATACGCTGATCAGCAAAATACGCCTGTACCGACTCATAGCATGGATAAGACATGATCTCTACAGATGAGATGTACTTAAGCATGCCATATGGTACTAACCATACCTCTCCTAATTTCTCGCAAAATACTCCAGGAATGCTAATACCACTCGTCTTACTAAGCTGATCTCGCTTAGGAGCACATACCACCATCATATTAGTAAGGCCACGATTAACACCCTGACGGCGATCGTAGCTACGCTTGCGAGCTGCCGCAGATCTAACCTGCTTAATATTTTGCAAATGCGCACGACGCTCTAAAAGTGCTTTACGCTCTTTATCGCTCAGCGACTCATAACCATTTAAGAAGGCCTTACTCTCATAAACCTGATTGACGAGCATCGCCACCATACGTGATGGTGTTACACCCCAGGTAGAGGCCATTTCATGAAGCCTTGATAACTCCAGCTCAGTTAAAGAGATATTTGCAGCCATACAGGTATGAGCTTTCTTTTTAGCAGGCATGAAGTCACCTCACAAAACGACACAAGGCCTGTATCTTAACACAGCCCAATAGAACGCAGAATATCCAATTTTATGTTTTATATTTTTCAAACATCCAACGCAAACCATAATCCCCACATCACCACAAAAGCCCAAGCCAGTTCTTTTCTTCTCAGCAGATCATCAAGAACAGCAGACTACGTACGCAACTTTTAGCGCCGCAAAAGTAACTCTACATCGCTGCACAGCACTTAGCAGCCCCATAGCTATTTATCTTGGCCGAACCTCTCTTAGCAGCACTAATAAACAACTAAAAGGCGAGCCTAAAGCCCAAGAGCATTTTATTAGCAAATCCAGACCTACTTTTCTGTTTGCATCTACGAATGTGCATGATGCACAGCAGAGCTTGCATACCTACTTTTAATGGCACCCATGCCTAAAAGTTTACTTACTTCCAAGCTGAGTGCTTGCCTTTGCACTTGCATGCTCTAAGACCATACTTGTCTGAGATGCCGTGATCTAAACTCTCACTGTGATGCTTAGCTAGTGCATGGCAGCAGCTTGATTAAGAGCTTCTCTGAGTAACGATGGTGACATGTATCGATATGTATGCTCTTTCCACTACTCAAGCAATGTAAGAGGCTTCTACCTAGATGGGCTAGGCTCAGTGCAGTTGTTCTACTGTGCAAGCCTATCTTTTCCAATCATTGCTTTTGTTTGGCTATTTAAGGCAATGGCCGTGGTACTTGCTGCTTGAATAACTGCTGCAGCTTTGTTGGTAGTAGCTGCTATGGTTGATTGGAAACAGAAGTGATACGTGGCTCTACGCTGAGCTTATCGTGCATAGAGACAAATTACGCCATCAAGCAGCTTGGAGCTTGATAAGCATACTTTTTCTGCAACCCATATAGCAAAGTGCAAATGAGGACGCCTGCTCATGACTCAAGCTCATACCTGACGGTTATCGGGGCTCGCAAAGCTTAGAACTTACTCATGCGGCAGCGTTGCCAAAACAGCAGTGAGAGCTTGGTAGATTACAAGGTAAGGTGAAGGCGTAGCTCGCTTGCTTGCTTGATTGCTTGCTTGCTAGCGGTACTTGCGGATGACTGAGATGACAGGGCCAATGATGGTGACTTCGGTAAACTCGCCGATTTCAATCGGGGAATAGTCTGCATTGCAAGGCACGAGCTGTGGCTTTGGTTTTAAGATGAGCTTTTTAACAGTGTACTCGCCATCTACCATGGCAACTACTGTATCTTCATTCTCAGGAGTCATGCCTGAGTCTACGAGCACAAAGTCGCCTGACATAATGCCAGCTTCAATCATGGAGTCACCAGAGACACGATAGATGTAAGTTGAGGAAGGATGAGTTACTAAGAACTCATTTACATCGAGCTCGCCATCAATATAGCCACCGTTTGGGGCCGGAAAGCCAGCTGGAATGCTTTCTAAAGATACTGGCAGAGGCATATGAGTACGACTCTCAGGCATCTTGCCAAAAGGAATCAGAGCATCATCTTTAACCATAGTATTGCCTACACCAAAATTATCAAATCACCACGCTAATCTGCAGCATACTCACTACAAATAGCCTTAAGCATTAACTGTCATGCCTACTCTACACTATCTTAGGCATACAGCCAAATCAGCCAAGCATTTCTCTCACTAGGAGTAAGGCTCCACCACCTTGAAAGCCTTGACCCAAGCCATGTTGTTCGCAATATCGCCTAGCACCGCACCTAAGTGCCATACGCACCATGAGCTTCCCTGCAGTATGCAGCCTAAGACCAATAGCTTGCTAAGTTGAGCTAATGTTGTCTTGCACGATGAGGGCTGAGAATAGTCTTTGACTAAGCGCTAAGGGCCATAAGCCGATAGCCAAGAGCTAATACTTAACTTAACCTCCAACTTAAGCCTCAGCCACAGCCAAAGCAAATGCTACAGCCACATTTTCTGCTCTATGCATCAGCCTGCACAGAGGAGGCAATGCCGTCTCTTTGAATTAGGCAGCTACAAAGTGGTCATTTGAGCATGATGGCTCGATGCTGCAGCTATGCTTATGCAGGCAAGTAATGCTAGAGCAATTAACAGTTGTTAGATTCTCAAGGCTTTTGTACATGTCTTGAGCATTTTGACAGCATTATCTGGTGATGCTTACTAACAATCGATGTAATCGTCAACGAGCTGCAAAGCTATGACTCATGACCCGCTGCCGCTACAGGTGTAGTCTGGCCGCTTACTTACGCAAGTGGAAATACCAGAAAGGCAGTCTCAGTTTGTAGCTATATGTGAGGGGACTTGCATGAAGCACAGCTCTAGTTACTCTATGGATATAGATAGAGCTGTTGCTGATGGATTGATGCTTTGGTGTTGGCTGCTCAATGGGATCGATTAGTCGTCCTTGCCAAAGAGCACCTTGCGGATCTTTCCCCACATGCCAATGCTCTCTTCGCTCTTGTCTACTTCAAAGCGGTGGATAATACCCATAAAGCAGAAAGCAAAGACACGGCTTTCATCCTCACCAAGCTCGTTAATACCATTAACTGCACTCTTAAAGTATGAGGCATATGTCTTACAGTAAGGAGCACTAGCCTCTTTGATGATGGTGCGAATAGTCTGACGTACCTCATTTAAAGAGGTTGAGTCGCTTGGTCGTGGATCACGTGCAATCTCTTGCCAAGCAAAGCCAGTGATCGAGGAGATCCATAACTTTAGCTCTTGTGTAAGCCAAGTTGGAGAGAATGGATCATGCGCATCAGTTAAGAGCTCACGCAGCTTGTCATTGATAAGGTCGATACACAGAGCCTGTTGCTCCTTGTCACCTTTAATGATGAAGCAACGATAGATGATATCGTCCTCAGCTGCGATCTCTTTGTACCAACGGAAGCTATTAGCATCATCAATGCGCTCAACTTTGAACTTGAGATTGTTCTCGCTGGCATTTTTATACATCTTGTCGAAGTCTAAGTCGTTTTCTACGTTCTTAGCTTCATCCTTAGCATTTAAGCATTGCTCTACTAAGGCCTTAATGATGTCATGCTTCTGTCTAGCCGAGAGGAAGTCGTCTAAGTGAGAGATCACGAAAGCCGAGAAGTCCTCTTTAATCGCCACGCGCATAGTGTTGTAGCTACCATGATGCATAGCTACTTCACGTGCATAGTCAGTTTGCTTATGGTACAGACTGTAGAAGGTCAGTACTTGAATACGAGTTTTAAGATTGAAGACCTTGTTGAAGATGAAATCCATCATACGGTCTTGCTTATTAATGCGTACCTCAGGACGTACTTCACGACCAAAGGTCCAATCGTACTCATAAATGCAGTGAGTCTTCCAAGGAATGTAGTCAATAAGACGATTAGAGAAATACGCCTGAATCGACTCAGTTGGAATCTCACTTAAAGATCTTGGCTCACCTGAATACCATGGCAGTTGTACGCTCTTAAGCGGCCAATAATCACTTTGCGATAAAGAGTTATCGCCATAGCTTGGACGTACATGGTGGTATTTACAGTTGAATAGATAATGGCGAATAGCCATATAGGCACGGGCACGCTTCATTAAATATGTATAGCGTGTATTAGATGGATCTCGAGATGGTAGACCCATATAGTCGAGCATGCCTTCAACTGTATTAATCGACATTGCAGCTTCATCGCCAGCAAAGACATCACGCCACATGCTTACGATGCTATAGCACTCAAAAGAATTGGCAACTAAGGTCTGTACTGGCTCGATGTTCTCACAAAAGCACAGTACTGTCTTGTCTTTGAGATAATCACGCACCTCAATGTCGGTTAAGGTAGGCATATTGTTATTAATGAACATGTCTCGATCAAGACCATGCTCAGCAGCCTGATTCCAACGGATGCGGTTTAATAAGGCAGGTTGAATCTGCAGATAAGTGTGCACATACACACTAGGAAGATCGCTAGAGTTGGTATAGCGAAGAATGGTAAGCTCTAAAGCACTCTCTGGCTCCCCTGGGTTAGGCACATAAACATCGATAATATAGAAAGCGTTATCACGAGCCATAATATTCGTCGATCAAGATTGCGCCAATCCCTGAAGCTTATTTATTACATACACGCAAGAGCACGAGCTCACTTTATGTATGCAACAACCGGTGCACAGGAAAGTGACAGATAAACAATACGTGCACGAAATGCACAATGAAACTGTAAGACTACCAAGCTTATACAAGGCAGCACGCCCACTTAAGCAGTCAAAAGAGCACATTTGACATCAGCATAGCAGCAAGCGCCTAAGCATCTTTGCTAGCACAACAAAGCAACAGCCACACAAAAGCTAGCGCCATGCCAAAGTGATGAGGGCAACGCCCAAGCACATACTAAAGCAACTGCCTAAATCAACAAAGCAGCAATGCTGCAAAGTATCAGCTCAAATCAAGCATGCCTATGCCTAAACTAAAGAGCACTACATCATATGCAAGCTTTAAGCCTATGATATAAGTTGCGCCAAATGCAGTACATAATAGTACATACAAATAAGTTTAACACGCTCTATACGTTTACGTATACGCAATTTAACTGTTTAGCCTCATTTGCATCGCCGCAATGCACGATTTGCATTGCTAACATGCAATCAAACCACAAAAGTTCTGCTCAATAAAACCAGAACGCCGCCTTCCACGCAAAAAAACGAGCACTCGCCCTACTCAACTGCCATCCAAAGATCCAAGAGCAATTTTGAGTAAAGAATAATCACCACTACAGAGCAAGCTCACCTTGCAATTAATACAAATAAGCTTGATTAGTCGTGCATCAAAAGCAACTCAAGAGTCCAAGTTACTAATCATGCAGACTTTGTTGCAGCATAGCCCATCAGGCCAAGTACACTCTAAGGACAAAGAGCTCTTGCTTTACCAAGGGCACTTATAAATAAGGCCCATCGGTAATGAGCCTTAGTTATTGATATTGCTCTAGTTAAGTAGCAGCTTGCAGGCTAACTACCATAGAGCATCTGACGACTAGAGAGTAAGCTTACTCTTAACTTAGTAGTTGTCAGATGGAGCCAATAATGATGAAGGGCCGTTGTCCATTGGGGCATCCTCAACGATGTAAGCGCCACCGTTTTGCTGATTTTGTACTGGTGGTACGTATGAGGAATTACGTTGTGGAGCTACATAGCTAGACTTAGATCCCTTTTCTGGGGTTACGCTGTAACGATCGTTGTTGCGGCCTTCATTGCCCTTGTAGATCTTCTTCTCCATGTAGTCGAAGATGTGGTAGACCTTACGTACACCGCTGATGCCAAGCACGGTATTAATAGCACGCTTAGACTCGTCCTTAGTAACAATACCCATGAGGTAAACATTACCGTTTTCAGTTACGACCTTGAAGCGGTTGGAGTTAATGTCCTTACCAAAGAGTAACTGAGTCCTAATCTTGGAGGTGATGTAAGAGTCAGATGAGATAACTGATGCAGGTACTGGCTTTTGCAATGTTGCATAGTTATAGACCTGACGTACGTGCTCGAGCTTCTCGATCTGCTTTACACACCACTTAAGGTAGTCTTTGTTAATGGTCTGACCAGTGATGAGCACATTACCGTTAAAGGAAGTTACAGAAATACGGAAGTCCTCAGGCTTAGTGAGGAGAGTATTTGTCTTCATGATCTTATAAGAGTTTTGCTCAATGGCCTCATCATATGCCATAGAGTAAACATTACGCTCATCAGACTGAACAGCTGCAGTACCACCAGCAGCGGCACCAGCTAAGAGCACGGCACCACAGCCACTTAAGGCAAAAGGCGCTGCTAGACAGAACACACCTGCAGCAAGGTATTTCTTGAGACTTTTGCTATTAGTACAAGTTTTTTCAGTTGATGCGTTTTGCATAGAATCACCGTATTTCACAAACTTACCCCTCAACGCCGTCAATAAAGCAGCTGCGCTCCATAAAAAACAACAGCAAGCCACCGCCACAAACCGACCACCAAAGCAAAGCTAGCAAAGCACAAAAGGCAAGAGCAAGCGCAAACCAAAGGCGCAAGCCCATGCGAAAGCGAAAGTTCTGCACGCCCACATAGTCACACTTAGCTAGCTTGAGATTAGATCAGCATGTTATTGACGGAAATATCCTTTGGGCATGATCTTATCAAATAAGAACCACAGCCGCTTAGATCAAAGAAATACGCAGCTGTACTTACCCATTTATAAGTATACCAAACGAAAGTTTGTTGGAAATTAGCAATATCACAATCTTCAGTCAAGCACAGCCGCCTAATTGCACACCCAACGTACCTAGGCCATGCCAAGCTCGCCGCTCACCCAACATCCCCAGGCCCTGCCAGGCCAATTGCAAACCAAATACCCAGGCCCTGCCAAGCTGCAGTTCATGCCGCCCTTTAGTCTAAGCAGCACTACTCATACAGCAAGTACGCTCGACGATGGCCTTTGGCTAAATACTCATGGCGGTGGCGGCAATCATATGAATTTTCGCTCATAACCACTGGCACGCTCAGAGTGTGCCGTACCCTGACTAAAATGTTGAAAGAGGAGATTGAAGGTACAACTCATAACTCAAAAAATGCGTTGAGACTATTAAGCCAAATGTAAAGAGTAATGACGTCATCAAATTATGGGCTGTTAGTGTAGCTCGTTAGATACAACCCCAAGCCATGACAATCAGATGGCCAAACGCAAGAAAACTGGTGATTTATGGTGGATAAATTCAGACTGGCTGCTTAGGTAATCGCTGTGGAACAGTGATTAAGAGAGACTTGGGAGATTTAGAAGATTGGTGATAAATGGCTTGTGTTTGAGGCTATTGGGGCCTAGAAATTAAAAAACCCCCGAGCCGCATGAACGACTCGAGGGGTAACAATCAAACAAACATAAGGAGTATGGTCATTATGCATGAACGCATATTCAATTGCAAGCAACTTTCGCACAGAAACGTTAGATTTTGCATGGATTAACAATCTTAAACTTTACATTATTCGACTGCAAAAAGTTGGCAGTCAAATCAAAATGGATCCCGTTTTTATCGGCACAGCTGCACTGCAAAAAACGACAGTTCTTGCAGTAAAAGGACGCCGTGAAACATTTCTAATTTGTTGGTTTTTATGCAATTAGTTTACGCTTACAACAACATATGTCAAGTAATCAAAGTCGCAAAGATCGCGATATTTAGGCTATTTTGTGAGTTCTATTTCCTAGTTACAGACATCTGATTGGATGACAAAAATTGATACGGTTTATCAATTTGCATCAGCAGCGCTAACCAAACAAGGGAAATTTAATATAGTGTGATCTATATCACATTACTAAGGTACACACGAACCATAGCCTCTATCTCCCATATAAATAGTATCTAGGAAAATGTTGCTAAACATTATGTGTAATATACTTTGTCAAAATGGATTCTACACTATAGAAATCGACATATACTTTGTGCTAACGCATCAAGAAACAGCTAATTTGTCGCATTCTTAATAGTCCTAAATCAGACCGTTATACCCACTAAAATTGCCTTTACAAACCCTAGCTGTCAGAACCACCCACTTTAGCAAAGCAACTAGGTCAACTTTTCACGTAAACGGAGCAAAACGCACTATCTCTGATAATTGCTCCATCTGAGGTGTAATCCACACAAAGAATGGTCACTGCTTAAGCCTAATTCCGCTTTTCATAGGCGAGAACCTCATTTCACACTCACCTGGAGCGCGGCAAATAACCCTCTTCTCTGCCCATGTACATAGACAGCATAACCTATCATTCTTAGGCTTTTCTTAGTGTATCTAGGCACGCCAATATATTGCTTATACATCGCTGCCACTTTCTAACAGACAGTGTAGCTATGTCCCTTGTTTACTAATTTATGCAGCAGACCACAACAAGGATAGACTCCAAAGCCTCCCATCCATAGCGTATATGTTGAACTGTCATTCAGCACTACTTCTAGCATGCATCAACTCGATAGAGTAGATAGACACTAGTGAAATTCAGAACACTAGCTTATGACTCATCAGCAACACATATGCTGCTCTAAATAAAATAGCAGCAGAGTGCTTCACCAGCTGCTTAGTGTGAGCTGCACTTTAAAAATGCTGCCATACAGAACACTTATACCTGCCCCACATTTGAATGTGAAATCGGGCTCTCCTGAACACAGTACTTTTGAGCAATGTAATTTGCTACAATCGAGAAAGGTCATGTTCATTTAGAAGGATGCATGTACATGGGAAAGATTCAGGAATACCGCGAAAAGCTGCAGCAAGTATCCCCTGACGATGTAATCATCAAATACATCGGCAAGATCGATGGCCACTACTTCTATTTAGTTGATTACACTGAGTACCAGGGAGAAATTGGTCCCCCACAGATCTTAGAGATCGATTCAAAAAACCCTGACTACGTTACAAATCACTGCAGTATTGAGTTCTACAGCCAACTAGTGAACCGCTTCCCAAGATCTTTTAGAGCAAGTAGATCAAGCAAATAACACTGCAATCCAACATCATTACCAAGCCCATATATAGATTGTTAATTGCTCTGGGGCTTACACCCTATCCTCGATACCCTCTAAACCTGCATTTAGCCAGTAACCCCGCCTGCTCATCAGGGTCTTATCCACACAGCGCTGCATTAACGGTATGACTTAGCATGGCTCAGCAAAGACTAAAGTACATGCATAAGCTATAAGAAGTACACGAGTTAGGCTGATGCAGTATCCAATACCTAATGCCATGCCACTCACTCTCAACAGCACCGACCAAAGCTTTTTGAAAAATAACCTACACTCCTCATCCTTCACTGGCCATCACGCACCTCAAGTTACTTAGTAATTAGAGGAAGTAGAACATGATGCAGTGGGATGCTAAGCCATAGATAGCAGATATCAGTAATTACAGAGCATCGGCATGCCAGGCATAGGCACTTCAATACTTATGCTCAAGTATATGCTTCTAAGCTCTAGTGCAACGATCTTGATTGCTACAGATGGTCACATTGCTTCTTTCATAGACTGAGCCTATCGACAATTGGCCATGATGCAGTCATACCTAGCCTGTAAGCCACCAAGCCTACCTTGTTTCAATCGTCGACTTGCTACAATTGCTGCTCTCATATAGCACTACTGCTAACAGCCATGTGAATTTCTAAACTAAGTAAGGCAAGACAAGAGGCTCATTAGCTTTATCTACATGAGGTAGCAGCCCAATACCCATGCCAATGGCAAAACGAAGCAGTGGAGCGCAATGCTATGGATGCCGCTACTCCATGGTTATTTGGCTGTAGGCTGAGGCCATCATATTGGCTAGCTGAAATTACTAAATGGATACTGCTGTAGAGTTGGTGATTGCCAAACTACAGTGTTGAGGCTGAATGCCTGTTTGCGCTGCGGTCAATATCGGTTTTAAGCATTGGCTTATGGTGCTTTCAGGTGCTTAGGTAAATAGTCTGCGAACTGAAACATAGCAAGCTTAAATGAATGTATAAATTGATGGCTGCAAGTGGTGTTAATTGAGATTGTAAAGCCATTCAAGCTTGTGTTGTCAGTGATCGAGTTGTAACGTTTCACACTCAGTCATGGCCATGAACTGGGGATGTAAGTGGGTAGAAAACTTTGTGTTAATAGATCTTAGCTACAGATAGCAATGTGTGTAGTGTCAATAAAAATGTATTGTAGATCTATTTTTATCGAGAAATTGATTGACTAAGTGATAAAAACATGAATCACAGATATAAATCGCCTTTATAGAGGTTTTATATAAAAAACCTAAGTTTGAATGTGATCAGAGTCTCACCTTGTTAGTGCAAGTCTTTTATTTGACCAAAAACTACTCTTTCTAAACTTTATCTCTAGATTAGTGTGATAGAAATAGGCTTTTACGCTCTATTAAGCAGAATTGAAGCGTCCAGCATTAACATAAAATTTGCACATGTTTTGTGCATTCTGTTAAAACAATATTAAACGATAATGTTTATCACCTAGATATGTAAAAAATGCTGTTTACAAGATCCGCATATTTATGGGATCACGATTGTACGGCAACCAACTTGCGCACAAAGTATTTAAATTTAAACACATAGAATTTTATACTTTGTGTAAATCTGATTGAATAAATTTAGCGCTTGGCTACAATAGTACTTACACAGGAACACCTCTTCATTTCGTAAGAAAACTTTGCTGTGGTTGACGATGTATGGAAGGCACTCTTTAACGGGTGTTATCTTACATACTAGTAAACCACCTTTAGTATTTTCTAAAAAGGCAAAGGGAGTTCCAAGAGTGACAGTCTTTGTGCTTACACAGAGTCTTAGTTGCTTGATTGCTGACTAACTCCTTAGTTTTCTAAGGTACGTGGTCAATCTAACAAAGTTTAGCTTAGCAAGGTGAGCATACTTGTTAAGTTGAACTAAGTTAAATGTAACAATCAAACAAACCGAGGATTGGGTGCCTGATCAACTAAAAAGTTGACCGACTGTATTTGAAAGTAGCGAAAGCTCTTACAAATTCCTGTGTTTGGTGCCTAATTATGCTTGGAAAGCATAGTCTGACGACGGCGAAGATTTAGTCGTACGCTCAGACTCACTTATGTCTTCTTTCACATGCTTTGGCATAAGTTAATCAAAAACAAACATATGGATATTCGTAGACACTTGCAATCCTCCGGGATTGCAGGTGTCAGCATTCACTTTGAATGCAAAATTTTCTTCTCTAGTAGAAATAGATTTCTTAGCGCTTCACTTATGACACTTTAAAGACATTAGTCCTAAGCTAATGGCTTATATATTTATATTGTCTTTTGCTATTGGAACTAACCACGGCCACAGATAATCAGCATGGAATTGTCTTAGTGAAGCGTCATTCACACCCTCGTGATTTTTCCCCTGCTTGCTTTTACCAAGACACCATCACAACAGATTAATCATCACATACTCTCATTGTGTCTACAATTTTCATCTAGCACCATGCTAAAAAGGCAACATTACCGGACGTAGCCCACTATATTGATCGCCTTTAGCATTGCGAACAACAGTTAGCAGCCTATCTCTACTGGGCAATTGAATGAACTAGTGCTTAGTACTAACACTACAGTATCGACCAAATAGTCATGGCTAGTTTAGCCAACATAACAAAACAAAACAGACCTGCTGCTCACTACTACCTTTATATGTCCTTCCTCGTTAACTGAAAGCATGTGCTCGTGATGACTGTTTGAAAATTTGGGTCACCTTCAAGCTATTAAAGCAGCGGCTTCTTAATTGGCCTGGCTCCCTGTCACCAGCCATGGCTATAAGCAAGAGGTTAAGATTCATGAGATACCTCGGCTCGTACGTAAAGCTCACTAATTTGTTTACTAAGACCATAAGCTCTTTTGCCTACATGAAAGATAGTATTTGGTACTACGTTAGCTACTGATTCTAAGCTTACCTAATCGACTCACTGATCTGCCCCTCTATATATACTGGAATCATGTGACGCCCATAGCTATGGCACAGCCATCACCTGCAGTTAATGACTTTATCGACAAGTCACTTGGGAGTCATAGCAATATGTGCAGCTGCACGAGTGTATATGCTCGTGTATCGATGGCCATATGAATAATGCTGCCTATATATATCAATCTTGATGAGGAGTATTTGTATGGACAGCACGGCACCTTGCTAGTTGCACTGCGGCTTGGCCAGAATTAATGAATCTATACATAGTTCCTGAAATCACTTGTACTGCTTGGCGGCAGTTAATTGCTTTTTAGCAGTTGATTGCTTTTTGTACGGCCAAATGGTGCTGGTAATTGAGGTAGTTTGCAAGATTTGCATAACAATGAATGAAATAACAGTCAGTTTTTAAAGTTTGATGGCTTATATTCAATCGATATGGCACTTTTGCTGAGGTAAGTTTGCGTAACTTGTATGTAAGTTAGTAGGCTTGAAAGGCGTACATACGCCAGACTCGCCGTTTTAGGTTCAAAAACGATAAAAATGATAGTTGTTTTCAGTATAAATGTAGTGATCTTTTGGTAGAATTGTTTTGAGCTTTTCTCCTGTGATGCTGTAACTAGTTTCACTTTTTGCTAGTCAAAATATCCGCACGCTTTTCTTGATTGTCTGCATAAGCAGTGGCATACTTGACGCGTGAGATACGTCACAACTTTCTCATTAAAGCTCAATACAATGAGAGATGCATCTCAGCTTTAGTTTAGCACTGTAAACTTCACTGTATTGTTTTAATACAATTTCGTTTTAAGTGTTGAATTTGCAAGAGATAATGCT
Organism: Anaerobiospirillum succiniciproducens DSM 6400; assembly: GCF_000482845.1. GTDB lineage: Bacteria > Pseudomonadota > Gammaproteobacteria > Enterobacterales > Succinivibrionaceae > Anaerobiospirillum > Anaerobiospirillum succiniciproducens. The sequence goes on from NZ_AXWV01000015.1 coordinate 29,188, forward strand.
CTATCATTGTCAAATCATGCCTATCTGTATGGTTGAACAGTATTAGGCTAAAGATTTTTGTCCTCACGCAGGTTCAATGGAGCAAATGCTACTAAGCTGATATCCAAAGACTTGTTCCAGACCCTTCTTTCATTGTTGTGGCTGGATAGAGAGCAAGGAGTTAGATTTATCTTTAACTAGCTTGCTATTTCTACGAGGGCGGCACTGCAACAATATCAACGTACAAAGTAATTTTAAACTTTGATGTTCAGGTTTATAAACCTAAAGTTGCCTTCGTGCTTTCACATGCTTACAAATGGAGTTTAGGTTCTTCAGATATACAGTTTATTCTGTGTTCTGGCGAGCCTTTTATAGTCAACAACTATCGGTGGCCAATGTTTTTGCCGCTAATGAGTATGCAATAGTTTTTTGTATTCTCAGGCATAAGCAGCACTACCATAATCAGACGAGCATAATGCATTCATAAGAGTGATGGGCCTCTTTTGCTTTTTTATTCTTGTGAGTGGTCAGGGTAGACACATATGAACTTATTTAAACTGGACTCTATTAAGGGTAAGCTCTTAGCGTGCTTCACCTTAGTACTGGTTTTATCATGTACCATTTCTGCTATTGCCATTAGTAATCTGTACTCTGGCATTAAGACTGCGGGCCATCTGCAAACTGAAGTTGTAGCATCCTTTGCCCGTATTAATAAAGCGCAGGCTGATATCAGTAATACTAACTCTGCCTTAATCGCCTACCTCACTCCAAACATGCAGAATGATGCTAATCAGCGTGCTGTTAGTAACTGCATTCGCGATATGAATCAGTCTGTTGGTGCATTAGTTGGCGCAACCAATGAGACTAGACCTCTTGTCGAGAACATTAAGAACCATGCTCGTATAATTGCAGACATCTACGAAAAGGACATTACTAACCTCATTCGCAATAACCGTCCTTTTGAGGCTTTAGAGCTTTACTTAAACAAGATTGCTCCAGCTGCTGATATTATTTCTGCTGATGTTGAGACCCTAGTTCAGCGTCGCGTTAATGACATCGTAAGTTCTTCTGATGAACTTATTCAGACCAAGACCCTGACTGTTGTTATCATCTTAACTATCATTCAGATCATCATCTCCCTGTCTATTGCTGTATTCATCTCTGGCAATATTCAGAAGGCAATTTCCAAGCAGGTTGCTAATCTGCAGGCTCTTGAAAGCGGTGACTTCACCATCCGCTTTGAGCAGTCAAGCAATGACGAGTTTGGTGTTCTCAACGACACCATGCGTAACATGACCGAGAAACTGCGTGAAACCCTTAAGGATGTTATCGGTCTTTCTAACGAGATCAACCAGTCTATGACCCAGGTTGAGAGCAGCTCAACCAACATTTGTGAGCAGATGAATTCTGCTCAGAGCCAAGCTGTTACTGTTGCAGCTGCGGCTGACGAGATGGTTGCTACTACTCAGAACATTGCTAAGAACTGCTCTGACGCTGCTAAGTCCGCTGAAGACTCTTCTAACCTCACCAACGAGGGTATGGAGTTAGTTAACTCTGCTATGAACTCCATCATGTCTCAGTACGAGCAGATGAAGCAGAACGCCGCAGCTATGAAGACCTTGGTAGACCAGGCTCAGACCATTGGCTCTATTGTTGGCACCATTGACGAGATCGCAGCTCAGACCAACTTACTGGCTCTTAACGCCGCTATTGAGGCAGCTCGTGCCGGTTCAGCAGGTCGTGGATTTGCTGTGGTTGCTGACGAAGTTCGTGCTTTAGCAACTCGTACCACTGCATCTACCACTGAGATTCGTGGCATGGTTGACCGTATTCAGGCTCAGACCACTCACGCTACCGAAGATATGCAGTCTAACCTCGAGAGCATGTCTACTCTGGCATCTGATTCTACTCATGTTCGAGAGACTCTTGAGAGCATCTTAAACTACGCTCAGGAAGTAAACTCTCAGATCACTCAGATTGCTACTGCAGCTGAGCAGCAGTCTTCTGCAAGCACCGAGATCTCCAACAATATGCAGGAAATCACCCATACCTCTAACAGCGTAAATCAGATTGCTTTAGACGCACGTCAGCTCTCTGTAACCACTGCTGAGCGTTTAGAGAACCTGCTCGACGATCTCAAGTTCTTCAAGATCTAAAAGAAAATTTCTATTCACACTTGCATGTTCTAACATGCACCTTATCTCAAGCCCATCTTCCTAACAGTCGATGGGCTTTTTTCTGCCAAAACCACGCACCCGCCGCAGCAACTGCAGCAACTGCCGCTCCTTTTACCAGAGAAACCACATCCTGCACTTCACTAACATTTTGCAGAACTACCTGCATTAATAAGACACATCCGCAACTGATCGCCATTCTTTAAAGATCACAGATTAAAACGACCAAACAGCCTCCAAGCCTTCAGCCTACGCCCTGTCCTCACGATCCACGGCAAGTCCCAAATAGCCTTGCCATAATCATTGAGATCGCAAGTTCACAGCCTAAACCCAACGTTATGCCCAACCCATTACCTTAGGTTGCATGACGTGGATCTGATCCTTACCAGTCGTCTCATCAGATTTGTTGCAGTCAACGATCGACGCCGATTCACGTTGTGCACCGCCTCAGTAGACGATTTATGCAGTCTGTTAATTGCTCCAACAGCGGTTAAAGATGGATAAGTTGCCTGAACAGTAGTAGGCGCATTCTGCAGTGATCCGGCATGGACGCAGATATGATCGCATACATCTATATTGCGTATTTCTTCCTGTTGCGACTGTCTTCTAAATTGCCTGGACATTACTATGCCCTGTTCTACTTTAAAGGCTGATAACGAGAGATGGTGTTAAGCTTCTATAAGACATTCATCTGCAATGCAGTACTGTGCTTAGCGTACTTAGCATTGATGTATTACTCTAGGCCTGACAGGGCTTTAATTGCGCAGACCATGTTAATTTTTACTTCATTCGAGAGTGGTGATCTATGATGCACTAATGCACAGCGATAAAGTGCACTGCTCTGTGCATTATGGGCAGCTTGCTATAGATTTTGACTAGGCGCGGTATGCTCTGGTTGGACTACACTTTGGGCTATGCACGTATGATAGTGGTGCGCAAAATGCTCTGAGTGTAAATATGGATCAGTCTATATGAGTGATTATGTTGTCTTTTTTGCAAGGTAAAAATGATTATCATGTAGCATGGTTACAAGTATACAAGTGCACATGTAATTTTACGTTTAGAACTCTTAAGTTTTAGATAAAGCGCATGTATGCTTGATGTAGGATTTGAAACCATAGTCAGTTCTAATTAAGCTAATGTTATGGTTTTGTAGGCTATACACACTATGTTTTATGTATTACACGTCAAAAAGTAGTAAGGCGCTGTGTGCTTTTTTTCACATACAGCATAGTCTTTCTGTTAATATGATAGAGATTAGTACTCATGAGTACTATGGATGCCATGTAGACTAGCCTTATGGCACTTTTTAGAGTCTAACGACTCTAAAACGATAGCTAGTTATCTTAGTCACCTGGAACTAGGAAAAAATCATGAATTTTATATACGAAGCCCCTTATCCAATTAAGACGAAGCTGCTGATATGTTTTGCCATTGTGCTCATCATGTCATTTGCTGTATCTGTTATCTCCGTTACTCAACGTGTAGAGACAGTTAACGCTGCAGTAGACCTTAATCGTAAACTTACTGGTAACTTTACTGTATTAGTCAACACCATGGAAAAGACTGAAGTATTTAATGCTCAGCTCTTTACCTATCTTGACTCTGAATACACTAATACTGAGCTTCGTAAGACCCTCGAGTCCTCTTTAAACGAAATTGCTGAGGGTGTTGATAAGCTCAACGTCAATGATCCTGATACTGGTGTTTATATGCACACCGTAAAGGGCAATGGTATTAAGTATATTGAGTTTATTAAACAGAGTGTTTTCCCACTATTTGATGCTGGCAAGCACGCGGATGCTCTGCACAACTATATTCATGATGCTATGCCACTGCTTGAGGGCATGGGTGTTGAGTACGGTAAGGCTGTTAAGTCACGCTTCCAACAAATTGATGAAGCTTCAGTGATTTTAACTAACCACAATCCAACTGTATTCATCATCATTTTGACATTCTTCCAGCTGGTGTTCTCCTTTGCGATCTCCATGGATATTTCTACTTATATTCAGCGCAATGTGACAATTCAGCTCAATGCTCTTACCTCCCTTGCTAAGGGTGACTTCTCTATTAATGTGAAGCCACAGACTGAAGATGAGTTTGGTCAGCTTACTGAGTCTATGCAGATCATGATTACTAAACTGCGTAGCTCCATGATTGAGGTAACAACCTTAGCAAGCGCTATTAACGGCTCCATGAATGAGATTGAGCAAAACTCTAATACCATTTGTGATGCTGCAGAAACTGCTCAGACTGAGTGTGTATCTGTTGCCGCTGCAGCTGAACAGATGGCTGCAACTAACGCTAACATCGCTGAGAACTGCACCACCGCAGCTAAGTCTTCTCAAGAGTCTCACAAGTTCACTGAGACTGGTATGGAGAATGTTAATACCACTGCAACTTCTGTTACTGAGCAATACGAGCTCATGGAGAAGAATGCAGAAGCTATTCGTGAGTTAGCCGATGAGGTAGAAAAGATTAGCTCCATCGTAGGCACCATTGACGAGATTGCCTCTCAGACTAACTTACTGGCTCTTAATGCGGCTATTGAGGCTGCTCGTGCTGGTGAGGCTGGCCGTGGCTTTGCCGTGGTAGCTGATGAGGTGCGTGCTCTTGCAACCCGTACCACAGCATCTACTCAGGAGATTAGAGGCATGGTGGATCGCATTCAGGCAGATTCTGCTGCTGCAACCACTGCTATGCAGTCTAACCTTGAGAGTATGTCTTTTGTTACTACTGAGTCCGTTGAGCTTAAGTCCACCTTAGGACAGGTTATGGAATTAGTAAGTGGCGTAAACGATCAGATTGGTGTGATCGCAACTTCAGCTGAAGAGCAATCTACCTCCTCTGCACAGATCTCTACCAACATGCAGCGCATTACTGAGTGCACCAAGCAAGTTAACGAGCTTGCTCAAGTATCTCGTAGCGCTTCTGTTGAAAACGCCTCTCGCTGCCAGACTCTCATTAACAACCTCTCATTCTTCAAGGTTGAGCCAGATCCTGTCGTAGCCAAGGTCGATAATCAGGCACAAAAGCCTGACTACAAGGAAGAGCAACCTTTAGCCATCTAACTAGACTGCTTCCCATCATATTTCAAGGCCCAGTTGGACACCATCCTTCTGGGCCTTGTCATTTGTATACCCACTGCGGATCTTCCCATTTGTAAACCGCCATAAGCACCTCCTCGTTCGTATCCCTTCCACCAGGATCCTGCCATTATCACCTCCTTGCTCGGACCCTTTCCACCTGGATCTTGTCATTTCACTGAGTTCTCCATTGCATGGCCATTTGCAAGCCATCTTGCTGCACCTTGTCATGGTTGATACCGCCACTAACGGATGAGCTCAATTAGCGACTCACTTTAGCGAGCCACTACCTCTGCCTAGAAATTTAGAAGCCTATTTATATAGCCCATAAGTGGTCGAGTGCTTTGTGCAGCAAAATCATGGTTGCTCTGGGTCGATTGTGCTTGAGGTGTGTGCGTAGCATTGCTAAGTCATCGCAGTTGCCATTTGTGAAACTTGGGCTAATGCTTTGGTCGCAAAACCTTAGCTTGCAAGTTTTTGCAGTCACCGGCCGTAAACTATTGCATTTTTATGACTAAATTGGACTATGGTTGTTATCTAGCCCTTGATCTTTGTTAATGGACTTGTAAGAGGCTTGTTTATCGCAAAGGTTTAGATATCTGCTGGGTTTTGGGTGTTTTGCAGCTGTTTGGTAGCTATGTGGCGTGTATGGGCTTATATTTGGGATTGATGCGTGTAAATGACCGCGTATGATGGATGTCTGTGATGTGTGAAGTTAAATGAGGTACCCGTGTATTTTTGTTATGAATAGGCGTTGAGACATGCTAACATACGATGACACTCTACTAGGCTATGTCATTAAAATGCGAGGGCACGATAAAGGTGCTTTAGATGATGTGGTCAGTGCGTATGTAGAGTCATTGTTGTCGATACATGATTTTGAGGCCAAAAGATGCGTAAAGCTAATAAAGCGGCATTTACGAGTCGCCGTTATCGTGAGCTCATGCAGAACAATCGCTTTGAGTGCTATAAGCACATGGATGCTAATCCAAGCGAAGATGTTGAAATTTGCCCTCACCATCATGCATTCTACGAAATTATCTTTATCGTAGAAGGTGACTTCTACTACGAGGTCGAAGGTCGTCCGTATCACCTCTCTCGTGGCGATGTCATCTTAATTGATGAGCTGCAATTCCACCGTGGTCTTATTAACCATTCTCAAGGTTATGAGCGTTACGCGCTGTGGATTCATCCAAAGTACATGCAAAGACTTGCTAAGCGTTTTCCTAAGCTTGATCCGCAGTACTGCTTCTTACAGCTTAACTCCGATAACAACAATATTCTCCATTTAGACGATGCCTCTTTCTCTGAGCTTAATCACGACCTTTCACGTCTATTCTTAAGCTTCTGGTCAAAAACTCCATCTGATGAGGTTCTCTCAGAGTCTTACTTTGCCATTATCTTAACTAAGCTCAATCAGATTGTGCATCGCATGCAGGCTGGTGAGGAGATTCCAACCATTTCAGCTACCTCCATGAATCACTCCGAGTCTGCCATTGATATCACCTCTAAGGCCTTTGCTGCTGTATACAATCAGCCGCATGCACTTGGTTCATCTGAGCTTCTAGAGCAATATGCTCCTGACGGCTATATCACTCCTGCAGCGCAGTCACCACTGATCACTCATCCTGAGTTTCATAGTGCCCCTGGTCAGTCTCATGAAGTAGTTTCAGCTGTTGAGATCGCCAACTCTGGAATCACAGGTCATGCTGAGGCTAAGGGTGAGCATATTGATACAGCGCAAGCGTCATCAGTAACTGAGGGCATGGCCTCGTATAACAGCATGGGCACTTATGAGCTCAATTCACCTGAAAGACAAAGAGCTGATGCTGCGCGTCAAGCTGCTGCAGCTCATGTACCAAATGGTGGTGCGCATACTGCTGATAGCGCCTATCTAAGCGTTTCAGGTCATCAGGATCTGTCACCAAACCTTGCCTCACTGCCTCAAGAGATGATTGAGAAGCACCGTGCTGCCCTGCCAAGCAATATTGCTTCAACAGGACGCCGTGGCTCTTCTACACCATATGGTTTTGGCTATCGCTCTACAGATAATCTCCACTCAGCTTTAGAGGCTCTCAACTTCAATTACGATGAAGATAAATTCTTAAACGCTGGTGTAGCTGCTACCTTGAGTTTAGTTTCTTTTGCCTCAAGCCTTGGTACTAATGTTCACAATCCACCTGCAGAAGATATCTCTATCTTTGATGTAGACCCTGAGAGTGATGACAATTACGTACTCAATGAAGGCGGCATTCCTAACGATGGCACTGAGTATCAAGATGTCTATGTAGACACAGTATCTCATGCTCCTCACCATGGTCAGTTAAACTCTCATGCGCATGATGACTTATTAACCGCTCATGCTAATGAAGATCCACTACATCAAGCCCATCCACATGTAGACTCATTAAATCGTACACAGGATGGTCATTTAGTGGATAGATCCGTGATGAGCTGCGATAGTTACGTACAAGGTATTAACTACGACAGCACTCAGTTTGGTCCTATTGCCAATAGCGTGCGCTACTCACACTCACGTACTCCAAACGCCATCTTAAGTGCAGACAGTGTTACCACCTCTCAAGCACTCGTAGGTCGCCTTAAAAGAAATAAGGACAGTGCAGCAGCTGTTGGTCTGCAACAAGATGGTAAGTTCCATACTCTCCTCATGCAGGCTGAAGGTGCCACCCCTGCTCCTATTCGTGAGCATCAGAGTGCTCTTAACAAGCAAGCTAATGTTCAGAGCTCACCTGTAGCTTCTGCTAATGACGTTGATTTAGATTACGATGAGATGAACTTAGACATTAAACTCTCTGAGCGTCTCAAGTTATCCGCCCTGCTCCAGCACATTAATCTGCATATTAACGAAAACTTAAGTCTTGATGAGCTTGCGCAGCGCTTTAACCTCTCCAAGTTCTATCTAACTAGACGCTTTAAGGAGCTTACAGGTCTGTCGCTGCATCAGTTCATCGTTAAAAAGCGCTTAACTCGTGCTCGTTACCTCATCTCAGTTGGTACTGATCCATACTGCGCTGCAGTAGAAGCAGGCTTTAATAACTACTCCCACTTCTCACGTACCTTTAAAGCCTACTTTGGTCAAAACCCAAGTACCATCCCTCAAGCTAACAAGCTCCATGAGGGCGTGCAAGATCGTACCGCTCCGGTCACCAAGGTCAATGAGACTCGACCAAGCCCAGATCACCTCAAGAGCTGATCCTCAGAAAAACAAAGACCTCATCCCAAGGCCATAGCTCATAGGCTATGGCCACCACAGCAATTCCTCAGTCATCGCCTCACCACGACCCACGCCGCATAAAGCAACTAGCATTTACATCCGGCATTCTCTTCTCAAATCTCCACCCACAAAAGACAAAGAAAAGAGTATGCAAATATGACCTGCCCAAATGTCCGCAGTTCATCTAGCAAAATTCAACCTTCACAACAATGCCAATATCATCAGCCACAGAGGCATCACGTCTTGCGCAGCTTTATACTCGAACCTAATACGTACCTTGTGCGAGGCACTAGTTAATCAGTCATCCCAATTCAAAGAGCAATTAACAGCAAGATCACAGCAGTAGACCAATAGTCTTTTCAAACCAACGCAACCACGATTAGCGCCTTGCAAGCAGTCAAATGCAAGCAAAAATATAACAGCCGAAAACACTGCAATCAACAATTACCATAATGAGCTGCTAAAGCGCTTCTTGCCTTTAGCCACGTCTCACTGCTTGCTCTGCACAAAGGGATAGCCGCTAGCACTTTGAGCTGCTCCCCTTCATGCTCTAATGCAGAGTAAACTCTTGCTACAATTCATGGGGCTAAAGAGTGATAGATGTGGTTTGCGGTGGCATCATGCGCTTAGATATGGCATGTTGAGGCGCATGACTGTAGAATATGCAGCAGTTTTGCAGCATGAGCTGCCTATTGCAGTTGGAGTTACTACTTATGTACACTGGCAACCACGAACAGATTTTAGAGAAGATTGCTACTCTCAACGAGACCTTAGCTAAGATGATTGCAGCAGCCGATAAAGATGCTGATGTTGATCCTAAGGTATTAGATATTCGTTGCAAGACCATCAAGCAGATGATCATGGAAGTAGACAACTCTTTAGGCGATCTGCACGACATGCTCGATACCATGCAAGAGTATGATGAGGAGAACTGGCCAAAGGGCGTCAAACTCGTTGATGAGCTTGAGTCTAACACCCAAAAGCTCGTCGAGTACCTCCGTTCCATTGGCAAGTACTAATCCTCCTGTTAATTGCTCTTTGCAGGCTAACTAATCCCAAGTACTGTATCTGCCACCATAAGCAGATGACGTCGTTAGCCCACTCATATCTGCAGCTTCTTAGCAAGCTGCGGATAATCCCCGCCACAGACCTATCCTACCTTGCTTCACCTTGCTACATAGCATAGCTGTCTTTATCCTCCGAGTAGCCAGCTGCATCTTACAAAGCTCAGTTTATAAGTTCTTATCGTCTTTCTTAATTAGCCGCACTAGCTCTTACCGTGTGCTGTTGTGGCTATCAGCCAGTCCGGCTTTCAGGATTTCAGGATTGTAGACTGTCAGACTTGTAGGCTTTCAATTACTCCCTTCTAATTTGCTCATTTGCTTAGCTGCTTTTGCATGGAAATGTGCTGTGTGCTGTTCCAGAGCTGTTTTAGCCATTGCCCTGTTTTCTTAGTTTGCTACCCAACTGCAACATGCCTGGCTTTTAGACTTGGTATGCTTTTAAGTATGGCTTGGCAAGTGTTGCTGTATAGCGCGTTTGGGTGCACGCCACCGTGGATGGCTTGTGTAGCGATGGGCTGTGCGGTGAAGGGCTGTGCACTTATGCACAGCGTTGTACTCATGGCTATTAGCGTGGTTATGTGCTTCTTAGGCTCATGGCTGAAGTGTGGTGGCAGAAATTGTGGAGCTGATATGGCTTTATAGACATATTGTGGCTAGGGCGTTGTCACAACTTCTTGGAAAACTGTAAATATGCTGATGCTCATAGATGATATTTGATTGTGGATCACAGTCTTTTATCAGCTGAAGTGCACTATTTTTAGGCGAACAGGGCTGTATGGCGGAAAAGATCGTGGGTATTTGAACCAAAATGGCACTAAAAGATCACCGCTTTTTGGCTTTATTGGAGGCTTGATTGCTTTGCAACTATGGAGTGACTTATTGGCCTTAGCTTTATTATGCTTTGAAGATAATGGCTTATATAAGCGCTTATTACCGACATATTGGGGATGAGTGTTGCTATTTTTAGGTGATGAAATTGCTTATCATTTAGTAAATGACTCATTTTAGTGCAGTACGGTTTTGCCCTGAAATTGCGCTTTACACACCACTTCGTTAGAATGTTGTTAAGTTTCTAATCTATCTAAGGAGCTATTGCGTCCTTTGATAGAGGCCTCAAGTTTTATTAGTAGCCATAGCTTACTTTAGCTATAAGCATTGCTAATAAGTACAGCAAGTAATGGTGTTATCCCATATACAACTTGCGAGGCCCCATGTAGCTGACGTGCTGCATGGATGCAGCATGGTTTCAGATAAGAGAACTCTTAAGTGCTTGCACGAGCTTGTAGAAAGTGAATTCTACATAAAGCTCTGTTTAAAACCACTTGTTTTAAGCGCCTGATGCGGTGTGCAGCCTTTTGTTGATTCTCACATTTACTTGGAATGTAAGATCTCATGTGTTCAATTTTCGGCATTTTCGATATTAAAGAGAACTCAAAGTCTCTTCGTACCCAAGCTTTGGGCCTCTCACGCCTGCAGTTGCACCGTGGTCCAGATTGGGAAGGTATCTACCAGAGCGATCACGCTATCGTCGTACACGAGCGTTTATCCATTGTTGATCCAGGCAATGGTGCTCAGCCGCTGTACAATGACGACAAGACCCAGGTTTTAGCTGCTAATGGCGAAATCTACAATCACGTACAGTTAAAGTCCGAGCTTAAAGATCCTTACAATTTCAAGACCGGTTCTGACTGTGAGGTTCTCCTGCCACTGTACCAAGAGTTCAAGAAGACCGGTGAAGTTTTCTTAGACCGCTTAGTTGGTGACTTTGCTTTCGTTATTTACGACGAGACTGATGACAGCTGGTTCTTAGGCCGTGACCACATGGGTATCGTTCCTATGTATATCGGTTCTGACAAGGAAGGCCGTTTCTACGTTGCCTCTGAGATGAAGGCTTTAACCCCTGTTTGTGACACTGTAAAGGAGTTCCCACCAGGCCACTACCTCTACTCCAAGCAGGATCTCGAGTTCCACCGTTACTACAAGCGTGACTGGATGGAATACGACAACGTAAAGAATAACAAGTCCAACATATCTGAGCTTAAGGAAGCCTTAATGGATTCTGTTAAGCGTCAGTTAATGTGCGACGTTCCTTACGGCGTATTACTCTCTGGTGGTCTTGATTCATCAGTTATCTCTGCTATCGCTAAGCTCTTCTCCGAGCGTCGTGTTGAAGATGGCGGCAAGACTGAGGCATGGTACCCACGCCTGCACTCCTTTGCTATCGGCCTTGAGGGTGCTCCAGACTTAAAGAAGGCACGTGTTGTTGCTGACTACTTAGGTACCGTTCACCACGAGATTCACTACACCATTCAAGAAGGTATTGATGCACTGCCTGATGTTATCCGTAAGATCGAAACTTACGACGTAACCACCATTCGTGCTTCTACCCCAATGTACCTCATGGCTCGTTACATCAAAGCTATGGGCATCAAGATGGTTCTCTCTGGCGAAGGCTCTGATGAGATCTTCGGTGGCTACCTCTACTTCCACAAGGCTCCAAATGCTAAGGAGTTCCATGAGGAATTAGTACGTAAGCTCGATCAGCTGCACTTATACGACTGCCTGCGTGCTAACAAGTCCTTAATGGCTTGGGGTGTTGAGGGTCGTGTTCCATTCCTCGATAAGAAGTTCTTAGACGTAGCCATGCGTTTAAACCCAGAGGATAAGATGTGCCCAGGCAAGACCATCGAGAAGAAGATTCTGCGTGAGGCCTTTGAAGGTATGTTACCTGATGAGGTACTGTGGCGTCAGAAGGAGCAGTTCTCTGATGGCGTAGGCTACTCTTGGATCGATGCTCTGCGTGACCACGCTGAGAAGGAAGTTACCGACAAGATGTTTGCTGAGCGTGAGAGCCGCTTCCCAGTTAACACTCCAGTTACTAAGGAAGCTTACTACTACCGCTCTATCTTTGAAGACATCTTCAAGCTCCCATCAGCTGTTCTGACCGTTCCATACGGCAAGTCAGTTGCTTGCTCCACCCCAACTGCTATTGCATGGGATGAGAAGTTCAAGAACATGGCTGACCCATCAGGTCGTGCTGTAACTGACGTTCACGATTCAGCTTACGAGATGGGCCACAAGCTCTAATTTAGTTTTCATAACTATTCCTCCTAAAAAAAGCCGCAGCTTTCGATCTGCGGCTTTTTTTATCTCAACAGCCCCACCAAATCACATCAAATCACAAAAAATCCCATCATACCCACCGCACGCCACTCCATTTCAGCTCACTTCACTGAGTTAGCAGGCCTTTGCTACTTTTACTTTGGCACTCCCTAAATCTTCTGACTTAGATTTCTTTAGCCGTTCTGTCCTTGATGCAACTTCGGTTTTAGAATCTTAAGATCATTAGCTATCCCGACTTATGGCGTTTTGTTCATTTAGTCTTTGGCCAACGGTTGCATTTCTTACAAGCAAGGCCAAATCGTTGGCGTTCTGTGGCCAATACGTACTTAGATAGTGAGATAACTTTTGTTTCTTGCTGCTTGTTGCTACAATCCACGCCATAATTTATTGCCACGGCTACAAGAGATCAGCTGACCGCGCTCATTCTCTGATTAGCATTTGAGCTAAGGATTATTTCTGCATGCTCATGCATCAGCTATGTCTTGGCCTTAGCTGTATTGACCATATTGTGATGGTGGGATGTGCTGAGGCTGCAGCAGCTTGCGTGGTGAGATGGCGTTTCTTTTATTTTCTTGATTTTGATTGCTTGAGGTTTTTTATGAGGTTTGGTCTTATACGTGTTCCGTATTACCCGCAGTTAAACTGCCTCAATCGCATTGATGTAAATGCCTCTGCAGTCATGTCAGTGCTCTTGTTTTGGCTAACTAAGAGTCGTGAGCCAAGCTACTGTCCAAAGCATCATCACTACAAGCTTGCGGTTAACTTAGGCTTAGAGCTTAAGGATGTTGCTCAATGTTTTGATGTTTTGTGTGAGTATGGTGTCTTTGTGGCCCATGAGATCACCATTGCACCGAAAGTTGTTACTGAAGAGTCTGTGCCTAAGGTAGAGACTCGCTATTCTTTAGACCTCAATGCTCTGCAGCAACTACTTGCATCATTGGGCACTAATCTGTCTATCAAGCTACTCAAGCATGCAGCTGATGATAGCTTTGATTTCTATGGTCAGATTGAAGAGAAGTTTTTACCACGCTATCAGATCTTACGTGGCTATTTGAGCGGCTCTGACTTTGAAAAGGCCTCCTTACTCTTGTCTAAGTTTGCAGTCTTTGTAAATGAGTACTGTGAGGAATTTGCTATCAAGGCCATTGCGCCTGGTTGGAAACTCCTGTTGCAAGTTCCAATGGACTCTAAGTGGGATGAGTATGCAAGCGAGCTTAATGTACGCTTCTTACGTCCTAGTGAGCGTGCTTTTGACTTTAGCTTTACTGATGGCAACTTCTTCTTGCCTGACTATGCTGAGCACCAGGCTTTAGAGCACATCACCAAGCACTATAAGCAGCGTGATAACTACTCTGTAACCTTATGTGCTGCCATGATGCTCCTCTTGCAAGCAAGCTTTGAGGACAAGCTAACCTATGTCTCTGAGATCAGTGTAGCCAACCTCAAAGAAGCAATTGAACTCTTATGCACTTACGACCATGAGCTTGCTAAGTCTATCAAGTTAAAAGATGACTACTACACCTTCAGAGAGCTCAAGAACGATATCAAAGCAAGTGAGCAAGAGCTCTTTGACAAGACTTTAGAAAAAGCTCTTACAGGGAATCACAATTCATATGTCACTGCAGAATAAGACCTTAATGCCGCCACCTTGGCTGGCCTACCGACAAATAGAATGTTGCTCGATTGGCTGGCGTATGGGCTATGGCGAGTATTACTTAGACCAATTTCTCGAATGGTTTGACTCACTTTCAGATGAAGAACAGTCTGAATACCGTACCCTCTTTCCTGAACCTTTAACTTGGAAAGGATGGTGGGATAAAGAGCTCAGCGACGATGGACTTGAGCATGGTGGTTTCTTTGTGAATACATGGCAACCACAAGGAAAGCCAAAGTACAACCTTAAGTGGCTGCAGCAAGAGTTTGCGCAAGGCAATACTAAAGAAATGTGCCACTTCTGGGGTAATCAGCCCTCCAAAAACGGCAAGATTACCAAAAGCTGCTTCAGCCAGTGGTGGAAGCAAGACTTCCGTGCCAGATCACATACTTTCCTTTATGCTGAGCAGTGTATGATGGCGAGCAAAGCTAGGCTCTTTGGCGATGATGAAATCTTAAAGCAAATTCTCGCTTGCGATAATCCTAAGCAAATCAAAGACTTTGGCCGTAAGGTGCGTGGCTTTGATGAGGAAGTTTGGAACAAGTTCAAGTACACCATTGTGCTGCTTGGCAACTGGCACAAATTTAACCAAAACATTGAGCTCAAAGACTTTCTCCTTTCAACAGGCGATATAATCCTAGTAGAGGCTAGCCCGTACGACATTATCTGGGGTATTGGCCTTGCAGAGAACTGCACAGAGTCCCAAAACCCAATGCTCTGGCGAGGACAAAACCTACTTGGCTTTGCGCTCATGGAAGTACGCGACGAGCTACGCCGTGTCACCCAAAATGAAAAGCTTTGCGACTTCAGCACCGTCGAAGATTAGCTCAATCGTGAAGCCGCTGCGCTACAAGACCAACGCATGTCAGTGACAGAGTTATCGGCAAGCGGCTTTACGTTACCACAATTGCTGCCAAGCAGTCGCGGTGACTTATCCTTTTCTACAGCAACAATAACTTGCTATCCCCAAAGCTACAGTGCGCTTCAAAGGGTCATACGTCTGTCATAAACACCACTACAGCTAAAAGCAAAACGCCTGTACCAAAAATAGTTCAATAACTGCATGCGAGCGCCATTTTGTATGCAGCACAAGCATGGATTACAAGGCTCAATGTTGACAAGCGTTGCTTCGCTTATGTGCAACTAAAGCTCTCATCAAGACATACCTGGCCCCTTTACCACTTACAAAAGGGCATAACTGAGCTGCAGCATAAGCAAGATAGCAGAGCTGTTATTGGCTTGTTGCTAACTTCGTTGAAAGCACATGCTTTTGCATTGCTGACGCTATTACTTATGGTCTTTATACAGCTACTGCCATTGCCTTGGCTGTGGCTGTGGCGATTTAAGCCGTGCAGTGCTCGTATTTAAGCTTATTTATGGCTTTGAGGATATATTGCTGCCTACAAATGGCGCAATAGCCGCAATTGCTGCCCATGTTTAGCTCATTGTGCACAATAGCATCTCATCTTAATTGAGTGTTGCTCAATAGATAGTATGATTAGCGTCCTAATATGATGGGCTTATTTAACCCTGATCTTTTAGTGATACTTGAAATTGCCCATCACAAGATTTTTTTTGCCAAGCTTGCAAGCTCACACACTGCTGTTTAGCTCATAGCACTTAGCTAGATACTAGCTTAAGTGTATGAGTCTAAGTGTGGTGGCATCTTTTGCACTTGTTCATAGCTACTATGCATGGATAGCATGCTTGTTTTCATCAAACCATAAGGCTGCATATGTTCTCAGAAATGAGGCGCGGTGTTTTGACCGCTTTGCCCGTACTTTTAGGTATCTTTCCTTTAGGCGTGATCTTAGGCGCTCAGGCTGCTCACGTTGGTCAAGCTCCAATTACCACCTTGCTTATGACCGGTATTAACTTAGCAGGTGGTAGTGAGTTTGCGGCATTGGCCTTATGGTCTGCGGTGCCTCCAATCTTAATGATTGTGATCTCTACTTTCCTCATCAATAGCCGTCATATTGTCTTAGGCACTGCCTTAGCTCCATACGTGCGTCATGAAGGTGGCTTTAGAATTGCGCTCATCTACTTTTTAATGTGCGATGAGACCTGGGCTTTATCCATGCAGGATATTCAAAGACGCAATCTTGAGGCAAAGCCCTTTGCCTTTCACTTCTACTTAGGCGTAGGTCTAGCACTGTGGATTTGCTGGTGGTTTAGCTGTTTTCTCGGAGCGGCCATTGGTAGCAGCATTGGTGATCTCAACAAGCTCGGCTTTAGCATTGCTCTGCCTGCAACCTTCATAGCGCTTGCTATTGCCATGCGTCCTAAGAAGAAGATCAACTACATCCCAATTGCGATGAGCTTTGCTGCCTCTGCCTTAACCGCAAAATACGGCAACTCTAGCTACTGTGTTGGTGCTGGTGTTCTTGCAGGTCTTATTGGTGCCTACATTATCCGTGTCTACCAAGAAAAAGCAGGCTTAATCGCCACCCAAGGTGATCTCAAAGAGGTTGACCTTACAAGCAACACAGCAAAGGATCAAGCCACTGACGACACAGCAAATGATAAGGCCAGAGATGCTACAAGCAATGCACAATCAACTGACACTGCAGCTAGCGCTCATGACGCCAAGCAAGTAAATGGCTTAGATGACAAGGAGGCTCAATAATGGAACAGCTATTGGCCTTACCAAATATCTACGAGTTTATAACCATCATGGCAATGGCTATAACTACCTACTTTACTCGTGTTGTAGGCTTCTTATGGCTTAGAAAGCACACTATGTCTGAGCGCTTTAAGGCTGTACTTGAAAATAGTCCTGCTATTGTGATGATCGCGGTGGCAGCACCTGCCTTTATGACCGATGACATCAAAATGCAAATTGCCCTGCTTGCCACTATCGTGATTGCCTTTAAGTTCAACTTAGGCATCACCATCGTAGCGAGCGTAGCCATGATGGGCATTATGCAAAACTTCTTCTAATCAATATCATCTGACTATCGCTGCAGCTAGCACCAACAAAAAAATCCAAGCTCAATACATGAGCAGACCATAGCAGCCTGTGGCGATAGTCTAAAGATGCATTTCAAGTGTTAAGGGAGATCATGCTCCCTTTTTCATATCTACTGTCAGATCTCAGTTTCTTGCACGTAAAACTCAAGTGGCGAGAACCTTTTTCTTAATCAGTGCTTAACAGTCATATTACGCAACAATGTTAGTATTGTGTTCATGAAGACTGTTGCTACGCCTAGCTTTGCGTGGATACGTAGAATTTATATAGCATCTAAAAGCTGATGTTTATGCTGTTTTAAAGACCAGCCTCAGTGTTTTGCCTAGCTCATGAAATGTAAAAATTCTCTTGGCATTTAAAACTTGTGCAAAAACGTGCGCAAAGTGCGTCGGATCGGGGCCTTGCGTGAGTTTTTTGGGTGCTCTAGTGCTCGATTTGCAGTCAAAAGAGCTACAAATTGAGTTCTAGATCTACTTTTTCAGCACGTGGTGCTTTCTTTTTAATGAAAGTAGGCATAATGATTCAACAAAGCTATCGCAACTCAGGTCCGATATGGCTTAGGGTCAGCTAGATTTTCTAGCACGTGTTTGTTCTCTTTTCAAACATGCTTAATCTTGAGACCATCATGAACATTATGAGCAAGCACAGAACATATGCACTTGACTGTGTGAGCTACTGATGCGGCATGCACTTAAACCTGATGAGACAGCTTCATAGCTTGAGCTATCATCACAAGCATTATTAAGGTGGAACTAGCAGATAAAACTTTGCTACTTGCTAACCACTTGAGAGTGCTTAAACAAGTAATTATCGGAATGAGTGCAAAAACCGCATAACTGCTTACAGCTCAGATGGACAGCTTCTAAATCACCAGCTAGATGTTGGCAGATAGAATTGTCAGAGCGTTACATTAAGATACTTGGCCGTCACTCATCATCAATTAGAGCCTAAGGTGAGATGTAACAGCTCATTTATCACTAGAGTCATAGAGCAGCTGCTTTCCGGCTTATAAGGGCTACCATCGTTTAGGTTTCTTCTTAGTTATCCGGAGACTCAATCACCAACCTTTGACATTGGAGTTTTAAAGTGAATAAGAGTGAGTTAGTTGAAAGTATTTCCAAGAAGACTGGCCTCAGCCTCAAGCATTCCCAGCTTGCTTTAAAGGGATTCTTAGATGCTGTTAAAGATGAGTTAGCCGACGGCGGCGAAGTTGCTTTAATCGGCTTTGGCAAGTTCTACGTTCGTGATCGTCCTGCTCGTACTGCACGTAACCCACGTGACGGCAAACCGGTTCAGATCCCAGCTTCTAAGGCTCCAGTATTTACCGCTGGTAAGCCATTCAAGGATGCTGTAAACGGCAAGTAGGAACACCTAACATCTTGCTAGACAAGATGTTATCTGCCCCGCCTGGCGCATTTTGGTTGTAACAGCACCAGGCTGCACTCATATGAGTGGCATCTTAGAACTTCTAGCTGTGCTAGATTCTTAAATCCAGTTCTTTACAACCACTTGTGCCATAACGCCTGCTTGTGCCCTCAGCGCTAGTAGGCGTTTGTATTTGTGCCCAACCCAAGACATAATTCAAAGATCGCAGAGACGATCTAATCAAGCAGTCCTCATTAACCTACCACAAGCGCTCCAGCCAACCTAGCGGCCAAAAGAAGACGTACCTCCCCATATCTTCAAACTCTAAGAGACACTATATCCTGCCTATTTTGTGCAAAGTGCATTGCAAACATACCAACTAAGCCGTATTCAAAAGATCTTGAGTGATTAGACAATGGCATATAAGCGCTTGCCTGTGCTAAAATCCCGACTTGCTGTCGTGTGCAGCTAAGATTTGAGCAATATGCATTTCGACACAGTCATTTACTTTTGAGCAAATTACTTGCACATGCAAAAGTTTTCTTAGTATCTCTGATGGGGTGATCCTATCTTAGTGCTAAGTTGTAATGAGTATCATTACTACCTTTAGACACAATGCAAAGCTAGGCTTAGCCTAGGCTTTAACTTTGTCTAGCAGGCAGCAGCACATTACAAGATAAGCACTCTTGTGATCTTGCTGCAGCTTTTGTTGAATGCAAAGACTGAATTTGCGGGGAATTTCGGATGTTATCGGACAAGCTGCGCGATGGTGCCAACTCCAAGGGCTTTAAGCTCCTGCTCGCACTCATCGTGATTTCATTTGTGCTCACTGGCGTGGGCGGCTATTTAATTCCACGTTTGAACACTGATCCTGTCACCATCGGTGATTACAAGATCACTTCTAACGATTGGAACAATCAGTACAATCAGCAGGCTCAGCAGCTGCACCGTTTACCAAACGGCTCTGCCATGCTTGAGAATCAACAGTATGTTGTTGAGCTTAAGAAGCAAGTTCTTGAGCGCATGATTAACAATGTTGCTTTTAACAGCAGCGTATGGGATATGGATATCCGTATCGGCGACGAGCAGGTACGTGACGTTATCCGTAACACCCCTGCTTTCCAGAAGGATGGTAAGTTCGACAACGATCTCTACCTTGCCTCTATTCGCAACATGGGCATGTCTCCAGACTACTTTGGCGAGCAGTTACGTATCTCCATCATGTCTGAGAGCGTATCTCGTCCTCTGATGTCCGCATCTTCACAGCCTCTTCCATATGAGCTTAACACCATTGCAAAGACTATTTTGCAGACTCGCGTAGTTAACCTCTACACCGTTGATGAGGCATACATCAATCGTAACCTGAAGATCAGCGACGATGAGATCAAGGCTTTCTACGATGCTAACCATGACAAGTTCATGGCTCCTGCAAACGTACGCTTTAACTACTTACTCTTATCCATGGACGATCTGCGTAAGCAAGTAGAAGTGACCGATGAGA
Organism: Anaerobiospirillum succiniciproducens DSM 6400; assembly: GCF_000482845.1. Lineage (GTDB taxonomy): Bacteria > Pseudomonadota > Gammaproteobacteria > Enterobacterales > Succinivibrionaceae > Anaerobiospirillum > Anaerobiospirillum succiniciproducens. The sequence goes on from NZ_AXWV01000015.1 coordinate 49,337, forward strand.
AGGTAGAAGAGTTCTACAACATGTACTCTGAAGACTACCGTCTTGAGGAGCAAAGACAAGCTGCTCACTTACTCATCCGTGCTGGCTCTAAGGATGCTGACAAGCGTATTGCTGCAGTTGAGGAAGGCTTAAAGAACGGCACTCCATTTGAAAAGTTAGTTGCTCAGTACTCTGATGATCAGTCAACTAAGGATAAGGGCGGTGATATGGGCTTTGTGACCCGTAATCAGTTAGCCGCTGACTTATATGCTGCTTTATTTGCTCTTGAGTCTGAGGGTGATGTAAGTGCTGCTATTACCGATGACTACGGTACCCATTTCATTAGCTTAACCTCTATCAAGCCAGAACACACTCCAGCTTTAGCTGAGGTTAAGGACAAGGTTCAGGCTGCCTATATCGACGCACAAGCTCGTGAGCTTTACAACGAGCGTGTAACCACCATGTCCGATATGTCTTTTGAAAACCCAGACTCATTAGACATCACTGCTGAGAAGCTTGGCATGAAGGTTATGACCTCTGATGTAGTTGCTCAAGGTGATACTGAGGCTAAGTGGCCATTCAATACCAAGGAGCTGCAGGATTTAGCTTTCAATGAGGAAGTGTACAACTCTGGCATCAACTCAAACGTTATTGCCTTAGATGACAACAACTCGATCGTTATCAACGTAACTGAGCACCACGATGCCTCTTTACGTCCATTTGACGATGTGGCTAAAGACGCTAGCGCTATGCTGCGCACCGATCGTATCAATGAGGAAGCTTTAAAGACCTTAACTGATGTTGCAACTAAGGTTGCTGCAGATGCTAATGCTCAGCTCCCTGATTACGTCAAGGTGCAAAAGGATGTTGAGGTTAGCGGTGCTAACACCAATACCAGCCAAGAGTTTGCTCAGGCAATCTTTGCTCTGCCACAGGATACAAAGTCTGCTCATGTTATCGATAAGAACAATAACGTTCAGACCTTAGCTGTCTTAAACAAGGTTGTACCAGCTGTTGAGGCTGATGTACCAACCTTCGAGAACGCTGTGTACCCATCCTTAGCTCAGTACCTCAATCAGACCACTCAGGACGCCCTGTACCGTCAGGCACGTACCCTCAACAAGATTGAGTACAACCAAGAGGCTATCGACCTGGTAACTCGCCAGAACGACCTCGAATAACACCCCATTCCCAACGCAATCGCGTTCTAGGCTCTGCCACCTCGGTGTCAGGGCCTTTTTCATCCCCAAAATTCAACCAATCCATACCCACTCAAATTTACATTAATTCATCACAATCCAAGATCTTTAAAGAATAGACTGCAACAGTCAAACCTAGCAGCTAACGAATCAGCATGTATTCGTGATCCAGCCTCATTACTTATCAACCTTTCAAGAAGCTAAGCCTCTCCTGTATTTGCTTTTTGTAAGAATAAAGATCACAGGCTATAGATACACTTTATGAGCCATTTTCAAAACATAGCTGATTTTCTTTTAAGAACAAGTTTTTCAAAGAGTTTGTTAAATATCAAATTCACGTTAGAACTCCTTGTCTATACTGGCATTGGCAATATTTATGAATGTTTACAAAGTACTATGAAACAAAGGCCTTTTCGTTTTAAGATGTGTAAAGGCGAGCTTTGTTAGCAAGCCCAATTAAGCGAGGATCTGGTATGCCTCTTAGGCAGCCAAGCAACGCGCTATAGCTATAAAGAGGAATATCAATCATGGCAGTATATGTTAATACCAATTACTCAGCTCTTCAGGGCCAGCGCTACTTAGGCAACGTCCAGAACTCCCTGACTACGACATACCAAAGATTATCAAGCGGTATGCGTATTAACAGCGCTAAAGATGACGCTGCAGGCCTCCAGATCGCCGATCGCTTAACAAGCCAGATTAATGGCCTCAACCAAGGCAACCGCAACGCCTCCGACGGTATTGCATTAGCCCAGACCATGGAAGCTGGCATGGACGAAATCTCCGGCATGCTCCAGAAGATGCGTACATTAACTGTTCAAGCAGCTAACGGTACAAACACTGCTGAAGATCGCAATGCTCTTGGAAAAGAGATGACTTCACTCGCGAACGAAATTTCCCGTATCGCAACTAAGACCACCTTTGCAGGTAAGACCGTTCTCAATGGTCTGATTGATGGTTCTATCTTTGGCGATAAAACAGTAAACAATAATCCAGCTGGTGACACTGGTACTTTGACTCTGCAAGTCGGTTCTAATAAGGGCGACACAATTTCTTTTACCTCTGACTCCGTAATTTTCTCTAAATTAGGAACCAACGCTGAAATGATGGGCACTGATAAGTTCTTCACCATCGCAGCTAATGGTACTGTTACTGTAGATATGGGTAAAGCAGATTTTTCAAAGCCTGCCGAAAAGAACTACATTGGTAATGCAATCGATTTATTAGATCAAATGATTGCATCTGTAGATAGCAAGCGTGCCGACCTTGGTGCTTTACAGAATCGTCTTGAGTCATCTATCCGCAATCAGTCTAACGTTGCTGCTAATGAGGCTGATGCACGCTCACGTATTCGTGATGCTGATTTCGCTGAAGAGTCTGCTAACCTGTCACAGCAGTCAATCATTCAGCAGGCTGCCGCTTCTATGCTGATGCAGGCTAACACCCGTCCACAGCTCGGTCTGAGCCTCTTAGGCTAATCTGAGGAGTACAACAAAATGGCAGTATATGTTAATACCAATTACTCAGCTCTTCAGGGCCAGCGTTACTTAGGCAACGTCCAGAACTCCCTAACTACTACGTACCAGCGCCTATCAAGCGGTATGCGTATCAATAGCGCTAAAGATGACGCTGCAGGCCTCCAGATCGCCGATCGCTTAACAAGCCAGATTAATGGCCTCAACCAGGGCAACCGCAATGCATCTGACGGTATTGCTCTTGCCCAGACTGCAGAAGCAGGCATGGACGAAATCACTGGCATGCTTCAGAAGATCCGTACTCTCGCTGTTCAGGCCAACAACGGTACTAACACTTTAGATGACCGTAAAGCTCTAGCTAAGGAAGCATCCTCACTTGCTACCGAAATTAGCCGAATTGCTATGCAAACTACTTTTGCTGGCAAAACTATTATGAACGGCCAACAAAAGAACTCATTCATGTCATATGCTCAACAGCAAGATGCCGGTAAGACTCAAAGTCTCGTGCTGCAGGTTGGCTCAAACAAGGGTGATACTATCTCCTTTAACCTTGAAAACTTCCAGTTCTCTGCTGCTGCTAAAGCTGCAGGTATTGCTGAAGATCAGTTTGCTGCTCAACAAAACGACAAGTCTTTTGTAAAGGGTAATGGTGGCGCAATTTCGATAAACTTTAGCGATACTGCTTCAGTTAACAATATCATTGGCTTCATGGATCAGATGATTGGTTATGTGGATGGTCAGCGTGCCGATTTAGGTGCCATCCAGAATCGTCTTGAGTCATCTATCCGCAACCAGTCTAACGTTGCTGCTAATGAAGCTGATGCACGCTCACGTATCCGTGACGCTGATTTCGCTGAAGAGTCTGCAAACTTATCTCAGCAGTCCATCATCCAGCAGGCTGCTGCTTCCATGCTGATGCAGGCAAACACTCGTCCACAGCTTGGTCTGAGCCTCTTAGGCTAAGAGTAAGGAGTACATTCCCATGGCAGTATATGTTAATACCAATTACTCAGCTCTTCAGGGCCAGCGTTACTTAGGCAACGTCCAGAACTCCCTGACCACGACATATCAAAGATTATCTTCAGGTCTTCGTATCAACAGCGCTAAAGATGACGCTGCAGGCCTCCAGATCGCCGATCGTCTGACATCCCAAATTAATGGCCTCAACCAAGGTAACCGCAACGCTTCAGACGGTATCGCTCTTGCTCAGACTGTAGAGTCTGGCATGGACGAAATCTCTGGCATGCTTCAGAAGATCCGTACTTTAGCAGTACAGGCAAACAACGGCACTAATACTGCGGAAGATAAGGCTGCACTTTCCAAGGAAGCTTCTTCTTTGGCTAATGAAATTTCACGTATCGCTAAGCAAACCACTTACGGTGGCAAGCTTGTCCTTAATGGCCAACAAGAGAATGAACTAACTATTTTCTCAAAGGCAGCCCAGGCAGATAAAGGCAAAGCTGGTAATATCACACTTCAAGTCGGCTCCAATAAGGGCGATACTATTAAGTTCTCCATTGAGAATATGCAGTTCTCAAAGATTGGTAGCCGTGCCGACAAGAATACTTTCAAAACTGGCAATGATAAGTTCATCAACATTGCTGGAAGCGTAATTTCATTTAGATTTTCTGTTGCTTCTGCCGCAGAAATTACCATCGATATGATGGATAAGATGATTGCTAATGTCGATGCACAGCGTGCCGACCTTGGTGCCATCCAGAACCGTCTTGAGTCATCTATCCGCAACCAGTCTAACGTTGCTGCTAACGAAGCTGATGCTCGCTCACGTATTCGTGATGCTGACTTTGCTGAAGAGTCTGCTAACTTATCCCAGCAGTCCATCATTCAGCAGGCAGCTGCTTCCATGCTGATGCAGGCTAACACCCGTCCTCAGCTGGGCTTAAGCCTCCTTGGCTAATAATTTCCTTTAAAGTTATGCAATAAGGTCCTGTTGCCCCTGGCTTCAGGGCCTTTTTTATAGCTGAAACATCACGACCAAATCCCCAAAAGTCCCACTGCCCTACCCATTTTCTCATCATACATGGGTTTCCATCTAAGATAATTTGCCATCTTAGAGCGGTATAGAACCCTGCACTTTCTTACTCTCCTCCATCGTTTTCGCCGATCTAATGATTCCATTAGATATCTACTGCCCTATTTCCTGTTCAAATTCGTGATCTAGATCACTTTTAGCAATTGCCTAATTTTCTTCTAGAAGCTGATATTTATCGCGTTTGTTTAGTAAGATCGCAGTACACGCAGTTATGAATATATAGAGGTCTACCATAGCAGCCATGTTGTTGATGTGCATGCAACAACGCCGGTCTCCTCGTAGAGCTTGAGTATCGTTGGTGCTCAAGCTCATTTTGGATACTTATTTTTTGCTTAACGGTGGTAGCTCTATGCTCACACACTCACTAGAAAGTACTACAGAAAGCTCCCTAGCTTCTTCATCTGTAGACATTGGCTGCAAAGCTCAAACTCAGACTCAGTCTAAGTCTCAATCTATTCTGTCTAGCACTAACTCAGCTATGAATGTGGATAGCTCACTATCCTATGCTGCAGCAAGTAGGCTTATGGACAATCAGACAGGCGAGATCTTTCATCAGCCTAGCAATACAGCATCTTATGCTCCTGTAGTGCCTATGCAGCGTCCAGTAGCCGCCCAAGCTACTGCTTGTGTTGCTTGTCAGGATAAGCAGGCTACACGTGGCTTCTTTGGTGCCATTAAAGCTAAAGCAACATCATGGTTTAAGAAAGCTTTCCGCTTAAATGGCAAGCATAAGGCTGTTTCATCTGATACATGTGAGGCTATTAAAGGTAATGGTTTTAAGCCTATTCAATCTAATTGTGCTGCAGCTAATCATGCTGATGTTGTCTCTTGTACCTCTAACACTGCCACTGTAGACCATAACATCCCTGCTCGTTCAAGTGATGCGGCTGTAGATGTTTCTAACGATGGTGTAGATGCTTCCAATGGAGCTAATGATGCTTTCAAGGGTGCAGTTGATGAATCTGACTGTGCCTGTGATGTAGTTCTGTCTGAGAGCATGGCTGAGGCTAAGGAGTATATAAGAGGCGTACGTAACTCTTATATTTGGCGTGCCTGCGGTGGTGCGGAGCTTATGGAGCTTAGCAATAATGTGGCTCTATATAGACCAGAGTATGGCAAGGGTGCATCCGTATCTCAACCACCTCAGGGCATGGGAAATATCGCCACTCCATATGGCATCGTCAGAACTATCACCGGGCAGCAATATGTAGCTCCAATCGTCTCACTGCCGATCGTGTACGGTAAGACTGGTGATGTGGTTACTCAGCGCATGATTCGACCTCTGTCAGTTAACTACACTGGCAGATATCGTCAGTTCCCTGTGATTCCAGTCAACGAGATTGCAGGCTTGGTTCAGGGCAAGATTGATGTGCTCAAGCGTCTGCTTGCCTCTGATGCTAGTGCTGAGACTGTTGCGTTATATCTTGATCCACTGCTTACAGCCATGATCCGTATTTGTAGTGTGCTGCCTGCATCTGAGTACTATCACGACTGCAATGTATGCGGTTTAGTCGATCACAACCTCAAGGTAGCTATCTTTGCGCTTACAGAGTTTAAGCGCCTTGATCCACAGCCTCTTGCTGCGATCCCAACCACTACATTAAGACGTAGAGGCGTAGATTGGATTAAGAGCTCTAAGCCAAGTGCTGCAGACGCCGATACTTCTGCTGATTCGTCTTCTTATTCAGATGATAATAGTGCTTTAAGCCAGGCCTTTAAAGAAGAGGCTGAAGAGCTTGAGTCCCCTGCATCTAATGATGAGTCCGCATTAAGTGCTGATGCAAGCAAGTTGATGTCCTTCAAGCGTGACGTTAGAAGCCGTGCTCTTATCAAAAGAGACATTTGGCTGCACACCAACGAAGATACCTTCTATCGCAGTCAGGCTGTTGCTGATGTGGCTGTGCGTATGCGCATTGAAGTTGAAGAAAACCCACTGCTGCCATCAGCTAATACCAAGAAAAAGGCTGCAGCTACTCCTGATACGAAGCCTATTCCTACAGATGGCCTTACCATTGAGCAAATCATGGCCTCAGGTGTGGGTAAAACTTTAGAGCCAAGTGACGACCTTACCCCTCCATCATCCTTAATGTCTGTAGTAGACACCTTAATTGCTGAAGGATTAGATGCTGAGGATAGCGACATCATTACTGATGAGAGTATTCAAAGCGATGTCGTAGTTACAGGTGAATCCCCATACAAAGATTGGACTGGTGAAGAAGACTTTGAACTTGGCCAAAAGAAAGCCACGCAAACTGATGCTCAAGCCTTAGCTGCAGAGCAAAAGGCTAAGCTTGCAGCCATCAAAAAGCAGCTCATCGCCTCTCTAGACTCTGATCCACATGATGAAGAAGGCTTGATAGCTTTATGCCGTCGTAATCTAAGAATCAAGCGTGACCTTAACCTAATTAATAGCGCTGATCTTAGCTACTTCTCAAGCAAGCATTACTTACCAGCTTTAGATGATGTATTCACTCATGAAGCTATCGAGTTGCCTAATACTGAAGCTACTAACACAAGCACTGCTGATAGCGCCTCAGTAAGTTCTACTACCTCTAAAGTTGAGCCACAACCTGCTACAAAGACAGAAAAGGCCGAGTGTAAGTCCGAGCAGTCAGCTAATGTAGAGGAGGCTGCAGTTGAGACCAAAGCTACAAAGGCGGCTCCAAAGAAAACTACCAAGACTAAGAGAGCATCGGCTAAGAAAGCCGTTCCTGATGAAAGTGCTAACGATGCTGATGCTACACCAAAGGCTATTGCTTGTACCTCCTCTAGTGTACAACCTTCTACTGAGACTGCAGTAGCCGCTAACGAAGCACCAGCCAATGCTGAGCCTGAGTCAACTGCTAATACAGATCCTGCATCCAACGCTAAGGCTATTGCTGATACCGAACAGACTAACAGCGCTGTGGCTGATGAGGCTAAGCCTACCATGCGTCGCAGTTCCAAGACTGCAGCTAGCAAGAGGACTACAGATAGCAAGAAGACTGCAACAAGCAAGAAGACTACAGATAGCAAGCTGACTGCAAATAGTAAGAGTACTGAGACAAAGGCCACTAATAAGAAAGCAACTGCTTCAAAGACCAAGACCTCAAGCAAGAGTGCCACAAAGAAGCAGTCTAAGGAAGCTGATGCAGAAAGCATTACCGCTGCAACGGTAACTGCAGCTGCGGCTGCTACATCCGCAGCTATGGATCAGGCTGAGTCTTTAGTTACTTCTGATGTTAAGTCCTCTGCTGATGCCCCTGTAGACACTGACGCTACGCCAAATGATGTTGCTGAGACTAAGGCACCGACTGAGGCTACTGCAAAAACCACAGTCGTTAAACGCAACCGTGGCCGTAAACCAAAAGCTTCAATTTCCACGGCTACTGAGTCTAAGGCCAAAACTGAGACTGTTACTGTGCCCAAGACTGTGACTGTAGATGTGCCTGTATATGAGCCTGCGCCTGAGGTTAAGGCTAATGCTGAGGACAAGCCAAAAGCTAAGCGAGGTCGCAAGCCTAAGAGTGATACGCAAAACAAGATTTGTGCTGATAACAAGGCTACAGATAATGCTGCGCTTGATAGTGCTGAATCTGTTGAGTGCAAGAGTGCCAAGCCCAAATCGCTGTTTAAGAAGCCGTATCGGAGACCTAAGAAGGTGTTTGCAAATATGAGCTTAGAGCAAATGGCTCAGATAACCCCTGTAGTTAGCGGCAATAAGCCAGCTTACGATGATAGTGAAAAGCCATTTATCCCTGCAATTGTTTTTACTGACAGCCTTTAGGAGTCACTATGTTTGGTCACCAAATCAAAGATATTGAGGATAAGACCTTAGAGTCCAGTAAGACCGCTAATGTAGAACAAAGTATCCATGAGCATGTGCAATTCGATGCTGTACAGATGGATGCTAAGGATGATGGCTGCTTAGTTGCTGTGGCTCATGATGAGGCTAAGGACAGCGTTTTAGATCATAAACTGCCTGTGGCAGCATGTGTTGCTGATTCACAGACTAAACCTAGCTGTGATGCCTTAGCTGCAGCTCATGCCCTTTCTTTTGTTCAAGACCCTGATGTAGTGAGTGCTGATGATGCTGTAGATGCAGCTGTTCCTTCGCAAGTTCTTAGTGCTGGCTTCTTCGCAACTGAGCTTAATTGCAGCATGGAAAGCATTGAGCTGATTGATGCACTTGCTGCAGATGATGACTCTGTACTTGTTGTTGATGTGTCTGCATGCCTATCTGATATTGCTAGTGCCAAGCTCTGCTTTGATGTGCGGCTTAGTGATAACGATGAGGCAAGTGATATTTCTGATGCTAAGTCTAAGCTTGCCCAAGAGTGGCTTAATCACAGTGAGGCTGAGATCTCTAAGGTCATGATGCCTAAGTGTAGCGAGACCATTTGGAACACCACCCAGCACGACGTTAATACTTGTGACGATGCTTTTGGTGTCGGTGTTGCTAGCCTTACTAGCCTGGCTTTAGATGACCGAGCTGTTGGACTTGATATCTCTACCTTGTTATCTACTCAAGAGCCTTGTGCTGGTGCTGCAGACACACAGAACACTTATGCTCAGTCTCTAGAAGGCACTTGCTTGTCATCGGATGCCACTACACTTGCTACAAGCAATGCGCTTCGTAGCAGTGATGACAGCACTGCTGCCGAAGATGATGCTTATGCTTACTCAGATGCAGATGCTGATATTTGTGGTGCTGATGATGCCCTGGCTTTGGTTGAGGTGGATAGCATTCATCTAAGTGATGGTGATGGCGTAGCTTCAAACAATGGTTGTGATGAGCCTGTAGCTCATGCAGTCGGTGAGTGTGACACTTTGGTTGCGATGGCTGCTAATGAAGCTAATGCAGCTAATGCGATTAACGTGGCGAATGTGGCTGCAAATGAGAGCGAGATACTATCTGATGGTGCAGCTGTAACTTTGGTTCAGGCTGCATCTGATGCCGTGTCTTCTTTTGGCTCTTCAGCTGCTGTTGGTGGCTCTGCTGATGCAGGTGCTGATACTGATGCTGTTGAGGTGGATTGCTGCGGGGTGGCTTTAGATGTAGTTGCTGCAGCATTAAGCCATGCTAGCCATGAGGGTAGTGATATTTGCGGCCTTTCTATCAATGGTTGCGCCAAGATCTGGTCTGAGAGTAATAGCTACTTTTTTGAGCGAGGCAGCAACCTTGACTCATTAGAGACTATGAGTGTTGGTGAGCGTCTTGATTATCTTCTCGATAGCTTTTCATATGAGATAGATCCATACTCCATTAAGGCCTTAGATAGTGCTATTGCTTTAGTGAATAACCGCCGCAGCATGATGCGTTCATGCGAAGAGAGCAACTATGTACTGTTAAAGAACTTAGGTCTTAGCGACGTTGAGATTCAAGACTTATTGAGCGTGCTGCATTTAGAAGAAAACTACAGCACTGGAGCTTATCTTTTAGGTGTTTGCGATGATGAGCTTGAGTTTAAAGAGGCCTTAAAGCCTTACTCATTAGATACGCTGATTACTGATCCTGAGTTTGAAAAAGCTATGCTCGATAAGCTCTTACTCTGGAATAAAGCCGATGAGCGTCAGCTTAATAAGAATGCACGCCTGCAAACTACTATCAACAAGATTTATAGCGCCATGGATAGACGTTGTGGTGGTCGCTTTAAGCTACGTGATCAGCGCTTTATCGCTGAAATGGCCATAATTTTCTTGAGCTTTGCTCACGATATCAGCAAGATCAGAACTGACTTAGATATCCGTGCTGCAAATGGTCTTAAGTATGAGCCATACCAAAGCTTAACTGACTTTATTGCAGAGACTAAGACCCCATATTTACTTTTACGTCACCTCTTAGGCCGTAAAGACGATCACCATAAGATTGGTCTTTCTTATGGCGTCGATATGCTCGCCAGATACTGCTACAACACCGAAAAACTGGTCTCTCAGCTCTTTGATATCCGTATGGAGATCAATGACTTTAGTAGCCCTCTTGCTGAAATTGTTATCAAAAAGGGTGATCGTGGCTCCTGCTGTACTGCTGCAACTACCTTAAGTAGTAATGCCGAGATGTTACGTGTGATGGCTAAAGAATCCGCTGCTATGCGTCTGCGCATATCTCAGCTTAATGCCATCTTACAAGCAGATATTGAGGATAACGTAAACCTACTGCGTGACCGCACCTTTGAAAGATTAATTAAAGCAAACCCAATACCTGAGCTGCAGCTTAATTCAGTAGCTGACTTATCAACTGAAAATGGTACTGCAGCAAGCTTAGTAGATGGCATACAGGGTAGTGCTAATAGCGTATCTACCCCATCAGGTGCCAATGCCAGTGATGATGCATCAAGCTTAGATGCATCTGAGAGCAAGAATTTCACCGCTGCGGCTGGTGATGGTGATGCTGATGAGGCTAAGTCCCAAGATAGTAGTTCTGAGTGCTTGGATGATGGTGCTTGTGCTGATGCACATGCTGATACACATGATGATACAGGTGCTGATGCTATCTCTGACACTGATAGTGGCGCTGATGAGGCTGTTGATGGCAACTGTGTATTGCATGCGCCTAAGAGCTTCTCATGTCTAAAAGAGATGGAGCGTAGACAGCGTTATGGCAATTGCTTGTTCACAAATTTAAACAAAGAGCCACAACGTACTATCTGCACTCTATCTTCACTCATGTATGCCTCTGCCTTAGCTGAATATGAGCGTCGTATTCATAGCGTTAATGAGACCTATTCAGATATCTATGTTAGCGATAACACCATGTATATCTCTACATCCTCAAGAGCTCATGCAAGCTTACTCTTTGGTATGAACTTACTCACTTACCAAGACTTACAAACCTCTCTTGAGTGGGATGGCAAGTTAGTTCACGAGATTATTGTAAGAAATGGTCTGAGCTTTAGACGTGGCCATAACTACCACTTAACTGAGTGTGAAGGTAATACCGTTATCTTTAGAGGCTTTACGTTAAGAGTTGATGAGCAGCCTATCTATCCTCAACTTAAGGTTAGACAACTTGCTAATAACGACACCCTTTTAAATCAGCTAGTTGGCTCAATTGCTTTATACATTGCAGCCCGTCATGAGCAGCAAAACTACTTAATTGAGCACCGCAAGATGCTACTACGCATCTTTGAGCTCATGGCAGCTTTATCAAGACGTGAGCGTGTCCGTCTCTTAGCTCGTTTAGATGATGTCTCATATGAACGCTACAAGCTCCTTGAGCGATCTTTAAACATCTTTGAGAGCATCAGCCTTGTAAGCACGCAAAAGATCGCAGCATCTTTACATGCCAACGATCCATTAGCTAAGGCCATAGAGCAAGGCCCACAGCACATGCTAGAGCTGATGCGCAAATACCCTGTAGACGACCAGTGCACAATAGACTCAATGGCTGGTAATGCAAGCCTTAACTCATTTGGTAGTGCCACTACTGCAGCAGACACTAACACGGCCAACTTAAGCAGCAATGCTGCTAATGCCAGTGCAAGCGCTAGTGCTAGTGCTAGCAATGCGGCCAATGCAGCTAATAGCGCTAATCGTGCTAATGGCGATGGTGCCACTGGCTCAATGGTCGATGCTATTGAGCAGGGCTGTGGTGATGCAGGCAGGTTAAAGAGTGCGTGGTTTGAGCTCATAAATGAGTATGAACAGCGCTGCATGGGAGTGGATATTCCAGCTTTAGTGCAGGCTTTTAACTTAGACCGTAAGTCAATTGCTGTTAATTCCACGGAGGCAGTGGTTTTTCGTGAAGTACTTGGTCTTGGTGTAGCCATCATGATTGGGGCAAGCCATGCTGATGATGACATCTTTAAGGCCTCTAAGCGTCATGTCGTTACCGGTGGTTTTGATTATCGCAATATGAAGATGCGGGGACTCAGGCTTATCGAGCTTGAAAATAGCCACCTTAAAGACTTTGACCCTCTTAATCTCCCCAATTACATGGACTATGAGCTCAAGCCTTCACGTATGGTCATCAATGGCTGCACGCTAAGCGACGTGCTGCATTCTGCAGAGCACTATAAGCAACAAGTCACCGTGACCTTTGAAAACGGCTCTAAAGCATTAAACGACGTTCTGTGCAGCCGTCAAAGCAAAGCTAAGAAGCTTAAAAAGCAGCTTGAACAATGCCCTGTCTAACAACAGCTAAGGGTGGAGCAAGCTAAGGCTAAGGGTCTGGAGGCTATAGCCTTTTGCTCTTTTTCTTAGCTTGCTCACTTGCTTAGTAACACGATTAACTTCTTTGGAACTCACATTAGCAGCTATTGCCCTTGTAAGTTGTCTTAATGGCCCTTAGAGGCTTAAGGATAGTTTATATGTTCCACAATACCCGTCGTATTCTTGGTACTTTCAAATACGTCATATCTCGCAATAGAGGTTTAGAAAACCGCAAGAATGACCTGCTTACAGGCCACGGTGTTGAGAATATCACCAATATCAGAATCACCATGTTCATAAGCTTGTTTATAGGCCTCATTGCCCTCATCGCTTATGCAACAGCACTGTCATTAAATGCCCTGCTCGTCTTTTCCATGATGTTTATCTTTATGTCCTGGTACATTGGTCATCTGCCAAATGACAAGCTCTCTGAGGATCTCGATACCCATTTTGGTAAACATAATTTCAATCCATACAAGTCTTACTTAGGTGGCCGCATTCTCATCACCTCACGTGGTGTCAGCCTGTCACTTAGCAAGCGTACCCCTTTAAACATCATCTCAAGACGTCAAGAGCTGACCTTAAAGCTTGCTGAGGCCAAGGCTCTTGCAGCACTGCCAGCTCCAAAAGATAAATCTACATCAAAACAGCACAGCGCATCACAAACTCACCTGAAGTCCATGACCCAGGCAAGACCTGATGCCCTTGGTGAACAGTGCTGCATACCTACCACAACAGCAGCCACAGCTCCTAAGAGTAATGCTAGCCCACTAAGCTTAGGTGCAAAACCTAACGATGCCACTCAATCCTATGGAAATGCCGCTGCACATACCAATGTTTATGAAGCTAATGAGGCTGCTCATTTAGTTGATGCCAATGTTGCATCCGCCTTTGCATCTTCACATGCATTTGCCAGTACTGATGCAGTTGCTGATGCTGGTGCTCCTGTTGGTGATGAGTCTAATTGTGCACGCGGTGATACCTATGCAAATGAAAATGCCGGTGCTGCTGCCAGTTCATGTGCCAGTGCAGGTGCTACTCCTAGCACTAGTGCCGATGCTAATGCCTGTACAAATGAACTAAGCGCCAATTTTTCAGCTGCTACAAATGGTGCTCAACGCCATGCAATAAATGCCCATGCTTCTGACGTTCAGGGTTTTGGTCATGATGCTATGGATTGTGCTGGAGCTGCTATCCATGCCTGCTCTGCAAGCGCTGTAGCTATGAGCGAGCCTATGACTCAGTCTAGCCGTGTTGACGGTGCTGCTTGCGACAGTATGGACATGCACAATGGTCTTGTTGGTGGTGTTCAAGCTTCTGGCTTTGGCTCTGGTGATGGTGATGCTGAAGATATGGCAGGTATGCATGGTAAGGAGATGGCTAGTTTGCGTGCACGTAAGCTGGTCAGCGCCATGTTTATGGATAGGCCATGCTCTGATGCTGAGGACTTTGTTATTGGACGTGCCTTACACATGGCTCAATGTGATGATGGTAATGCCTGTAGCGCTCTTAATAGCGGTTTTATGACCACTCTTGAGACCCCACTGTTAAGTGGTGTACGCCTCTATCCTGGTATTCCGATGACTGATGCTTGTTGCTGTCAGCTCATTAGTGCCATTGCTAATAAGCTTAACCATACAGATAAGAGTGGTCATGCTCTAAGCGTGGCCAATGCTGCTTCTGCGGTTATTCGTGGCACTGATAAGGCTTTAACTTTTGCAGCTAATTTACTTGGAGGAAAAGAAGATGGAAGTGATTATGCCCATGTACTTAATAACCATTGCGCTACTGGACGCGCTGATCTTGCTAAATCTAATGGTCAGTGGGTGCCTCCTTATCACTCATCAATGCGCAAAATGGTTAGACCGAAGGATGTAACCTTTTGGGGCTTTGGCTTTATCTGGGGTGCTGAGCATACTCGTTTGCTGCATCATAAGCTTGAGATTGGTCTTAGACGTGCTGCCTATGGTAGCAATGGCTCTCCTGATATTCATGCTATTGGAGGTCAGTACCATGCCTATGAGCCAATCTATCTGCCTGAGAGCAATTTAAAGGGTCACACCTTATTACTCGGAACTACTGGTGCTGGTAAGACTCGCTTTTTCGATCTAGAGATTTCACAAGCTATTGCACGTGGCGACACTGTGATTGTGATTGACCCAAAGGGTGATCGTCAGTTACTGCGTAGTATTGTACGTGCAGCTAAGGATGCTGGTCGTGATCCTATTCAAGACCTCTTTATCCTCGACTTATCTAGAAAGCAATTTACTCCAGGTGCCGATAAGCACTCATTTACTTGCTATGACCGCTGCCGTGGCATCGTTAAGCCTTTTGGTATGGAGGGTAGTGATGATGCTGCCGATTGTTCCAATCTGCGTGGTAAGGATGGACTTAATCGAGACAATTTAGCCGACCTCAATGATTACTGGGCCACTGCTAGTGATGTTGACCATGAGTTAATGACTGCCCCATGCGACAGTCTCATCACTGATGACATGCTCAACTTTGAAGGCTACTCCATGGATGCTAATACTGGCCGTGTAAGCGTGCCAAATACAGCACAGCATGGCTCAGGCTCAGGTTCAGGTTCAATCTCAGGCTCAGGCTTGGGCCTGGGCTCTGAGGCTTGCTCTGCAAATGGCTTTTGCGGCGATACTATGAGATTTGATGGGCCTCGCAGCGAGCAAGATATTGCGATGATGGATGCTTTAAAGCGTTCTGAGGAGTTCTTTGCCAATTCAAGCGATAAGAATCACTTGCAAGGTGGTGGTGAGTTTAGAGCTACCTTCTCAAATTTATATGACTCTCCTGCCTCTCGCTTTAATGAGCGTTTGATGCAAGATGAGCACTATCAGGATGTAATTGCACCTGCAGCCTCTGCTTTTGCCGGAACTACTGGTAATTGGCAAGGTAAAGAGCTTGATGTGGATGACATTATCATCAACTGCAGCAACTACGGCATTAATCCTGTGGGAGCTTTTGATCAGCCAGCTCAGATTGGTGCTCGTTTAACCTCTATGCTCTCAAGCTCTGGCTCTAGTGCATCGTTCAAAAACTACTCCAACATGGCTGTAACTGCAGCTGTAGTGTGCTGTCAGCTCTCAGGTAAGCATATTACCGTTGAGAACATCCGTGACTTAGTTACTGATCCCAATGCCCTGCAAGTAGCACTACGTCGTTATATCAACTACAAAGTCGAACAGATTGATAATGAGGTCGTACAAAGACTTTGGAACACTATCCATGGCGTGGGTGGTCCACTCAATGGCATTAAAGGTGTAGTCACTGCAGCCTTAGGCCCTCATGCTACAGGTGAAGCACCAGTGGGCAATTACCATGAGATCATCGATGGCCTCATCAAAGAAGGCAAGATTAGTCGTGCCGCCTTTAAGAGTGTACTTGAGCAAATGAAGCACAGCCCTACTCGTCCTAGCAAGGCTGATTTACTGACCTTATTTGGCAATATCGCTGAGCTTGATCCTATTGCTGATGCCTCAGCTATTACCTCTTTAGCCCTGTCTTTATTTGATAGTGCCTCAGAGCGTAAAGAGGCTGAAGAAGCTTGCGCCTCAACTTATGTAGACGTGCATGAAGGCGATAGCGTTGATGCTACCGACATTCTCTTTGCAAATCGTGAATCAAGCACCGATCCAGGTGCCAGTGCCGACATTAGCGACGAGAGAGCTGCGGCTAATGCTGATGCAGCACAGGCAGAAGCGCAAGCGGAGGCTGAGGCCACAGCAGCTACCCCTGCTCGCAAGACTCGTTCTCGTAGCAAGAAAACCACTACTACCACTACCAAGAAGACCACGACTAAGCGTAATACCAAGAAAGCCCCAACTCTTACCGCCTCTAAAAAACGTGTAATGTGTGCTCAGGCTGAAAACGAAGTGCTGCAGGCCTTTTACGATTGGCTAGGCAAGAGTGGTCTGTGTAACGACTTAGTGGATTGTCAGATCGTGTTTATGGTTACTGCTCTGCCTGTTGAGTACTATCGAAAGGTTACTAACTCCGTAGTCCCATACTTAGGCTCTTTAACTGGAGGACTATTACGTGGTCTGCTCTCTGGTAGCCGCAATGGTCAAGCTCTACCAAGTTTAAGAGACTTAATTGAGGGCAATAAGATCTTTGTTGCAGATATTCACTGTCTTAAAGATGCCACCACTGGCCAAAACCTAGGCAAAATGCTCTTATCTGACCTTGCTTTCGTGGCTGGTGATATTAATGCCACCGGTGCTCAGCTAAAGCGTATCTCAGTATTTATTGACGAGGCATCTGAGCTTGCTGATGAGGCCTTAGTGCAGCTGTTAAACAAGTCTCGTTCAGCTGGCTTCTCTATTACCATTGCCACACAGTCTATTGCTGATTTGTCACAGCGTTCAGGCTCAAAAGATGCGGCTCATCAGATCGTAGCTAACTGCAATAACCTTATTGCTATGCGTGTTAACGATCCTGAAACTGCAGCTATTGTGTCCTCAGTATTGCCTCACACTAGCGTTGCTCAGCGATCCGCATCCGTGCAGTATGCAAGTGACGTATTTTGTGGCTTAACCTCTATTGGTCATGGTCTGTCGATGCAAGATGCCTCACTCTTCCCACCAGATGTGCTGATGATGTTACCTGACTTTGAGTACGTTGCTCGCTTCTCAGACGGTTCTTGCTACAAGGGCTTTATCCCTCGTCTTGCCCCAGATGAAGAGGTCTACCCTGATATCGCCAAGCACAAGACAGCCACCCATGCTACCACCAGTGCTGCATCTATGGCAGCAACAACCTTCGTCCCATCCTCAGCCACAACCAGAGCCGAAGCTGCATCCTCAGCTACTGCAGCCTCAGCTTCAGCATGTGCATCTGCAGCACCTTTTGCATCATCAGGAGCTGCATATGCTGCAATGACACCAATGGCAGCAATGGCAGCATCCAACGGCCAAACCAATAGCTATGCCCCATCCAGCCATGATACTGCTAGCAACGGCATGCCTAAGAGTAATCACCATGCAGCTTTAGCACTCAACGGCATGGCATCAATGCAGCAAAGCTCAGTTAATGCTGCAACACTTGCAAGCATGAGCACCATGGCTGCCAATGGAGTCACAACAGCGGTGCCATTTTGCAATGCACCACAAGGCACTGCCTATGCTGCAGCTAATGGAGGCATCAACATGTACGCAGCTAACGAGCTTGGCAATGCTACTCAACATGGCCAGCTTGCATTGGCTCAGACTAATGGTGCTGTGGTGTCGGCTATGGGAATAAGTTCTGCCTCTAATGACCATGCCATGCTTGATAAGGTATTATGGCCTGATGGTGTCATGATGCCAGGCAATTACAGTCCAGCTCGAGAGTCAGCAGAAGGTGTAAGTGCTTGCTTTAAGGAGCAATTTACAGATGCGCAGCTGATGAACAACCTCAAAGACCCAGGCAAGATCAGTCTCTTTTATCGTAGGCAGCATCTTGAGCAAATGGTTAAAGAGACCACGCAAGAGAGCTATGCAGCTTATCGTAATCCTGAGGGTTTTAGACTTGGTAACTCCTCTCATAGCTTCCATGGTATTGAAAGCCCAATTCATTACTTTAAAGAACGTTTTTCATGGCAGTCATTTAAAGCCGAGAGCGATCCTAAAGTACGTTTAGCCCTACTTTTAGCCCTGCCACTTTTAATGCTTAAGTATCTGTGTGGCTCTGTCCTCATCATGTTTATCCACACCATTAGCTTTATCAAAAATAAGGTGCTCAAAAGCGTATTAACAGAGCTTCTGATGATTGCATTTATCGGCCTAAACCTAGGACTGATGTTCCAAGATAACTTTGTTGAGGAAAATGCAGACTTAATTTGGGATGTGTATTGTTACTTTCAAAATCTCGGTGAAAGCATCTACTACTGCATAACTAATGTCACCTTGTGCTGCCCATATCTAAGCTATGACAATATTGCAGATATCATATCTGTAGGTTTTATTATGATTGATTGGTACATCAGAAATCCATCACTAATGTATTCACTAATCCTCTTAGGCATTATGATTGGGTCACACAGCAAGCTGATGAGTGCTATTCACCACACTACTCCACCAGCATCAGGACTGCTAACTCCATCGGTTAACTATTTATGGAGTCACAAATTATCCTATGTCATCGTGATCATCATTCTCACATCATTTTTAGTTGGCTTTGGCGTTCTCTTTGGTCGAGAAATAGCCTATTTATCCACCGCAGGTTTCCTCTTAATTAGTGGTTACTTCGTCGGTGCAGCTCTAACTCGTACCGCCAAGTAACAAGCAAAAAAACAAAGAAAATTAAACCAAACCACAATAGCAAAGCCCCAGCACCAAAAGCTCATAGAGCCCAGCATCAAGCCTAAGTTACCATCCACTACAACAGTGCCAAGCTTGATGCTGCATACGCTTAACTAGAGGTCTTTGCTAGCTCAAAAGATTAAGTAGATACAAGTCAACGACTCAAATCTACACCTTTCCATGATCAGTAAATCCGTGAGGGCTACGCATGTTTATGCGTGGCCTTTTTTCGTTTTGAGCATCGTGTTCCCAACAGATGCAGCAAGCAAAAATCCCATCCAGCCTACTTGTCTACACCAAAGTCAGTCATACCCCTCATACGATCTCAGCTCACCACTGCTCAGAGTCACAGGCTGTTCTGCCGCCTCGAAAAATGCCACTACACCACTTTAACTGCAGATGCTTTTGGCTAAGGCTTAGTCATTTTGCAGACCTGAACTGGGCTAAATACATGCTGCCTAAATGCATAGATTTGAGATGCCATTGAGACTGCATTCATACGGCTAAGGTTCGTGCAACTAAGCTAAATGACGCAGTTTTAAGATCTCAAGTGGTATAGCGTCAGCACATGAGTAAGTGGTGTGGTTGTGGTGATCTTATATCTTTGCTGACATCAAAAGATTACTAAAAGCCATATGAGGCGATGATCTTTAAAAGATTTTCCAAGATCGTGAGTGTTTTGATCTTAAGTGTGAAGCGATCATGTGAAATACTCACAAAATGCCGCCAAATTCGCAGTGAGTTTAGTCATAATCACTGTCCGATTCATAGCTATACTTTGACTGTGCTCAATGTTTCGACAAAAGATCAGTGATCTAAGGGGTGTTTGTAGGTGCACACTAGATCTTAATAGGCTATGATATTGCGCATTGGTGCTGCTACTTCATGTAAGCGGCATGGAGCTTTTCTTGCGGCATCAAGCCGATTGACGTCGGAGAAGGTTTATGGCCTTTTTAGATAACTTTGAAGACAAGCAAAATAAGCTTGTACCTTTAACTGAACTGCATAAAGCCGAAGCTGAAGATGCACAATCTCTCTTTGCACTGATGCGAGAGTTTGTACCTCTTGACGTACGTCCAGCTGAAGCAAAGTATGAATTAGAAGCAATCTCTAAGGTAGAGGGCTGTATTGAAAGTGCCTACTACTTTAAGTTCATGTCTTCTCCATTCGATCTTGATGATGTCAAAAGACATTTAGTGCACTTTAAAGGCCTAAATGAGACCAATGTCCAAAGCTGTGTAGATCGTATTATTGCTGTAGGTAAGAAAGATCTCGAGCTCTTAACTTCAGTTCGTGACTATGGTCGTGATGTAGCCAAGCTCTATACAAAGCTTGCTCAAAGCGATACTACTCAAGCTAGCTGGCAAGTTGAGATTGCTGTAAATCGCCTCAATACTGACTTCACCACTGCTCTTTGCAACGATGTTCGTAAGAACATGACCAATTACGAAAAGAAGAAGTTTACCCCTGAAGAGATCAGAGGCAAGCTCTTTACTGCTGTGCTTACTCACTTAGAAGCTCTACATAAAGTTGGTCAGGTATTAGGCCAGGTTGAATCTTCACTAAAAGCTCTCAAGGCAGCTTTAGAGGCTAAGGATCAGTCCTTATTAGCCGCAATCGATAAGTTTGATGGCGTAAAACCTAAGGTTGAAAAGCCAGCCAAACCTGCCAAGGTTGACAAGCCTAAGGCCGAGAAGCCAGCAACCAAGAAAGTTGCAGCTAAGAAGACCACTGCCAAGTCCACCAAGACTGCAGAAAAGGCCACTACTGCTACTAAGGCAAAGGCCCCAGCTAAGACAGCAACTAAGGCCACTGCCACCAAGACTGCAGAAAAGACTACTGCAACCAAGGCAAAAGCCCCAGCCAAGACAGCTACCAAGGCTACTGCCACTAAGGCTGCAGCAAAGACAACTGCAACCAAGGCAAAAGCCACAGCCAAGGCAGCTACCAAGGCTACTGCCACTAAGACTGCAGCCAAGACAACCGCAGCTAAGGTAAAGGCACCTGCTAAGACAGCTACCAAGGCTACTACCACTAAGACTGCAGCAAAGACCACCGCTGCAAAGGTAAAGGCCCCAGCTAAGACAGCTACCAAGGCTACTGCTACTACTAAGACCGCAGCAAAGACCACTGCAGCTAAGGTAAAGGCCCCAGCTAAGACAGCTACCAAAGCTACTGCCACTAAGACTGCAGCAAAGACTACTGCAACCAAGGCAAAGGCCACAGCTAAGACAGCTACCAAGGCTACTGCCACTAAGACCGCAGCAAAGACTACTGCAACCAAGGCAAAGGCTCCAGCTAAGACAGCTACCAAGGCTACTGCCACTAAGACTGCTGCTAAGACTGCTGCTAAGGTAAAGGCACCTGCTAAGACAGCTACTAAGGCTACTGCCACCAAAACAGCAGCAAAGACTACTGCTGCTAAGGTAAAGGCACCTACTAAGACAGCAACCAAAGCTACTGCCACCAAGACAGCAGCAAAGACAACTGCTGCTAAGGTAAAGGCACCTGCTAAGACAGCTACCAAGGCTACTGCCACTAAGACTGCAGCACAGACTACTGCAGCTAAGGTAAAGGCACCTGCTAAGACAGCTGCCAAGGCAACCGCAGCTAAGGTAAAGGCACCAGCTAAGACAGCTACTAAGGCTACTGCAGCTAAGGTAAAGGCACCTGCTAAGGCAGCTACCAAGGCTACTGCCACCAAAACAGTAACTAAGACTGCTGCTAAGGTAAAGGCACCTGCTAAGGCTGCTAGCAAGGCTACTGCAACTAAGGTCAAGGCACCTGCCAAGACAGCTACAAAGGCCGCTGCCACTAAGACAGCAACTAAGACTGCTGCTAAGGTAAAGGCTCCTGCTAAGACAGCTGCTAAGGCTACCGCCACCAAGACAGCAACAAAGACTGCTGCTAAGGTAAAGGCACCTGCTAAGACAGCTACCAAGGCCACTGCCACCAAGACTGCAGCAAAGACTACTGCTGCCAAGGTAAAGGCACCAGCTAAGACAGCTGCTAAGGCTACTGCAACCAAGACTGCAACAAAGACTGCAGCTAAGGTGAAGGCACCTGCTAAGAAAGCCACCGCAGCTAAGAAGACTACTAAGAAGTAATCTTTACAAGTTCACATTTGTTAGCAATTTAAAAGGCCACCCATTGGGTGGCCTTTTCATTAGCACTTTTGGCAAAAGCTGTTGCTTAGCAACGGTTGGCTGCAAGAGCTCTTTTCTTTGAATTTGTGGGTATTAGTACAAATCTCTTTCGATTTGATCACCCATCTTGTCAAACTCTTTGCCTACTTTCTTCACAGCCTTCTTGGTGCCCTTCACAATATTGTGACCACCCTTTTGAATACTCTTACCCATGGCCTTAGTGTCTTTAACTACCTGATGGCCAGCATTGTTAATATCACGGTTGAATTGAGCACGCTTATTAGCAGAACATGCTGTAAGTAATGCCATAGCAACTACAGCAGTGATGGGAATTAACTTCATAATCATCCCTTTGCTATCAAGCGATAGCCTTGTCCTAAATCTTTTGCACTGATGACCTTACATCAGCTCTTTCTTTAGTATAGCTTATTGAGCTTCAAACTATTGAACCAGCCGTACTTTAACAAGCTCTATACGACTACAAGGTGCACTCATGCCTGTTAAGCTGCGTAGCTTCCTGTTATCAAGCTACCTCTATGTGTTGCTCTGCCTTGGGTTGCGTTACTTTATACACTGGGCTCTTTTAACTACCTTTTCAGGCCAAGAACAGCTATAGCAACACCTCTCAAAAGTTTCGCTTATCGACTAAAGAACCATTTACCACCTGCTTCCTCATCAATTTGTGATATCCGCAAGGATAAGCCTCTTTGAGGCTGCAGATCGTTTTCGTTGTTTGTTATAAGCCATTAAGTTTATTCACCTTTGTCTTATCCACGACCAGCGGCTTTAGAGCCTTATTCGACTCTACACAGCCAGCTGCGTTTAGCCTGGTGGATCTTTTTTATACTGGCTGCTTTTGGCATGGTGGGTGTTTTTATACCTGCGGCTTTTGTGTCTTGGTGTAGTTAGCTAAAAGAGTATTTGACGAGAGCTACCCACGATAGCTTTAACAAGGCGGCTTTTATTTGCGTACTAAGACTAGACTAAGTCTCTTAACATATGATGATGAGTGCAATGCCTAAAAAGTCTTGCTACGTATGGCAGATAGTGCTTACGTACGGTGAGACTGAGAATAATTTAGTGAGATTAAGGCTCTATATCCTCACTTACTGGGAAAGTCAGTACGTGACGTATGTTTAGATATGGTTAGATGCTATGGCACACACTGTTGTAGCATGCTATGGATGGCGATAATCTGTCTTTATGAGCCTGATAGCAGGCATTGCAACCAAATAATAAGGCCAGGATGTTTGATTGCTACGTTGCACTATGACTGCAAGTGCTTCTTGGTTGGGTTTAACTGATACAGCTTAGGATTGACCTAGCTGTACGATTTTATGATGAGTGCCTATGAAAACTGCTTTACAAATAGTAGACCAGATTAGATCTCTAAAACTTGATGTCGATGAGATCAATGCTTACAACCATCTAGCCGTATTCTTAGGCTTTATGATAGAGCAAGAGCTCGTAGACCCAGACCTATTGAGCACTTTACAGGACAAATACGGCGATCTGCGCTTTGTAGATCTGCGTAATGTCATCAGGGATGACTTAGGCTCAGATCTTAATGCCGACATGTTTACTGACGAGGGTGCCGAGTTTTTCAATTACTACGTAGCTGAAGGATCATCTGGTCCTAACTTATATGAGGATCTCAACCTCTTTGCTCTTGAGTGCTTTGGTGACTACGAAAAGGCCTACCACAAGTATCAGGGCATGCCTTATCTCTTTATTCCATACGACGAGTTTATTGAGACTGCTAATCAGTACCTTGAGGCCCGCTTTGAGTCCTTTAACGGCCTTGAGGTGTTTGAAGATCCTCACCATAAAGAGCTTGCTGAAGTTTTCATGGAATACATCAGCCCTGAGAGCAAGTTTATTCCATCTGTGAACGATGACGATAGTATTGCTGCTCAATTTGCTTATCAGAATTTAAAGGGCAAGATTGAGGGCTTTTATCCTGTACTCGTAGCAGTTGAAGAAGAGCTTTTAGAGCGTTTAATCGTGCAATCGAGCCCATCTACTGCCAATGATGACGTCTTCCACTTCAACGTCGAGGAAGTAGAAGATAGTCGTCGTCGTTTTATCGATGAGGCTCAGGACATGATCTCTTCAATCGACGACATCTTCGGGTCTTTACAAGATCAGCGTGAGGCCGAGCTTAACGAAGAAGGCCTAACCTTAAATGAGATTAGAGGCAACTTTGACATTGCCATGGATGGCGGTGATCCTCTTGATCTTATCAACTCAACAGAGTTTGACTCATATTGGACTGGTGAAAACGACACCACTGCTCCTTTAGTTCTGAGCAACCTAAAATTAGAGCATCCAGCCCATATTCTGGCCCATATCCCATTTGGTCCATATAACGATTGCCCAGAGCCATCCATGTCTGTGGCCATTGCTCACTATTTTTACGAAAAGTATGGTGCAAGAGTAGCTGTCATTACCTCTGATTGCATTGAGTTTACCCTCGATGAGCCACTTGAAGAGGACGTAGCTATGCAGGCTGCTGAGGAGCTGTTCTTATTCTGCCCACGTGCTCTTGAGCAAACTCAAGCAAGTAATGCCACCATTGCCGACCTCGCTGAGTACTTAACTCGTGCCCAAGTCTGGACTTGCCCATTTGGCCTTGCTAGCGATGATGAGTACGATCCATATGCCGACGATGCCGACTTTAATGAGTACTAATCTCAACTAAGCCAAGCATCATAAAACCTAAGCTACATCAGCAGCTTAGCTTAGCTTAAAAAGCCATGCTCCCCTCATAGAGCATGGCTTTGTCATTTAGAATCCACCCAAATTCGACTGCACAACTACCTATTTCAGCCTATCCTCAATGCCAGTAGTTAATTAAAGCCAGCCTCGAGCTAAAGGCTCTAAGCTAAAAAGCCAATACACCCCATGCCAATACAGGCAGGTCAGGCCAGGCAAAGATTAGATAAGCTCAGTCTTGCACTCCATCCCTTGCAACTGCCCCTGAAGTGCCTCATGCGTTTTATTTACAGCTTGTGGGAGTGTCCAGCTTGTTTGAAGTTAACCTAGCATACCCTTGAAAAGGGCCTCACATATTCTTATGGGCCTTTGTAGTCTGTCTAACCATGACTCAAGTACCAGCTATAGCATGAGCTTCCAAAGCCAAAGGATCTTGAATGCATATGCCCTAGCCAAACTTATGGGCAACCTTAAATAGCTATCCTTCAAAGCTTTTGAGAAGGCTGTTGTTGTTATCACTAATGACAATCAGCCCCAACTCTGCATGGGCTGCGTTCATGCCACTGCTATATGCTGCAGCGACTAACTTGTGCTGGTCTATGACTCAGCTTGTGCCTCAAGAGTGATGTGTGCAAGCAGTCTGTAGCTGCAGCTTAATGTGCCTCATAAGCTGCCTTACATCTAGTGCTGCAAGGTTAAGGCACTAGTGCTCTAATTAAGCAGCTAAATGAGCTGGAGTGGCTCTAAAAGCTTATGCCCATGCCTTTGGATATGAGTTTGCTGGTGGTGCGATCTGGTGAGTGTTGTCACTTTCGAGCACTGAACTGAAAATGCTTGAGCACTGTAGATGATTGGGACTGAGTATTGATGCACGGAGCGATTTAGTTGGGATCTGCGTCTTTTTATGATGCTTAGTGTGGCTGATGAGGGGCTAATTGTCCTAAAAAGGAACTTTCGATGGCTACAAAACAAGCATGGGGCAAAATCGGTCGAGTTTAGTTTGTCTTGGTCATGGTAATAGTGCTGTTAGTGCTTTGCAGAAGCTATCTTGGCATAAATGGCGTGTCTATGCTGTTTGCTAAGATGATTGGGGCTGGGCTTGGCTGAGATCTTGTGCTGCTAGTGTAAGTTTGTATGACCGAGTTTTGACTCGTTAATGAGAATCTCAATCTAAGCAAGGGTTTTGATGGGCATATTACATTACAATGCATAAACAATCATTTATTGTAATGTAATATGCTTTGCATGCTGCTTATGCATGATCTATTGCTCAAAAACCCCTAATTTATGCGGGTTAAATACTTTGATCGCAGTGGTGAAAGTCCGCTTAACTGTACATGAGATAATTTTTGCCGTGTTCTTGATGACCAGACATCAGGTAAATTTACATATTTGCCTTGATTGATGGCCACTTTGACACAGGTGGGTCTAAGACCTTCTTACTTTAACTGCTAACTTAATTAGTGCTTGGTCTACTTAGGTTTTTAAGCAAAGCCTAGTACCTGTCATTAAAGCTAGCTCACTTAAAGAATTACTCTCAAATGGGCTTTAACTTTTTTGTCAGGTACTGCTTAGAAGATCAAATGCATGAGCGTCAGCATCTGCCGTATTCACTTAAATGCTTATGTATTGAGTGCATGGATACGTACGACTAGCTTAAAGCTAACAAACACTGTCGTAGCAAAGAAATACATTCATCAAAGCACACTAACGGACAAAGTTAATCACTACTTGAGCCACCCCATTGCATGTTTAGCAATGCCGATGACACGATGTATTGCCTTTATGCCTCTTAATAAGCAGCACAAAAGAGCATAGCTATACCTAATCACCATCAGTTCATGGTCTAAAAGCATAGTTACTAAAGCCTTATACAAGGACTTGTCATATGTAATAGCAAAAGTCAGCAGCTTAAGCTCTTACATGACTGTTACTGTTCTTTTGAGCATTAGCATGCATGGCCGTGCTACCTAGCTCATCTTTGGCTCTTGATACGCCTATCATGGCGTTATCTTGTGCGTGCCCTAGCTTTCAATTAGCTGTAGCTGCAGGATCACTCTTGCTAGTGCGGTGATATTGATTGGGGCTATGGCCTTAGCCTGGGCTTTAGCTACGCCTTGTTTCAGGGCTTTGCTATGGCCTTTGCTTTGGCTTGGCTGTAGCTTTTTGGCTTGGCCTTATTGGCTTAGCTTAGCTAAGCTTGGCGTTGGGGCGGTGGTGTGATCTTTTAGATCGGTGGCTACTTGCCTAGTTAAGGGTAGCGGTTTTTATATCAATCAGGGAATGTACATGTCATCAAACAGCGTTCACTCAGTTAATAACACACGTGAACTCTATACTGAAGCAACTCGTCAAAGCCTTATGCATCATATTGTGAAGTATTTTGGCGAGCCAGATCTATTTCTATCTGAACGTGTATCCCCAGATATATGCGTTGAAATCGCTGTTATCGAGCCTACACCCAACCAAAACTTCTACACTTTAATCACCTTGGGCATGGGTGCCCACAAGATGAATGTGCCTGAGGATTTAGCTGACCAACAAATCGACCGTGGTGAGCTCGTGATGCTGCTTGATCCTGACTGGGAAGTACCAAGCCATGAAGATCAATTCTACTGGCCACTTCGTCTTTTAAAGACCTTAGCTCGACAGAGTATTGAAGATCCTGAGGTATTTTTATCCTGGGGTTATCGTTGGTCTAATGGTGAGCCATTTTGTAAAGAGACTGAGCTTAACTCTATTGTCTTAAATACTCTCTTTAAAGCCTTTGACACAGAGGCTCAAGCTTGTCATCTACCTGATGGTGACATCATTAATTACTACTTCGTGTGGCCTTTATACCAAAACGAGTATGACTTTTTACTCGAAAATGGTCGTGAAGAGTTTATGAATGCCATGACCTATGTCACCCCGATTACCACAAATGATCGAGACAATGGCATTAGCTCAGAGGCGGCCTATGGTGCCGTGGTCATGGAAGATGCACGTTGGCATGCCTACTCTATTGAGAGTAAGAAGCTCAAAGTTGAACCCTTAGCTGCAGCTAATCACTTAGCCATCTACTTGCGCTTTGCCATTGAAAATGACCTCATGTGTGAGCCATTTCAGGAAAATGCTAGTACCATAATCAATCAAGTTAAGACTGGTGAGGTTACTGATTTAAGGCACTTTATTCGTCAGGTATTAAACGGCATTCTTGACCGTCGTATCTTTAATTCATTGGGTATGTCATTTAATCAGTTCTACTTCTCTGAGAAGTCCAACCCAATGTATGCAAAAGACGTGGACTCGTACTCACTTAACTACTTTGGTGTCAAGCGTTATTACTCTGGAGAGTTTCAGGACGAGGCCTATCTCTTTGTGCCTTTTACCGAGGAGTACTATCAAAACCAAAAGCAAATCATTGAACAGCGTTTTCATGATTTTATTAACATGCGTACTAGTCCGAATACCGAGAACTTCCTACTCTATCGTTTCTTTAGACGTTATTTAGGAACTCATTCTTGGTATATCCCGGGCATGAACTCAGATTGCATTGTCTCCACTACCTTACGTGTAGGCCATAGACAAATGCTCAGCTCTAAAGAAGTACCAGTTATCATTGAGCTTAGTCATGAAATCTACCAAGACTTCATTAAGACTATCAAGGACACAGCTCCATCTGTACCTTATGCAAATGCACAAGATGCTGCAGCTGATAGCTTAAATGACGGCAGCTCTACCCATAATCAAGATGCTTTGCATGCTTTAGGTAATGGTCTTAATCAGAGCCATGATGAGACAACTCCCCTGTATGACAGCCATGGTCGTGAGCTAGCCTTAAACAAGGATGCCATGCGTTGTGAGGATGGCTCATATAATCTGCACTACTATCCAATTGCCCAAGATCAAGGCGATCCTTATGACATGGATATGGCTGTAGTTAGACACTTTAGACAGCAGGCTCTCAACACTCCTCCAGTGCTCTTTGAGTCCACTATCTTTGGTGCCTTGAGTAAGCTCAAAGCAAAGTTTCCGGAGGTTGCCTCCTACGGACCAAAGCTTAAGCGTATCTACAATGCTATGCGGGCCTTTAGTGTTGATAAAAATGCTGATGCCGATACCCAAAAGAGACAGCAATACCTCTTTGATGCTATCCAAGATCCTCTGCACTGCTCTTTAGATCCTGAGGTAGTAGCAAGCCCGGCTGTTGGCAAAATCACTTGCTCTAATCCATACGATCTCGTTACTTTTTACCAAAATATTGAACGAACCTTCACTAAGAGCATGATTGCTATCGACTTGCCAGTTGCTCGTCCTTGGGAAGTCTTTGCCTATATGCCTTATGGTCCAAAAAACGGCCTCTTGCCACATCTGACCATTGCCATGGCCTACCACTTTTACATCTACTATGGAGCCATGCCAGCTATCATTTGCAAAGACTCCATTGAGTTTTGCATGGGCAAGGTATTATCAGACAAGCAACGTGAGCAGCTTATGATGGAGCTTACAGCAATTTCAGGTGGTGTTTATTACGAAAGCCCTTATGAGCTGCAAGCCTCAAGTGAGGCCATCTCCACTATGCTTATGCGTAGAAAGAGCTTTACCGTGCAGTTCAATAACCCTAGTCTTTTCAAATAAGCCCCATAAGCGTGGCCTCAAGCCACGCTTTATCCACCAAACGTAGCTCAAAACCTACCTATCCACTTATCAGCATCATTGCTGCATAAGCTGCACAGCCCCTCTTAGCCCCCTTTTGAAGGTAAGCAGAGCTTATTCATGACTACATCCATAGCCTAAGCCAAAGCCAAAGCCAAAGCCAAAGCCATGGTAGTCCTGTTAATTGCTCCTTAGAGCAATCCTGCCAAGATAGATGCACTAGCCTGATACTGACTTGCTCTATCTACAGCTACTTAGCAAAGCGATTTAGCCACTACAAAATGCATTGCCTAGCCAAAAGCTCATTACGTCAGCTAAGCTGAGTCCATGGGCTTTTCTGCAAGCTATTACAAGCAATTCAGCATGCGTACTCACAGACCAAATGTACCTAAACAGCCTCTTTATGGGGCCAAGAAAGCTCATAGCCGGAGCCGCTTTAAAAGTTGCCATAAGCATTGAAGCCTAAAGCTGCAGACATATATTAGGCCTCATGGGACTGCGGTCATGCAGTTCAACAGAGAGCTCGTAGTCCAGCTGCGAGCTCGTAGTTTAGCCCTTTTATGCTCTTTCTTGGCCTAGATCATGGTGTTTTTCAGCTTGTGCAGGTCATGCAGCTTGGCATGTACGGCTCTATGCTGCTAAATGGTAGTCTCCATGTGTTTGCATCGAAGAGAAGTTAACGAGCTGCCTAATGGCTCAAATATAGTGTCCTCCTGAGCATATGGGCTTTAGGACTTGTTGGGTATTAGAGTGATTTAACAGCAGCGATGGGAGTCTACACGAGCTCATGTTCCAACGTGTTTGAGGCCATACTTAGATGGTTGAAATTGTTGCAGCTTAGGTGTTTTATCTGTTGCTTTGCAACCATCAAAAGCCACGCTTAGCTCGGTGCTAGGCCCTTTTGATATGGGGCTCGTCACAATTAATTAATTAGGTATTGGTTCTAGCCTCATAACGGTGCTAGTGTAGTCACTCAAGTCTATTAATTACTCTAGTTGCCACTATCACATACACCATTTATGAGTGTTCTTAAGATTGACTTTGCTTTCTTGCCTCGGATCGGTGACTTAGCTCTGCAGCGCCTTTGGGGCAGCATCCATAAACAATGGTTGTGATGCTGCGGCTGTGCGTTGCTGTGCTTGGCTTGGCTTTGAACTGCATTCCGCTGCGGTGACGTATTTTATTGCGGTGCCTGGTGATTGTGCGGCTACTATGCTTAGTGGTTCAGATAGCTAGAGTTGTTGGTAGCAAGCATAAGCTATGGAAAGATGGAGTTCATCATGGATCTACTAGAACAATGCCAGCTGTGGCTTGAGGAACAAAACTACCTTAGGATTATTGAGGCCATTGAGCTGATTCCTCAAAGCAGTCGATCTTCTGATGAGAACTTACTCCTTGCTCAGGCATATAACTACTATGGAATTGAATGCGGTGATCTTGGATACATTGAGAAGGCTTGTGAGACTTTTGCTAGCCTTAGACAACATGTTCAAACTACCATTAGCTTCCATAGCCTCTATGGCGATGCATTATTTAACAAAGGCGACTTAGCTCGGGCTTTAGATCAGTACCTTGATGCGCTGCGTATTAGCAAGGATGACAAGAGCGAACAGACACAGTATCTTTTAGATAAAGCTCACGATTGTATTGATCAGCTCAGCCTCTTACTTGGCCATGACAAACAAGCTCGTGGTGGCTTTGGTCAGGTATGCTTTGAGACCTATAAGCATAAAGTCAAAGCATCTTGGGATAATATCCTCAAGGTCAGCAGCAAGATTAAAGATATCTTTGAAGAAGCCGTTGCGCAAAAGAAAGTGACTGGCACTTATGGAGATACGAGCGAAGTCGTCCCTCTCTTTAGCAATGCTTTGCTGATTAACAAGGGCTTCTTAATCACTTTCCATAATGATATTGGACAAGTTGAAGTTACCTTCATCTCTCAAGGCAATAAAGAGGAACTCTACGAGCTGGTATATTTTGTCCTCCAATGCCCTGATGAGCTTTTAAACAACAACGACTGGCGCTTTAGCATCGACAAAGGCCCTGCACAAAAGCCTATCTACCGCAACAACTTATTCACCATTAAGAGTGTTGAGACTAAGGTAGCAATCCTTCCTCCAACTAATGAGTATTCTAAGCAAGTAAGACTTAAGGTCTGGTCTCCAAGTGTTGGTCTGTACCTCAATGATGAAGTCCGTGGTCCTATAGTCTATGAGGCTATGCATGACCTTGTGCAATATGCTTTAGGTCAGATTGCCTATCTTGCCTTAGTTGAGGATATCATCTGCGTTAGTGATGAGTATGAGCTCACCTCATCGGAGTATAACGAATCTATTGGCGTTGTCACTTTAGATGAGCTCTTTGACAAGCTTAATCAAGCTGGCTACAACGCTTCCATTAATGCTAGAGAGTATCTAAAAGATTGTGAGCTACAGTACGAAGACGATGGTCTTATCAACGACATTCAGCCAATGCGTGCCGATGTGAGCCTAGGCTTTAGCTCCATACCAAGTAGCATCAGCGAGTACTGCACCTTTAGACATGAGACCTTTGCCACCCGTCTTGATGATGGCGTCGTTCCTGGCTTTCTAGGCATCGAGCTCGATAGCGTGGCCTACTTTTTCAATGAAGAGTACACATGTGACGCTATAGTGCTTACTAACTCCTCTATGGCCGAACCAAGCACTGCCCTTGCAAGGGAGTTTAAAGACTTCTTCTGCAATGGCTCATTTGCCACTGTTCATTACACAGGCAAAGCCACTGGCCGTAAATACATCTATATCGACTTTATCTGCTACGACTTAAGTCCTGACTTCATCAAGCAGCTTAAGAAGTTTGTAAGCTCTGTCCGTTATATCAAAAGCGCATTCTATGCCCCGATGTCTGCCCTCATACCTCCTGTCTTCTTAACCCGTGCTAATAAAAAGATGAAAGAGCAATTTAACATCCGTCTTGAAGACTACATCTTAGGCAAAGACCTCTAAAGGCAGTTCAAGGCAAGAGCCTAAGCATTAGCATCGGATGTCTGGTCACGAGAGTAATTTAAAAAATCTGTGCTTTTGAATGCCTAACAATACCTATACTCATGCCTCACCATGAATTAGGCAGTCTTCAAAGCTATTTGATGGGGACTTGTTGTCCCCCTTAATTACCACCATTTAGCAACTCAGCTAGGCTCTTAGCGCTTTGATCTTTGGTGCTGTACTCTTTGATGCAGTACTGTTTGGCGTTTGAGGCCTTTTGTTGCCTATCATCACTTTCGAGTTTTGCCCTGTGGTACTTGCTTATTGAGCTTAGTATGACTTATGTGAAGTACTCATCAATAGGCGTTAAATGTGCTTCCACTATGCCTTTAATGGCTTGCTGATGAGAGCCAGGTGATGGCGTGATTTGTAATGACAGCTGTGGTAGCGTTTATGGCCGCTTGCAGGACATCACGGTTAAAAATAGTATCTTTGTGCATGAAAATATCATCAGGACTATAACTTTTATCAGATACGGCTTATCATAGTGCCCTTTGCGCTAAGCTATGCATAGCACGTCTTTAATTTGCGGTGGCTATCTTACTGATTTAGTGATGGTAGAGCTTAAATATGCTCACTTTACTGCGCTTATGGTAGTAGCAAGCAGCTCTATGAAGTTGTGCGTTAGCGTATCATTGTAGCTCTAGCCTTCGTAATATGTTTGCTAGGCAAATCGAGGTTAATGTTGTGAATCTGATGGAACAGTGCAATCAATGGCATCAGGAACGCCAGTTTAAGAAGATCATTGATGCTATCGAGGCTATACCTGAACATGCTCGTTCAACTGAGCAGATCATGGAGCTAGCCCGTGCCTATAACAATTACGGTCTAGAGCATGATTACAGCTATTTTGAAAAGACTTTAGAGCTGTTACGACCTATTATGCAAAAGATGCGTCACTCGCCTAACTTCTTTTTACGTTACGGTTTTGCTCTCTTGCATACAGGCGCTATTACTGGTGCTTTAGAATGCTTCTTAACCGCCTTAAGATTCATCGACAAAAATGATCACGACAATATCATGCGAGTCTCTTTAACTAAGCTTGCTCGCATGTGTTATGACCGTTTAGGCGACTTAACTGACTTTGTTAGCTTCAACTCCAAAGTTAAGCAGACCTGGGCTAACTTAAAGCAGATTAGAGATGAGGTGTACAACACCTTAAGTCAGCCTAACATCAGCGAAAAAGAAGCAACTGAAATCGGCTCTAAAGTGGCTGAAGCTTTTGTTTTCCGCAAGAACTTCTATGTCGCCTATCTTAAAGACAGCAAGAAGATTGTTTTGACCATGCTCTGCGGTGGCTCTAAAGAAGACCTCTTTGAGATGAGCTACTTTGTCTCCCAACGACCAAAGAGCTTTTTCGGTACCGACTCATGGGAGTTTGTGATCGATACTAAGCCGATTCCCAAAGCAATGGTACGCAATAGTGTCTTTACGCTTAAGGCAGAAGATATTCAAGTAACTATCTGTAATGGCACGCGTTCTACACGCTTTGCTGATGTGTGTCTGTGGGCCCCAAGTGTTGCTCTCTACCTTAATGATGAGCGTCGCGGCCCTGTGGTCATGGAGGCTATCACTGGCCTTTTAGACTACTCTTTAGGCACGATCTGTCGCATGGCCTTTATCGACAATGTAAGGATTGCAACTGAAGAGCGTGATCTAACCCAAGGTGAGTACAACGAGGAGTTAGGCGTTTTCACCCTCGATAAGCTCTACGAGAAGATGACAGAAATTGGCTTTAATACTGCCATCACTGCCAATGAGTTTTTAAAGCAAAGCTATCTATCTTATGACTTTGATGGTAACGATCAGCGTTATCAGCCAATGCGCTTTGATGTCTTTATTGGTTCTACTGCAGTTAACTCATCTATCCATGAGTACTACAACTATCGTTACGACATCTTTGGCCGCTTACTTGAAGATGGCACTATTCCAGGCTTCTTTGGCTTTAAGCTTAGCCATGCTGTCTCCGATGAGGCCTTTGCTAGCGAGATGATTGGAGTACGTGAGCGTTGCGAGAAGTTCTTTAGTGAGCTTAGTGACCTTCCAGTCCAATTTACCGGCGGTGCTACTGGCTGCAACTACTGCTACATCGACTTTCTCAACTACGAGTTTTGCCAAAGCTTTTTAAGCATGGCAAGCGAGTTCTTTGAGCAAGAAAAGAATGTCTCTGAGGCCTTCTATGCCCCACTATGTGCAGGCGTTAAAGCTACCGTTCTCAAAGGCCCAGGCGAGCTTGTAAGCGAGTTTACCGACGGCATCGAGCAATACGTGCTTGGTAAATACGCTACCATGCCCCAAAGCAAATAACCCAATAGCACAAAAAATCCAATCAAAGCACACCTCATGGGCAAGCTCTAACAAGCTCAGCCCATGAGCACCATACCTTGCTATCACGCGCCGCATCCCATCAAGCACTCTACAGCCATTAATGCAGCGGCCTATTTAGCTATCCACCCAAGCACCATCAATCATTGGCCTATCAAGCAAGCCAACATACTCAGGCACTATCACAGAGCCCACAACACTGCTTCATCCATGTATCAAATGTAAGATGACCCATGACCCATGACCCATGACCCATGACCCATGACCCATGACCCATGACCCATGACCCATGACCCATGACCCATGACCCATGAGATGGTGCCACCCTTTTCTTGATTTGCAACACTCAGTGACACTAAAAATTAAAAAAGCTTATAGGCATTAGCCAGCCACTAGTTCAACTAGCCCCAATCCAACAAACCTAGCGATAAAGCTGATACGTTGAATGGTCAATAATCATAGCTAGCGCCGGCAAGTAACGAAAGCTCGCATAACAACAAATCATAGCAATCAGATGACTCCTGACTCTAGACTGGTAGCATGTGCATAACGAGCCCCTAAAAGCGTGCCTAGCGCTACTGCTAGCGAGCATAGCCATACAAGAGAGCCAATGTGGCCTATACCGCATCAGCTGCTTAAATAGAGAGGCTGTGGACGTTGTGTATGTGGCATAGCTAGGCAAGCACTGTAGTAGCGTTAGAAAGTCATACTCTCACAGATTACTGCCACTTGATAGTCAATACTTCTCGTTGCTAGCAAGTAGCTTCACGACCACGCTGTACGCTTAGATCTTGAGGGTAAATGGCGCTTACAACTACAAGGCGTCGAATTGTATGGATGTATGCAAGCTATCTTCAGCTAAGAGTACTTTCTTTTGCTGGAGATTAGCTAAGGCTAGTTGCCTAAATAGCATCTAACGTTACAATGTCTTCAGGCTGTGTTAATAGTCTACATATAATCAAGCTAACTTCTGAGCATAAGCTAATCATGCTTGAGACTTTAGCTACTGCAAGGATTTTTCTATGTTAAATAAGCACATCAATCGTGTTCGCTCGGGCCTTGAGAGCAAGTTCTCCACGAAAGAGAACAAGATCGAGTTTACTCACAAGCTCTCATACACCTGCAATAACCGCCTGTATTACATCTTTGATTACACTGATGCTAATGGAGAGGAAAAATCCTTATTCAGTGGTGGTTATTCTGATGTAGGCTTTGATAGCGATAGCGCCGTGTGCGAGCTTGACTTCAACCTATGTGACAAGATTGGTATGGTCGAGGCTGCAGCTATTATTCAGGCTACCGCTCAAATAGAAAGTGAGCTGATGCAAAGAGTTAAGGCTCCAAAGAAAGTCTCAGCAAAATACGAGATTGATACCTACGCCTCTCAAATCCCAACCATCAATGCACTGCTCTCTGACGTATCTCAGGAGTTAAGTGCAGAAGACTTAAATCAGGTTGAGCCTTTTGTTATCTCTATGGTGCTGCCAAATCA
This sequence comes from Anaerobiospirillum succiniciproducens DSM 6400, assembly GCF_000482845.1. Lineage (GTDB taxonomy): Bacteria > Pseudomonadota > Gammaproteobacteria > Enterobacterales > Succinivibrionaceae > Anaerobiospirillum > Anaerobiospirillum succiniciproducens. The sequence continues at coordinate 85,808 of NZ_AXWV01000015.1, forward strand.
GGAAGCAGCCGACGATGCATTAAAGATCTTTTCTGATCTCTATGAGCAAACTGACTTTGAACGCAGCAATAATGACATTGCAAAGGGCGTTTGCTTTGCCAATAAGAAAGATGGCGCTGAGCCACACACTATTTTAAATGTCAGCTGCTCAGAATGTAGCGACGAGGACTTTGATCCTATCGCTAGCTTCTTAGAAGAGTGCGATGATGACAACCTTAAAGCTAAGCTCAAGGAAGATGGCAAAAAGATCTTAACTTGTGAGCTCAGAAGCGATGCCCTGTTCACTCTCAACGAAGTAAAAAACTTAGTTAAGAGCCTCTTATTTGTCGGCTCTCAGATGCAAGCTGATGATTTACTGGGCGTCAACGTCAACGGCGAGTTCTTCCCAACTTCAGAGTTTGTAAGCTTAGGCACTGAGCTTATTGAGAGCAATCACTGGCCTGAGAACTTCCTCACCGGTGTAGTAGCAACTAAGGATGATCAGGACGATTCAGTTGAAGATAAGGGCATGCACTCTCGCATCTTTACTGGCGAGTACACCATCAGAGCAACTGGCTTAAGTGCTCTTGGATTTTCTGATGTTGTACATGAGGCTGTGCTTGAGTCTGAGGCTGATTCAGATCTGTGGTTTAGCATGCTCAACGCTATTAACGACACTTTCTTAAACTCAGGTTTTATCATCGCCGAAGATGCACCTCTCGTGGTAAACCTCAAGGACACCCACATTTACCTTGAGGATAAGGGCGATCACCTCAAAGTTTGCAATATCCGCAACCTCAAATAGATCTAGCCCCATCCCACCTTAAAGGCTGGCCATGAGCCAGCCTCTTCACAGCAAGCCACACGCATTTAGACGAGCATTAATACGCTTCCACAGCGGCTACCTACATACAACGCTAACTACTATTTTGCAGCTCAAGTATGCAAATAAGTGCGATTCAAAACACCATCTCACGCAGAACCACTCCTTCATCAATGGCAACTGCACGGCTTTTTCACTAATTCGTACTCAAAATGCCCAAAGGTCATATCATGATGTCTTCTCTAGAACCTAGCGCACAACACACACCATCTGAGGTACCTGTAAGACGACTGGCCACATCATTTGATATAACGAACATTGGTCAAGTTATCTCATATATAACCACCAATTGCATCGAGTATGAATACCTTAGCAAGTGCAGAGGTGATAAGTGGAGTAATGCTAAGCAAAGCGCCTTTATTGAATCGCTGATCTTAGGCTTTCCAATACCGCCTTTTTACCTCAACGTAAGAACTCCTGGTTGCTTTTCAGTGATCGACGGCTATCAAAGACTTAACTCCCTGAAGCGATTTATCGTCGACAATGCTTATGCTCTGAGCAATCTAGAACTCGCTCATGAATTTGAAGGCAAGTACTATAGCGAGCTCCCTAACCCCATCAAGCGCAGGATTTTAGAAACAACCGTTATTGTTCACAAAATAACTGAGGTCAATAATCCTGAAGTAATGAACTCATATTACAGAAGGCTTAGTTTGGGCAACTCTAATCATACTCAACTTGAGGTAGCATTTTCTTACGCCACGCCTAATACATGGGATTTCTTAGAAGAGTTTGTACCACTTATCAATCAACTCTTTGAGCGCAAACTGTCTGGCTTAGAGCAATACGAAAAGGCCGTTAAGTTCTTTGATCTCTTAATCCATGAAAAAGAATTAACTCAAGCAGATAACCACGACCAGCGCTCCGACATAAGCGCCACCCTATCCTGCTTAAACAACGCAAACCCAAGCTACTTAAATGACCTTAGGGAATGCTTTTTTGAAGCACTCAATGCCTATCGAAAGCTATTTGATAATCAGACTTTAGAGCAGATTAAACAAGAACAATTAAACCCTCAGCAAGGCAATAGCACTTACCTACAAACTCTACTAAGCATTGCGTAGTCTAGCTACAAGACAAGTCAGCCTTTAGCGAACCAAGCACGACGCCACTATTTTTGACAGTCCTGCTCAGGCAGCAATTTAAATAATTAAAATTGATTAAATCATTTTTCAAGAACAAATAATTATTTTTTTGAAAAACAACCTCTTGTCAGAGCTGTCAGAAAAGCACAGTATCAACAGTTGAGTTAACTGTTGAGTCAACCATTGACTCAAACGCTAACGTCATTTTGAAGCTGACAGCTAAAGCAGATAAATATCGTATTTTGCAAGGTTTATCAAGCACCTACACATGTTGTCTTGGCATTTGAGTTAACTGTTGAGTCAACAGTTAACTCAACCGCTAGCTAAACGTTTATAGTCACACTCGCAGCTTTAAATAATCGACCTTAGCGCGGATTAATAAAGCTAATTTAATCACGAAGAAAACGATTTAATTATGACAGTCTTGTAAGGTTTGCAATACTCCACGCAGCATGCAAATACGGCATTAGCTAGCACAACAACACTGCAATTGTTATACAAGTTTGAATAGCCAATAGTGCAGAATAATTAAAATTAATTAAATTAATTTTTTTAATCGCAAATAACAATTTTTTTGAATGGCTACTTATTGCCAACGGTTTCAGAAAAGCACAGTATCAGCAGTTGATTTAACTGTTAAGTCAACCATTGACTCAAACGCTAACGTCATTTTGAGACCAACGACAAAATCAGATAAATATCGTGTTTTGGATAACTTATTAAGGGGCTATACCTGTTGTCTTGGCATTTGAGTTAACTGTTGAGTCAACAGTCAACTCGACTGCAAACTCAACAGTTAAAGTCACACTAGCAGCTTTAAATAATCAGCCTTAAAGGTGATTAATAAAGCTCACTTAATCACGGGCCAAATAATAATTATTTGCCCCTGCCGCCAACCTTAGTAGGCTTAGTGGACGCTTGCCACAGGGCCTGAGCCTCTTAATACAACAAAGATGCTAATATCATTTAATGAGTCAGCGAAAGCCAATATTCAGCTAAAAATACATATTCTGCATCGCAGATCATTGTTTAACACGCTCAGCTTTGACCATTCTATCTTTAGCATGAGCCTCGTAGAACTCTTTGGTGAGCTCTGAGGTTAAGTACGCGTCATTCATCAAGTTTAAGAAGGCTGGTATGGATGATTTCGTAAGTTGAATCTGCCCGTCCTCAAACTTGAATCTGTCTTTGAGAGTATCTTTGCCCATAGCAAAGCTAATGATGGCATCCTTGGAGATCTTCTTAGTTACTACAGGCGAGACGCGACTAATCTTAGCCAACTTCTTTTTTAGCGAGAGATTGTCCTCGCTGTGCAACTTAAGGTCATCAAAGTTTTTCACGATACCGAGATCTTCGATATGTTTGAGACCCTTTTCTGCATCCTTGCTAATAAGTTGAGATAAACCAAGCTGTCCCTCTAAGGTCTTAACATCAAGCACAAAGATCTCATCGTCGATCTTTAGCAGCTCAACCTTCCCATCTAGCTTTAAGAAGTCACCTTCTAACTTCTCTAATCTGCCGTCATCATACAGACCAAATAAAAACTTATCGCGCTTCAAGATGTTGATGTTGTGCGCTTTCTTGTAGAGAACGCAATCATCATCATCTACACGTAGATGTATTATGAAGCCAGTAAGATTACTGAGGTTATGCTTGTTAAAATCAAACTTCGGCTCTTTATTTAAAGCATAATTTGAGCGCTTATTTTTAAGCGCATTATAATCCCTAAAGGGTACCAGCGCTTCAGGGATATCCTTAAGCGGATAGTCATATGCATAGATGCGTCCACTTACCTCATCAGATGAGGATAGCCCCGGTAAATATTCTAGACCAGATGTATTAAGCTCACTATCATCTAAGACCCTTTCTTTTAGGTATTCGGTAAACATCTTCCATAGTGAGTCTGAAGTGCTCTTGTTATCAAGTTTTACAAAGTACTTGCAGTACCTTTTCTCACCATCAAAGTCTTCTTTGAGTACAAGATAAAGACTAATCATTCCATGGCCACTAACGAATTGGCTGACATACTTTTGGATTTCAGATAACTTCATTTATTACCCCACGCGCTTAGCAAAAAAGACATTGCGATCTTCATTTAAGCTCAACTTACCAACATAATCACCATTTCTAAGCAAGTCATGCGTAATAAATGTCACTCTCTTATAAACCAGCTTAGTTCTTTTGTTAGGAGCTGAAATAGACTGCGTTAGCTCTTCATCTGCATCATTGTCGTAACTATTGCCTGTGTATTCATCGTCCTCAAACGTAAGAGTAGCCTCATATAGCCTATATCCAAAAATTGCTAATGTAGGATTAGCGTAATACATATCATTTTTAATGAATACAAAGCCTAAAGCTATGACAATAGCAACCATCAGTAACAAATGATTGAGCTCTGATGAATCAAGGGCTAATAGCGGCAGAATGCATGTACTAACAAAGGCGACATAGTCGCTATTTTTAGAGCTGACATCAGATATTTGCATTTGCATCTCAAGCGATCCGCTCCACTCACGCCTGAGGAGGCAAATGTTAAAAATTGATAGCAAAGCTAACGAAAGCCATACGTATAGAATTACGTTGTCGCCCAAAAAATTGTACTGCAGAAATTGGCTAAAGTTGATGTTGCCTAGCTGTAAGTATTTAAAATCAATATCTCTGATAAACAAGAACACAAAGAGTAGCCATAGAGAACTAAAGTACATCCTAATCTTCTGAAACAGAACCAATCGCATTACCTCTTTCACTACTATAGCCCTATGTGTCTATAATGTAGTCAGTGCTAAGATTTGTAATTTTTAGAAGATTCTGAGCTTTTCTTTTATAATATGTCAAAGTTTACTCAAAGGGTTACCAATGGCATTCTCTGAAAGTTTAAAGCTCTCCATCTGCAAAGCAGTCACTGAAAAGCAGATGTCTGTAGCAGACGCCGCCTTAAAGGC
>NZ_AXWV01000016.1 GCF_000482845.1 Anaerobiospirillum succiniciproducens DSM 6400
TACGAATTTGATGAACCGATTTACGGAGTAGAGAGAACATTCAAAGGATCTGAGGCTGAGTACTTATATGTCAATCCTGAAACCAAGGAGCGAAGCATGATTCCACTAAGTCATGCACATTACTATATTCTCAAGTGTGTAGGCCTCAGGGTTTTACCAGCAAGGGTATCTAAAACATCACTATGTGGATGTTTAAGAACAAAGTTTAGGGCTCCACCAGGTGGATCACTTTACCTCTAATCATTGTTACTAACTTTTTTCAAAAGAAATACGAGGCGTAATCCGCATATATATCGGGTTAGCCTCGATTTTTTTTAAAGAGTTTTGATAAACTCAGGTACTAATGATGAGTATGGCAAGGCAGTTGAAGCGGCAAACCATCTTGCTAACAGGATTATGAATACATTAGGAAATATTGTTAGCACCAGAGTTTAGTAACTAAGTCAGATTTACTTGCATTCAAACATAGAGCATGTCTTTAGCCTGCTCTATGGTGAGTTTTACGAATCTTCTTTCATCTCAAGGCAGCATGGCTTCTGGCTATGTTGCCTTTTTATTCTTTGAAGATATGGCAATTATCTAAACGCGTGGGCGTGTTGGTTTTTGTAATATACAAAAGGCTGCATGATGCAGCCTTTGTTGTTTTATTAAGGTGATTGCGGTTATTTAGAGATTATCAACAATCTCTTTGACCACGATTGGGCCCTGATAGATTAAGGATGAGTACAGCTGAATTAAGGATGCACCAGCGCTCATCTTATCGCGAGCTGCAATAATGCCATTGATACCGCCTACACCGATAAGAGGGATGCGGCCATTAAGACGGGCAGCAGCCTTCTTAAGAGTCTCAGTAGACTTAAACTGAATTGGCTCGCCTGATAAACCACCCCACTCTGATGCGTGGCTCATGCCATGAATTTCGCTTCTGCTAGTAGTGGTATTAGTGCAGGTCATGCCATCGATCTTGAGCTCAACGCAAGCATCGCACACAGCCATGAGCTGCTCATCAGTAAGATCAGGTGCTACCTTTACAACTAATGGCACATAGCGATTGTACTGCTTTTGTAATCTTGATTGCTCTTCTTTAAGAGCGGTAAGCAGGCGGATCAGTGGCTCAGCCTCTTGAAGAGCAGTTAAATCTGGAGTGTTTGGGCAGGAGACGTTAACCGCAATATAGTCACAGCAGTTATAGACCTTCTGCATGCAGATAATGTAATCACTTGCTGCATTCTCAATTGGAGTAGTTTCATTCTTACCAATTGAAACACCCACAATGCCCTTGTAATGACGATTACGCAGGTTATTTACTAAGTAATCAACACCCTTGTTATTAAAGCCCATGCGATTGATTAAACCACGAGCCTCTTTAACGCGGAACATACGTGGACGTGGGTTACCATCCTGTGGCTTAGGGGTTACGGTTCCTAACTCTAAGTAACCAAAGCCTAGAGCACCAAAGTAATCAATGGCATCACCGTTCTTATCCATGCCTGCAGCAAGACCAACTGGGTTATCAAACTTTAAACCCATAACCTCAACAGGCTTTAAAGCTACATTTTGAGAAAAGAGCTTTAAAAGTGGTTGCTTTGATAAGAAACGTCCAGTTGAGATAGTCAGACTGTGTGCATTCTCAGGGTCCATTGAAAAGACCAGAGGACGGATGAGACCAGGATAAAGAGAGTAAAGTGACATCTTCACACACCCCGAAAACAACTGCAAAAAGACAAATATATGGTGAACCAAAGCGCGTTTGTGCATCGCTAGCTCACATACAAGTGGCTCGGGTCTAGCAAAATACCTAGACTTGTTACCACTATCTATAACGTAGCATAGCACTCAATACTTAGCTCAATATAAGCAAGCTACTTTTCGATAAAAATCCATTTTAACTTACTCAAATTGGCTCGAGCGTATTGTACACGAGAATGATAGTTTTGCTATATGCGAAAAACCCCGCTAATGCGGGGTCTAATTTAGTACTACTCCCTAGCTATTCTTAGCCTGAGTCAGCCTTTTGGGCTTGCTCTTTTTTACTTTTGAATGGATTTCTAGGTATTAGTTAGATACGCTCAAGGCGTAAGAACTTATTGGTATCAGATACGGCTAGACGAAAGCGCCCTTGAACACCGCTGCGAGTGGTAAATTTGCGCAGATGGTTAGCATCAATATCAATGACACTGCCCTCTACAGAACGTACACGCAAACGATGCGCAGAGCCGCGATAGACGCGCATTAACTCTTCAGGATCAATATTGAGTATGAAGTGATAGTAGCGTTCACTAGCCATAGTCTTACATCTTGAGTATTGGGGTACTAAACTTTAGTTGTAGGCATTGTATTAATGCCGATGAACAAGCCTTGATGGGCCATCGCTTCTATAGCCTCATAGATGAGTCTTTAGGAGCGTTGGCCTTATCGTTGGCCTTATTGTTGGCCTTATTGTTGGCCTTATTGTTGGCCTTATCGTGGCCTTATCGTGGGCCTTGTCTCTTAAGACATGGTCTCGTCGTCTTGCTTTAAGGCGGCTTCAACCTTTTCAAAAACGGAGCGGGATACATCTGGAATGTTCTTGATCTTGTTGAGGTACTCTTCAGCCTTGGCAATACGAGTGGTATCAAAACGACGGTAGTTAATCATGCCATCGAGAATACGAGCTGCTACTGATGGGTTGATGGAGTTAACCTTGCTTACTACATCATACATCAGGGCGTAACCCATACCGTCACGGCGGTGTAGAGCTACTGGGTTTGAATAGCCCATAGTGCCTACGAGTGCGCGAACACGGTTTGGATTGGTGATGTCAAAGCGTGGGTGATCTAAGAGCTTGCGTACCACCTTAACAGTGTTCTCTGAAGATACGGCAGCCTGTACAGAGAAGAACTTATCGAAGGTTAATGGATCGCTACCATAGCTATCTTCAAAGAGTTCTAAGAGCTTTGCTGAGCATGGTAGATCTAACTCAACTGCAGTACGTAAAGCAGCTAAGCGATCGGTCATGTTGTTAGAATCCTCGTAGGCATTAGAGATGAGATCATCTGCGCTCATGCCATCATCTACAGCAAGGTAACCCACACACAGCATGTGCTGAGCAACAGCATGTACGGCACGGCGAGCAGCAGCCTCAGGCTCGTACTTATATTTACCACGTGAACGAGTCTTATTCTCAAGGCTCTTGAAATCATTAATAAGAGTCTTAGCTATAGTGATGCTCAATCCTTCACGAGCTGCGCTTAAGCCATCAATATCGATCTTCTTGAAGGTCTCCATGAGAGTAGTGATATCAGGCACGCTAATAAGCTTAGCCTTAAGCTGCAGGTCAAGCTTTTCGTCATGGATAACGTATGCAATAGCTCTGATGATGTCCTCAGGGGCCTTCATATCACCAGTCTGAGCCTTATCAATATTCTCATGGATATAGTTATTGATAAGAGTCATGAATGAGTCTACGCGGATGAATGGATCATCGCAGTGCTCAAGTATATTGATAAGGTCAGAAACTGAGTAAGTTGCATTGAGCTTTACAGGAGCTGAGAAGTCACGCAGTACTACCGGGATAGTACCCTTAGGCAGATTAGTAAACTCAAAGCTTTGCTCTTCCTTAGTAAGCAGCAGCACACCATCCTCAGGCAGCTCAGGCGGCACAATGCTCTCACCCTCGGCAGTTAAGAATGAGGTGCGTACTGGAATTACAAATGGCTCCTTGGTCTTTTGGCCTGGAGTTGGAGGAGTGCTCTGATGCATGGTTAAGATAAGCTTAACATTGCTCTTAGTCTTAGCAACCTTAACTGCACTATCCTTCTCTTGAGACTCATAGTCCTCTAACTCATCGCTTTCAGACTCGCTAGCCTTTTGTGCTGCAGCTTCAGCATGGGCTTTTTGCAATGCAGCATGTGCAGCTAAAGCAGCATCTGAGGCCTTATTTGAGTCCGTTGCATGCGGTTCAGAGTCAATGTTCTCAGAGGTTACTCCGTCAACATTGGCGTATGACCACTTAGCAAAGAGCTCTGGAGTACCGGCCTGTGAGTACCAACGGCGGAACTGAGATAAGTCACGTAAAGAGGCTGTTTCCATTGATAGGATAAAGTCCTCAATGGTTGCAGCAGAACCATCGTGATGCTTAATGTACTCAGCTACACCTCTTTGGAAAGATGCCTCGCCTAAAATGGTGTGAATCATACGGATGATTTCAGCACCCTTGTCGTAGATGGTAACGGTGTAGAAGTTATTCATCTCCATTACCTGCTCTGGACGAACAGGGTGAGCCATTGGGCCTGCATCTTCAGCAAATTGACGTGAGCGAATCAAGTTAACTGCATCTAAACGAGTTAAAACACGGCTGTTAACGTCAGAGGAGAACTCTTGATCGCGGAATACAGTTAAGCTCTCTTTTAAAGATAACTGGAACCAATCACGTAAAGTTACACGATCACCAGTCCAATTGTGGAAGTATTCGTGTCCAATAACACCTTGTACAGTGTAGAAGTTAGTATCGGTGGCAGTGTCGCGATCAACTAACACACAGCTTGAGTTGAAGATGTTAAGACCCTTGTTCTCCATCGCGCCGAAGTTGAAGAAATCAACTGCTACCACGTTAAAGACATCTAAGTCATACTCAAGACCAAAGCGCTGCTCATCCCAAGCCATAGACTGCTTGATGCACTCCATAGCCCATTTGCCGCGACTATAGGCACCACGATCAACATACAGTCCTAATTGAACTTCACGGCCTGACTTAGTGACAAACTTATCTTCGATAATGTCAAAGGTACCGGCTACCATAGCAAAAAGATAGCTTGGCTTTGGGAACGGATCTTCCCAAACGGCAAAGTTACGGCCGTCTTCAACACCGACATCAACTAAATTACCGTTACTTAATAACACGCCGCAGCCGTACTCAGGAGCAACAATGCGTACACGGTACTTAGCTAAAACATCAGGACGGTCTAAGAAGTAAGTAATACGTCTAAAGCCTTCAGGCTCACACTGTGTGCAAAAACAACCTGCAGACTTATAAAGACCCATCAATGAGGTGTTAGCAGCTGGATTGATGACACACTCAGTAGTGAGTTCAAAGTCATCCTGCACATCATGGACAATTAATTCGTTTTCAGAGACGGTGTACTTGCATGGCTGTCCGTTTAACAGTACGTCCTTTAACTCTAGCTCCTCACCATCAAGACGTAATGGAGCCTTGCTATCAGCAGTCAGGCGAACATAGTGAGCAGTTGATCGCACCACGGTGTAATCATTGCCCAACACAAAGTTAAGTTCGATATCAGTAGCGGTGAAGTCAGGCTTCTTATAATCAAGACGCTTTTTAGCCTTAAAGTTGCCAGCAGTCATCCGTGTCTCCCTTGTTCTTATCTAATAAAGCAAATACTTGCAGATAAGTCCTTAAACTAAAACATTGAGTATGCGTCACAGCGCAAATTATTAAAATTATACAACCGCATGATGCAGCCTTGGCATCAAGCGGAAATAAATAGCACATTGAAGCTCAACAAAAGCAAAGGGCAGTTGCTAATTTAGTAACTGCCCTTTGCTCTTTTAGATGAAATCTAAGCTTTAGCGCACCATGCGGATTACGCTCTTATCCTCGGCTACAGCACTATCCTCTTGCATTACGCTTGGGTAAGAGTTGTCGCGCAGATAGTTAACAGTGGAATTGGTGTTGCTGTCTTCGATTAAAGCTTTGAACTCTGTGTCGCTTACTCGTAAGTAAGTATCATCCTCGTTGACAGTACGCCATGGGCCTAATAAAGCACCATCTGCATCCATGTTATTAATCTCGCCAGTGCCAGTTGCATAGCTTTGTGCTGAAAACTCTGCACTATCAGCTTGCATTGAAACACCATCGCTCTGTGGCTCTTGAATCTCTGCTGCAGCAGCAGCTGTAGCTACTGAGCCTTCTAAAGCGGCGGTCTTTTCAGTGCTATCCTTTGTACTATCCTTAGCGCCCTCTTTAGTTGACTCTTTGGCCTTAGCGTGAGCTTTGGACTTAAGTGAGCTGTTTTGTACGCGATCGGCATCAGGACGGGCAGGCATTGCAGCAGCACCTGGAGGTGATGAAGTGCCAGATCCTTTGGAGATCTCATCGCGCTCAACCTGGAAGCGAGTTAATACTGGAGCCTTGCTTGCCTTGTAGAGCTTTTGCTTTTGCGCATCAGCAAAATCTGAGGCAATAGCTACAGTCTCATTTAACACAACATCATCAAACTCAAAGTCATCAGGCAGGTCATCAAGCTTCTTAATTGGCTTCTTGCCCATTAAGGCTAAGCGCTTATTTGTAGTCTTGATACGGTATGCATCGTCCTCATCCTTAAGCGCCTTACGCTTGTCGAGGTTTATAGATAATACCTTATCGTTCTTGAGCTTGTAGTAGCGATCCATGTCTGTCTTCATGATCTTGAAGACCTCGTTCTTGGCGCTACGCTTATCGCTTAGACGCTGCAGCTCAGGAACATAAGCAGCAATGTTTAAGATAGCCTCGTATGGAGCTGGATTAATCTTATCCCATGGCAGAGCATTGTTCTCAGAGCCCTCACCGTATTCCTCGTGATCTACTAAGGATGGTAAGTAGATATCTGGAGAAACACCCTTAAGCTGAGTTGAGCCGCCATTGATACGGTAGAACTTAGCAATGGTGTAGTGAATTGAGCCAAGCTCTTGATCGTTGAAATCGTACACACGAGCAAGTGGCTTAGACTGCTGTACAGTACCCTTACCAAAGGAAGTATCGCCAACAATCAGAGCACGACCGTAATCACTTAAAGCTGCAGCCATAATCTCAGAGCTAGATGCTGACAGACGGTTGATTAAGACCACAAGTGGGCCATCATAAGCAACCTTAGAATCGCTATCGATCTGAGGCATTACATTGCCACGAGCATCACGTACTAAAACGATTGGGCCCTGCTTGATGAACAGACCTGAGGATAAAGTAGCCTCAGGGAGCAGACCACCGCCGTTGTTACGTAAATCCACAACTAAAGCATCAATCTTAGTGCCTTCAGCTTGAACTCTTTCAATCTCTTTCTTGATATCTAAGTTGAGATTGGTGTAGAAGCTCTTGATCTTAAGCACAGCGATCTGCTTGCCCTTGTGCTTTTTAACTTCGATCTTAGCCTCAGAGTCCTGCATACGTACCTTGTCACGGATAATATCCACGCTAAAGGTAGAGATCTGAGAACCATCACCGCGCTCAATATCTAAAGTAATCTTGGTACCCTTTGGACCTTTAATCTTCTTAACAACTTCATTTAGTCGCCAGCCGATAATATCGTCATAAGTACCGTCAGCCTGACGTACGCCTAAGATCTTATCTTTAGCCTTGAGCTTCTTGGTACGCTCAGCAGGAGATCCAGGCAGCACTGAGTTAATCACAGTGTACTCATCATCTGAGGTCAATACAGCACCGATACCCTCAAGTGACAAGTTGATATTGTCATTGAAGTTCTCTGAATCTTCTGGGCTTAAATATGAGGTATGGGGATCAATTGCAGTTGCAAAGGCGTTCTCAAACACAGAGAACACATCCTCTGAACGGGTTTGGGCAATCTTGGATAAAGCGGCGTTGTAACGGTTGGTTAAACGCTTGTAGGCTTCTTTTTCGGTCTTATCAGACAGAAGCTGTAAGATAAGCTCGTTTTTGAGCTCCTTTAACCATTGCTGCTTTAAAGCATCTTCATCAGCTAAGAACTCTGCATCATTACGCTTAAGCTCAATAGTCTCATCAGTACTTAAATCAACATTGCCTGCCTTTAAGGTATCGACAAAGTATGAGTACTTATTGAAGCGACGCTGAATAAAGAAGTTGTACAGCTCGTATGGATAGGATAAATCGCACAGCAGAATAGATCTGGTGATGCGATCGCGATTAGCGTAGATCTCATCGACCTCTGCTTTGGTAAAGAGGCTCTTGTTGTAATCAAGCATGTACAGGTACTGCTTGATCACCTTATCTACAAACTCGTTATCTACATCGATAGCTTTGTAGTGAGCACGAAGATAGCTATTAGCTGTACGAGTACAAGCTGTCTGATGCATGCCCTCAGGAGCAAGCACTGGCAAATCTTCCTTGGTAGGAATTTCAAGTTTTGCCTCAGCAGTTACTGAGGTTACCAGTAATGCAAGGCATAAGGCTAATCGTGAAAAATTGAGCTTAAGCACAGCTGAAGTTACCTTTGCGATTCTAATTTGGATAGCTATTTGTCTAAAAGTTCATGCCTAGCATACTCTTATAGGCACTTTGGCAAAACTATCCACATATCTCACTACTTATGCGCCCATAACTAAACACCAAGATAAAAGTATTTCGGCCTAGTTTAGTTACGAGCAAGGATTCATTATCCTCACAGTGCAGATAAGTAGTAAAAAACCATTCACACACCAAATTACCTGTCCAAGTTAAGTGCCACATGCTGTGCACGAGGCGCTTTAATGTAATGTGCCCTGGACAGTAGTAGAGTGTAGTACTAGATGAGCCCGATCTCTCATCTAATGCGAAAAAACTTATTTTGTTACGTGCAATGCACCTTTGTTGCCTGAAGGCATACTTAATTCGTACAGTGCACCTTTTGTTGCTTGCACTGCTGCTTGATATGGCCATATGCACCTACGCGGCAGTCATCATGGCAAGCAATGCTATATGTAACTAAGCCAAATCTAGTTACACGAGCTTATATGCTAACAGCTTGAACATAGCATTAACTTAGATTGACAGCATATGTACAAACTCAAAAGTTTAGCAAATACATGCGTTCTTAACAAATATCTTGCATGCAAAAACAAGTGTATCAGCTATAAAAACGGCAATCTTAGTTGTAAATTATCAAATCTAACGCACTAGCAAAATGATACATAAGCACCATCACTGGGCAGCTCATCTCCCAAAACACTGTTATTTAGCACCATAGAGCTAAATTCTACTAGGCATTCGAGCATTAACCACGGTTTATTGGTTGCATCTTGCATGAGCTAGTCCCCAGAGCAATTAACAGCACCTGCAACTCCACTTAGCCATTTATTGGCTGATAGCTCTGATGGATTATTGGAGCTGTCGGATAGTTGTAGCCTAGCAGATTTTTGTGGCTACCAAATTGTTAGAGCCGCCTGATGGTTGGAGCTAGCAGATTGTAGAGTCTGTCAAATTGTTATGACAGCCGCAGCGGCGCAAGATGCTGCAGCTTAGTTTAATGCTGTTGTATTGGGCTTTTGGGATTGGCAGTGCGTTTTTTGCTAGGTTCAATAGTAAACAAGGCGGCATAGAGTCTATGTCGCCTTGCTTAAAATCAGGTAAGGTAACTAAGATAATTACTGCTCTGAGCTACCCTTGTTGTCGCGTGGAGCGCGATCTGAGTGGCCGTTACGCTCGCCATTATTGCTGTGGTTACGTTGACCATTGCGATAGTTGTTGCGATTGTTACGGAAATTGCCACCACGATTGTTGTTGAAGTTGCGACGTGGGCCCTGACCGCCATGGCTAATGTAGATGCGATTGAGTGGAACTAATGCATTAGAGCCATTTTGCAGACTTACACCGACCATATCGCCATTGAGCTCTTCAGATACAGTACCCTTGTGGTAGCTGCTCTCAATGGAAACGAAGATGTAACGACCTACGCGAATGTCAGATGGCTTAGCCTGCTCAAACTTACGCTGGAAACCTTGTGAGTTACCCTTGTTAAAGCCACCGCGACGCTGACCGCCCTTATTCTCGCCGTCTTTGTTGAATGGACGCTTGCCATTCTTATTAAACTGTTTGCCCTGAGGCTTCTTAGGCTTGGTAGGACGCTGAGCGTTAATCTCAGTAAAGCGAGTACGTGCATATTCAGCATGCTCTGCGGTAACTGGCTCGACTTCTTCGCCGTTTAAGTTAACACGCATAGCGCCTTCACGTACGCTGTAGAAGTAACGCAGACGAGTAGTATAAATACGTACAGCTGCTCTAACCTTTGAAATGGATAAACCTTCGATATTAGCAATTAAAGGCTTTAAGTCCTCTAAAATGCCGATCTTCAGAGGCTTACAATCGCCATCCTTGATAAAGGCCTTCGGGAAGTGTACATACAGCAGCTCTAGAGCCTCTTTGATGTGCTCCTGATGAGTACCGCTGTTCTCGTTTGAACCCTTGTTAGCCTCAGCATTAGCATCTTTAGCTTGCGCTGTATTTACAACTTCGGCTGCTACAGCCTCGTTCTCTCTAGTTTCCACTAAATAACTCCAAATCGTTGGCACGCTCACCCATAATGGGCTTCTAGACGAGCTAATGGACTAAAGTAAGTATTTTGAACAAAAATCCCTACTCTAGCTGCCGTGCACGCAACTCGTCAAAACATCTCACTATTGACTATCAGATATATCTTGAAGGAAAACGGCCAACGATACCGCTTTACCATACACCTGACAATCTCACCAATCCTCAACTGCAATATATAAAAAGCATGGGAAGACCAGAGACTGTGTGACAGCAAACTGTCATCAGTAATTTAGATCAGGCTCCATCACAAGCGCTAGTGTTAGCCAATAGCCAACCTCACGCTTTGTGTAGCATGATCACAGTTATTCATAATGCGATTTTTTAGACTGCAAATCAACCTAAAAAACGCTTTTGATCAACTTTTGCTTCTACTTTAATTAAAAACGCACCACTAAGCTGCAGCAAAACACCATATATATCGCATTCTTGACCGCAACAAACATACAAAAGTGAGCACTTTGCAAACTAAGCAAAAGCTAGAACTTTTAATGCGCTTGTCACTCAACTGTATTTGCTAAAACTAAATACTAGCCATCATACGAACTTAGCGCATCATGCCTAGATAAACATACAGCCAAATAACAAGTTCACTAGAAGGTGCCATCAGCACCAGCTTTCCTAAGTAAAGTCGACTGTGTCTATTGTAAAACTAGACACGTAGCTAATACTTAGGTTCCAAGCATCAGCTCGTAATAGCGACATTGGCACTCTAATAAATCTTTTGGCCATCACATGCTCGAAGAGTAGCACCTCAACTTTCATGCGCCCGCTCATGCTATCTGTAGCTTAAATGCAAATAGTTAAGCCTATATATGCTCGAAGCAAAAAACGTCAGCCTGGCAGTCACCAAGCTGACGAACAAAGACCATGATGGATTCTTTAATTGCTTGAGCATGCAGCACTCCCTGCATTGCTATGCTTGGCTTGGCTTTTATTTGCATCGCAGTGCTATGCTTGGATTGACTTTGCTTGGCATTGCTATGCTTGGGGTAAGCTTAAGCATCAAATAGCATGATGGCTCGTTGCCTTAGGCTATCTGTGGAATGGATTGAAGCGACCAAACATACTACGAGGCTCATTATGGGCATGCTCATTTGGTATAAAGGCATTGTTAGGTCTTTGATTATTGCCTTGAGAGGCAAATACTGAGCTCTGGTTCTGGCTATGTACTGGTTGTGCAAAGATAGAGCTATGGGGCTGCTGACTTTGCAGATTTGGTGTTACTGCAACATGCTGTGGATGTGTGTAGCCATTAGCACCACTTGCTTGGCCATGCTTTGTTACGTTACTTGAACTTGGGTGAGTGACCACCTGCTGATGCTCACGATGTAAGATGCTACGAGTATCGATATTGCAGCCATCTTCTGAGCTAAAGACATCCTCTACGCGAGCAAAGGACGAAGCTTGCTGAGTGTTTGGATTTTGCATCTGCTTTTGCTTTTCGAGCTCTTTTGCATACAGCTCAGATAAAGCCTGCTGCATCTGAGGGGTCACGCTAAAATCTGCCTTTGATAGATTTTGATCAGCGCCTTCATTGCGTCGATGATATGAAGGGCCCATCGCCATGCGATCTCCTGCGCTTAGACTAATCTGCTCACCCTCTGGTGCAACCTTAGCTGCAGCCACTCTTCTTTCACCTTGCATAATCTCTGACTCCTTTTGGACAGACACATTAGAGGCATTAACGCCCTCAAAATTGTTACCACCAAGCTTTCCTTGGCCATTGGCTACAGACATATTTTGCTCTCTAGCTACATTAGGCATAAACGCCCGCTCACCAGATTGCAGTGAGCTTGACGCAGCAGTGCCATGCTCGTCAGTTTGAGTAGCAGCAGTCCCTTGTTCTATAGGCGCAGCTTCACTTTCTGCATATCTAAATAAAGGCGCGTCTTCTAACTCTTGCTTATCTTCTAACTGTTGCTCATCTTCTAACTCTTGCTTAGCAATGTCAGGCTCGGCAACAGCGCTCTTCTTATCCGCAGAGCTACAGCTGGTGCTGGTGATGCTGGTGTTGGTGCTGGTGATGCTCTTGCTGGTGATGTTATTGGTCTGGGCATTGTCGCCACTATCAGCTTGAGTAGATTGAGCATCTTCACTTTCAGTCTTTGTAGCAGCTGCAGTAGATGCCTCAATTGCTGTGTCCGTATCTTTTGTATCTGCAGTTACGCTTGCAGATTCGTTTGATGACACTGCCTGGCTATCGGCATGAGCTAGGCTCATTTGATCTTGGCTTGCAATCGAGCTTGTAGTTTGCTCATGGATTGCAATAGAGTCAGTGATCTTTTCAGTATCGGCTAATGAGGATAGATGCTCATCGACAAGAGCGCTACCTGCACATACTAAATCTAGCTGCATGCTATGAGGTGCACAGAGTGCAAGTCCTTCTTTTGCAGCAGATTTCATGGAGCTTATGAGGGTATTTAGGCGACTTAAGAATGACTGTAAGGTCTTGGCAATTGCGTTCTTTTCTTCAGTTAACAAAGCTAGGCGCTTAATGGCATTGCGCAATGAGTTTTTGTCGTTTTGCTTAAAACTCTGATTGCGCATTTGTAAAACCTGAGACTCATAGCGATTGCACATGACCTGACAGATATAGTGTTTTTCGCTATCAGCAACTACAGGTGCTATGTGTTTACAAGCATCAAAGACTTCATCGGCAGTTGGGACAAAGTGGAATTTAGCTGCCTGAATGTAGTCTCTTACAGCCTTTTGGTACTTCTCTAGACCACGCTCAATAGCCTTGTTCTCATCATCGCTATTGCCGCTAGTAAAGACAAAATCATCTACAGTTGGCTTGCTCTGACCACAGTCTTTTAGAATGCGCTTGTTATACTCAACTTGTAAGCTTTTGCGATCTACTGTGAGCTTGGCAAAATCGACTAAATGCTGATACCACTGCAGACGGCAGCGCAGCACAATCTCTCTTTCAGTTAGATGCACAAAGTCAGTTGCAAACTCGCGACACATGGCAGCAAATGCCTCTATGCTTGAGGCTTTACCGCTCTCAATAGCTTTCTTACAACGCACAAAGAGTTTGCTGCGCTCCTTGCTCATCACTGACTCAGAGGCGCGAATAGCCAATCGGTGAGAGTCGACTGTGCAGATAAGATCTTCTGCAAATAACTTACGCATTGCTGCAGTCTTAACACCAACAGAGCTAGACTTACGACGCCATGCAGCACAGAGCATAGTTCTAGAGGTGTACTCAATTTCCTGCACAGACATGGTTTTAAACAAAGAAGCAATTCTGCAGCTTAGGGTAAACCAATCTGGCAAACGCTCCCCTGTGCTCTCAATAGCCTTAGCAATGGCATTGCGCAGCTTGATACGCATTTGTGTATGCTCATTCTTCTTGTCCAGCAGATAGACGCTATCTCCAACAATACGAGTCTCACTAAGATCTTTGCGGCCATTATGAGCTTTCACCACCTTAGCTCTTGCCTTGCGCCCCACAAAATGCTCATCAGCGGCAGCATCTTTATGATCTGCTCCACTTGCACGCTCTTCCTGGGCTGCTTCACTTGCATGATCTTCACTGGAAGCAGCTTCATGAGCAGCGTCTGTAGCGACATCGGCAATGGCTACAGCACAGTCAGCACTGTCAGTCATGCTCATATCCTTGGCAGTAGAGTCGCTCTTGATTGCAGCTGTGTGTGGGCGTGACTTTGGTGTGGTCTCTTGCAAGATTTGGCTAACTGCCTGGTCTTGATCTCTTTGGGTATCTAAGAGTAAGTCAGAGTCGCTATTAAGATCTTGCCATTCCTCACTGCTCTGCTCTGAGCTTGTATCTTCAGTCTTGGCTGCTACAGTACTTATCTTATCTTCACTGACAGTACTAGCAGCGGCATTAGATGGAATGCTTTGTGGTTTGGGCTGATTTTGCTGAGCTTTTAGTGAAGATAACTTTGCCTCTAAGGTGTGAAGATTTGTCTTTGCCATCTCTAGCTTATTGGCATAGTAATCCTCGTTCTCGCCACCTTTAGCTGCATCGTACTTACGCTGCATGCTGCTTAAAAATTCTAAAGCCTCATCAATGGACTGTTGAAGTTCTACTTGTAAGGAATGAGCATTATTAGACATGCATATATCCTCTTGTTTAGTAAGGCCACCACATTAAAAAAGCTGCTAATCGAGTCTTAAAGCGTATGAGAAAAAGTGCTCTGCTTCTTTTAGACAAATAAGCCAGACTAATTAGTGCAGCTAAGATAGCTGCCACTTAGCGGCAAGCAGCAATATTTGCTCGTGATTACTTGACCTCTAAGTCGTTTTAGTCTGCGTGATCGCCTCTTGGTCTTGAAGCTTGAGAGCCTTTTACAGTTGCTATATTTCTCTCTTAGCACGCTATCTTGCGTATGGTTTTGGCATTACATAGTTATCGATAATCCAACTTAGCTACAAAGCTAAGTTATATCTGTCAATCAAAGCAAAATGAAACTACAGACATGGACACATAGGCTTAGTGCGCGTTTGCTTGATATTGCTATGGCGCTGTTTAAAACTTTGTTGTGTATAAGTTCACTTTGCTAAGGGCGTAGCAAGCCGCCCGCTCAAACTCATAGTTCTTACAAAGAGTTAGGTCTAAGCGGCAGTTAATCAAAAGCGTATTCAGATAAAAACGGATGGTAATAGCACTCGCGCATATCGTCAGCGCTGCGTGCTAGTTCAACATGATTACCAAGATTGTCTTTTGTATATGGCAGCACCTCCTTGTTTTCAGCTTGAGTCTTAGACCCTGCGTGATCAGACCAAGAAGCAATTGCTCCTTGGTCTCAGGCTCTATGACTTAGCGCTACCTTTCTTTTAGGCATGGAGCTTCAAAGGATTAATTGAGGTCTTAGATGCATAGTGGCATAGTGATATGGATATGCCATTGCTGTTACATCTGCTTATGCATATGCATACTGTTAATTGCACCAATGCTTATGAATGATTGGCATATTGCTCAAAGGTTGCACCCAACTTGTCTTTGGCCTTAAGGATTAGATTGCTGCCAAAGCCTTGCTTAATACCTGCCTTTGTTTTGTTGGCAGGATCTTGTGCTGAGCTTTTAGCTAAACTTGTTGAGGCGCTAAACTCTCCTTTTTGATGGTCAGCTGCCCTTTTCTTAAAGTTTTTGCCTGCATAAGCTGAGCGTCTAGACCCATCTTGGTTGACTGATCTTTTCTGCTCGTAAAAGGCCTCTTGCTTGCTGCTATCTGCGGACTTTGGGTAGTTCTTGCCATCCGAGGCAGTTGTCAACAAATCGTTGACAACTGAATTGCTGCAGTAAGTACCTTCATCTGCCTGTGCAGTCGTACCTTCTTCTTGGCCATTAGAGCTAGCGTTAGCATGGTGCTTATTACTGTGGCCTAATGTGTTCTCGATAAACGATGGCTTGTGATTGGCACTAATGGTCTTAATAATGGCGTTTTCTTCTACCGCCTCTTGCTCTTGAGTAGCTATGTGGGTGTAGAAGAGTGGGCCATATTTGTCATAAAGAGCATTAGTTTTAGCCATAGAGTGTTCACCAGCTATGCTTAACAAAGCTTTTTCCTCAGCTGAGAGCATGAGGTTAAATAAAATGCGCTGATCGCCTTTAACGAAGTAATAGTCTTTCTTAGGCACAGAGGAGGCTACCAAGTTAATCTCTTGATTAGATAAGCCCATCATGGAGTATGAGTTTCTCAAGGCATCTGAGATCGCATCGCAATTAGGTAAGAAGATACGGGTCTTGGCGCACTCTAAGATATTTTCAAAGTGCTCTGACGCCTCTAAGTCGGTCAATGACTGTGTCGCCAAAATCACAAAGGCATTGTACTTACGTAAGGTCTTAAACCAGTTTAAAAGCTCTGCAGCAAAGACATCATCTTTGAGCATTAACCAAGCCTCATCCACCACGATGGCAAGTGGGTTACCATCTAATTGTTGCTCAATGAGTCTAAAGACTTGTTTGAGCACTGGTACAGAGAAAGACTCAGGTCGTGAGAACACATCTGCACACTCAAAAGTAGTTAAGAAACTTGAGGTGGTAGCATTGGTGTTGCCATCTAAGATGCAATTTTCACTTTGCTCTGCGGTATAGGCAGACAGTGCCTCTTTTAAAGTACGGCTGCACAGTAAACTATGCAGATCAGAAAGACGTCTTAAGTTATGCGGCATGGAGCTTAGTGCTCTAATAGCCATCTGAATCTCGTGTCTTAGCTCTGGGCTACAAGTAGCACCTGACTGACGTAACAAGAGCTCCACAAAGCTTTGGGCATAATCAAGATCGGCATTACTCTCTAAATGATATAGAGGGCAGAGCATGCGCTCTGAGTTGTTTAAGATGATATGACTACCGCCTAAGGCTTTAGTTAAAGCATGGAAGGAACAGCCCTTGTCAAAAGCAAAGACACGCATCCTTTGATAACGCAGCAAGTTGATAATGAGCTCGCCAAGGAGCATAGATTTGCCCGCACCAGTTGGACCAATTACCAAGGTATTAGCCACATCCTTGTCATGCAAATTAAGATAGTACTTACTCAAACCCTCTGTTCTTACCTGCATTAATGGAGATGCATGTAAGCCGTATAAAGGATTAGGGCTAGTTTCCTCTCCTTGTGAAGGCAGAGACATTGGTACTAAATCTAAGAGCACATCTTGAGACACTAATGGCCTACGTAAGTTTTCAGTCAAGTGACCAGGCAGTGAACCAAAAAATGCGTCATCGGCATTCATAGTCTCTACACGAACACTCAGACCGGTTCTTTCAATAGCGGCGATAGCTGCAGCTACTTTCTCTTGGAGCTTATGGAAGTTTTGCTCGTGGATAAGCAAGGTTGCGGTATAAGAACCAAACATCACCTCATTGCTATCTAAAGCTCGCTGAGCTTCATCAATATCTTTAACCTGATCTACAGCATTTTGGTTGACCTTGGCTCTTTCGATATTAAAGACCTGAGATAAGATGCCCTTTTGCGTTTGTGACCAACGGCTGCGATACTTCATCAAGTAAACTTTTGAAGTTGCATGATCAAAAATGACAAAGCGGCTATTGAAACGATAAGCAAAAGGCAAAGTAGCTAAGGTATTGAGCATGGCCTCATGAGTTGCTGATGGCAGTCCCTCAATTGACAACACACTCATATGCTCATATCCCATCTTTGGGGTAAAGCCAGAGATATAGTCATCCGTTGCTAGCACACTGTCTAAATAAGCTCTCGATCCTGGATATGCAATGGGATGTGTCTTGGCAGTTAGACAAGTATGAATCACTGTCAATAAGCGACTAATAACAGCCTTACCGCGATGTGATGAGTCAAATTTTTCTTTTGCAATCTGAGCATTGGCAAGCCCTGATAAGCCTACCTCATCACCATCACCACCAGCGCCCACAGCGGTTGCAACAGCTGTAGCAACTGCAGCAGCTTTGCAAGCGCCGTCTGCCTTAGCGACATACTCATCTGCCTCATCAGCATCTGCATTAGCATCCACGTCAGCAATATCATCATGTGCAGCATTCACATTAGTATCAGCACTGTCAGCATGTGTAGCATCTGCATAAGCACTGTCGGCATGTATAGCATCTGAATCTGCATGGGCAGCAGCACTAGCGATAGAGCCATTGGCAAGATCAGCCTTATGTTCGGCACTGCAATTGGCATTAGAGTCGTAAGCGTTGCTTCTAGGCATTGAGGTAGTGGCATTGTCATCAAGATCTATGCTCTGCTTAGCATCAATACTTGTTGCTGCAGTAACTTGGCTTGACTTCTCAAAGGAAAGATCGCCATGTTCTTGCGCGGTATCTACTGTTATGGTGCTGCCATAAGTTGTCTGCAAGGCTAAGGTGCTGTCAGCAGCTTGCTGCTTGGCAGATTGGGGCTTGGCAGATTGGCTTTCGTGATCTTGAGAGCTTGCTGCATTGTTTGAGGCTGTTTTGCCGCAAACAGGTCTAAGCTTGCTGGATAAGACGATCTCTTCATTGCCTAAGATCTTGACTGGGAAGCACTGACTTAAGGAGTCGGCCACAATCTTTACGCGCAGTCTAAACTCTTTAATGATGGCCATAGTGGCGTTGTACTTATCATTAGACATGGCCTCTTTGGTCATGAGACGGCTGATAAGACGGGTCTCTTTAGATTTGCCTGCATATGTAATGGTTAGATAGATATGAGTTACATAGCTACCTTCTTTGGCAAATTTCTGCTCACGACGACTCTCTAAATCTTTTAGCACTACATTGCTAGTGAGCATGCTTGGCGCATAGGAATTGTCTTTTGATCTAATGGCGTCAATCTGAACGGCGTAGTTACCCTCAAGCTTTAATAAAGCTTTTTGGCATAACTCATAACAGCTTTTTAGCTTGGTGTCGGTAAAGTTTGACATGTCTGGAATCATTAATTCCATCATGCTCATTAAGCCACCAGACTTAAGCACAATGACATCTTGTGTTGGCATAGTGGCATAGTCGATTAAATCGCATACCGTAGGCATCTTGGCATACTCTGGAACACTAAGACGCGAACGGAGGAAAAATAACACTGCTAACACACCACACAAGAGTGCCATGGTTAGGCAAACACTTATTAGGAGCTCGTTAGTTGTCATATCAGCCTCAAATATTTAAAGCAAGAGTAAAGTACTGAGCCCAAGGAGCACTTGCTCCCTGGCTTAAGCTCGTAAATAAACTAAACAGCGCTAAGGTTCTAGTAAGCTTAATTAGCTTGCAGCTGCTGCAAATCGCGTTGCTCGTGATCATCTTGGGATTGACTCAGCTCAATGTAGTGGTCAATATCGCGAGTTGAGCGGATTGGCTTAATAATGAATTGCTCATCTTCGATGCCCTTAACGCACTTGATGCTGCGAATATGTGGCTGTGGGCGGCTTTCCATTTGCACGATAATGTCGACGCCACTTGCAACTAAATCGTTGTAGTTTTCTGGTGCTTGTTCATTGCGAGAGATCATGAGGCCTAAACGCTTAATGGCTTCTTCTGCGCTTCCAGCATGCATGGATGAGAAGCTACCTTTATGACCAGTGCACAATGCATCGATAAGATCTAAAGCCTCTGGACCACGTACTTCACCGACCACAATACGATCTGGATGCTGTCTTAGAGCAGAACGTACTAACTCACTCATATCAGTACTATCTGAGGTATAGGCATGAGTACAGTTAGCAATAACCGGCATAAGCTCCGGTGTATCTTCTAAACAAATGACACGCTCGCTTGGGGCAATATCGGCAAGCTGATTGATTAAGGCAGAAAGTAAGGTGGTCTTGCCTGAGCCAGTTTCACCTGAGACTAGAATGCTCAGACGAGCCTTAAGCGCATGCTCTAAGATGACGTACTCAGTCATCGTCAGCATCTTAAGATCCATCAGACGATCTAAGGTCATAGAGCAAGCAGCATGTTTACGAATGACTAGAGTTGGATTAGGCACGACTGGAGGACGATTGCACTCTACACGACTGCCATCAAGCGGCAAGATGCCAGATAAGATGTGCTTGTCAGAGCCTAAGTCCATATCAAGCATTGAGGAGAGCAAACGCATCAGCGCCTCAATATTGGTATTGCTTGAGTTACTTAGCTCAATTGAGCGCTCAGTATATGTATTGATAAACAAACGGCGATCGGAGTTTAGCGCGATCTCAGTTACCTCAGGATTAGCTAAAAGCTCAATAATCTCAGGGCCCACTAAATATGTGAGCATGCGTAAGGACTCGATGTTGTAATTGCCAGTACGCCACTTGCGCTCAATCTTATTGAGCATCTTCCAAGCACGCTCGCTAAGCTTGAGATCAAGCTCGAGCACAGAGGCGATCTCACAATCTCCTTCGACCTTATCCTCTGCTTTACCGCATAACTCTAAGGTACGACGCTCCTTAGGATTCATATTGCGTAAGGCTGCAGCCTTTGGGTCAAAGCGACAATCGCAAATACTGTATACACCAGGATCATCTTGAGCAGCAGCGATCATAGGACCACTTACGCTAACTTCACTAGTACAGCGCCACATAGAGATCAC
This sequence comes from Anaerobiospirillum succiniciproducens DSM 6400, assembly GCF_000482845.1. GTDB lineage: Bacteria > Pseudomonadota > Gammaproteobacteria > Enterobacterales > Succinivibrionaceae > Anaerobiospirillum > Anaerobiospirillum succiniciproducens. The sequence continues at coordinate 20,245 of NZ_AXWV01000016.1, forward strand.
TGGTACGCTTGAGTGAGGAGGCACATCGGCTACAAAGTAAAAATTGCCTAAACCTACTCTTCCATGAATATCTGAAATATCATGGTCACGCATGCGCTCAGGAGCATTTAAAAACACGAGCTCACGAACGAGAATATGGATTTTGCTCTGCTCAATTTGCGGTAAGACCAAAATCTCATCTGTCTTGTTCTCATAGATCACACGAGTATCAGTACCCAAGGCAATGGCACATACTTTTGGATCAGCCATCAGCTCTAAGATCGGGCCGCCTAGCGCTAACACCAAGGTGAATAAAGCCTCTTGACGCTCTGCAAACATGCTCTCATCAGCATTCTCAAGCATATCTAATGCTCTTATGCTCATCGGCAGCTTGTGCTTTGCTACAGTAGCTCTATTAATGCGCTTATAAGATCTAAAAGCCTCAGTAAAAGACTGATGTACCAAGCTAAAGCCCTCAGGGCACATACGCTCAGCTTCAGGCACGGTAATAGTTAGAGCGTCAATTGCATCATATTTTTCAGCACTACCTAGGCCATACTCTTTATCAAATGCGCACATCTTACAAAGAAGAGCGCTAAGCTTGTTCTCCTTAACTTCACTAGCACTAACGAGAGCCTCAGCCACATCACCAGCCCCCGCCATATCGCAATTATCTGCACCAGAGCTAGCAACTAAAGTCTCTTTAGCTGCTAGAGAAGTATCCGCAGTATCTTTATCTGCAGGAGCTGTATCGACATTATCTTTAGCTGCAGGATCTGTATCTGCAGCACCATCAACATTCTGATTAGCTGCTTTACCTGACTGTACGTTAATTGCCTGGTCTAAAGCATATGCATCAGCAGCGCAAGATGCCGAAGACACATGGCTATCATCATTAAGGCCTATAAATACTCGTTCTGCTAAGACAGGCTTATTGTTACTGCTTTGATGCACATACATAGTGTTATCTACCACTCTATAGTTAGAAGGCTCTTGCTTAGAAACCATTAAGCTAAGAGCAGTTCTACTCTTGATTAGCTCAACCTGCCCAACGAGCTACTGCTCAAAGGCATTACTTAAATGCATAACTAAAAAGCATCTCTTGCTAACGATGTCATCAGAGTCTTAGAAGGCAAACAAGCACCAACTATTACAATGATGCTCTACCTTTAAAAAGTACTGATAACAGAGATCTTAAGTACTGCATGTGCTGAGCTAAAGATGGGAAAACTTGGGCGTGAGGCAGTTTGCCAAAGGTTTGCTGTCAATCGCGTCCTGACAAAGGACATCATAGGCACTTAGACAAATTGCTCAAATTATGGCTGGTTAATAATTCACAGTAGATGAGTTTGCATGATTAAGCCTGACTTGAGAGCGATCACACTTTTTTACCAAATCAACATGCCACCACTAAACACGTACGCCCAACAAACCCCATTTATATCAGCTTTTTAAGGCAGAAAAGACCACACCAAACACCACTAAAAGCACCGCACTCACAGGCCACTTTTTACCCCAAAACTCACGAAATTGAGGCTAGCTCACCAACGCCATAAAACGCGATAAAAGGCATATTTATCGTATTTACAAGACTACTTTAGGCAAAGTAGGCAAGATTAATGAAATGTCTGTGACAGACTTCTCAACTATTCTTAGCTCAAATATGATATGAGCCGCGCCACAAGCGTTGAACCTTGCTTAGCTCAATTCTATAAAGTGTGATGCAAGGACGATTTTGAGCATAAGATTTAGAAAAATAGCCAAAAATATTTTTTCTGTGCTATGGGAGCCCTAAGCACTATTGCAAAAGCAAAATGATGGCTTTTACCCCATAAATGCTGCCTAAAAAGCCCTCTATCTCCCCTGACTAAGGCACTCGCTCGCGCCCAAAAGCCCCAGAATCTGTGATCTCAAACGGCACAAAAAACGTCTCAAAGCCAGAGCACAGCTAGTCTCAAGCCCGATCTTGAATGAACCACAAAATAAGCCATAATCAGACATCAAAACAGCCACACCACCACAATCAATCTAGTTTTCATAGCTAAAAATATGCGTTAAGGCCATCATCTCCAACAAAAGTAATCCCCCAAAAGAGTCGTGGCAAAACACAGAACTTTACCCACACAAAGAGACAAAGAGTCTCATAAACCTTGGCTGCATCTGCCATCAGCACATGTTGATAGACGTTTTACCAGCATGCTGCTCAAAAGAGCTGAGACTTAAGAGCAAGCGGCCACACTTTGCTTGCTGCTAATGGACTATAGAACAGATCGCTTATAAGCCGTGGATCGCCGTTTATGACACGTTTACGACCCGTTAATGACGCCACCCGCGCAGTTTTAACCAGCTTAAGCAAAGTTAAGCATCCGTGAGCTTGCAAGCGCCTAGCAAAGTGCATGGGGGAGCTAATCGGCTTCGTTTGCACTGATTGAGGCTAACGCTATAGCTATGGAGAGCGCTATTAGCGAGAAAGCTTGAGCTGCTAACGCTGGTTGGGATGGAAAAATAAGAAGAGGAAAGCAATGCTTGTCAAAGGCTTGAGAATGCTGCTAGTGGCTGAAAGGAGCACTTGAGGTAATAAGGTCTGGGACAGTTTTTTTTGGGGCCTAGCGGATGTGCCAGGCCAGTGGTAGTGGGTATGACTATTCGTAGACCTTGCGTAGTGGCTGCTAATCTGGGCGGCCATCGTGACAATCTAAGATAGATTGGTCAAGAAGCTTATTCTTACGATCTCTGTCTTGGTCAAAGACATTGGTAAGACTTGGGCCTGATGAGAATTGACCGTGATGAATGGTTGGCACTAAAGGCTTAAATACAGAAGGCTCAATCGGCTCACCTGAGAGATTTACCTTGCTATCTTGCATGTGATCGTAAACATCGTAATCAGGTGTATAGATTTGAGTAGTGCCTTGTTCATTGATTGGTAGAACTTTGATGTCGCTAAAGTGCTTAACATCAAAATCAGTCTGTCTGCCTGGATGAACAGTGAAAGTATTACGTCTATCGATGGTTTTAGTTTTGTTGGCACTGCTAATTGAGCCTTGAGCTTGTTTTTGTAAGTTAGCATCAGCGTTGTCTAGCGTACTGCCATTACGCATCTCAATAGCATCTTGCTTGAGCTGAGCATTTGTCTGCAGGCAAGCACTGTGCTTTTGAGAATGAATATCTTTGGCAATAGCTTTAGATGGCTGTTTTAAATCGCTTAAAGCGCCCGCGCCATTGTGATTATCTAAGTGCAAGAATAAGGTGCCATCATCATTGCGGCTTAATAGGCCTTCGTGCCCCACCACGGTTGCATCGGATAACACTAGACTGCCTTGATCGTTAACGCTTAAGGCACGATATTGCTCGTCGGTAAGCTCTATTTCATCAACAAAGATGCTAATGAGCGCATCGGTGCCAAATAAAGCGCTGAGCTCATGCGACTCAATCTTGTCTGCTACCTTGTTCATGGAGCTAGAGAGCTCTTCTGACTTTTGTATCGCATGATTAACTGCTTCTTTTTGAGCTACAGTTAGGGACGCATTAGTGCCTGCTAAGCCATGTTGTTGAGATAAAACAGCTGAGGCTACCTTAACTGAGACACTATCAGATAAAGCATCAGCATGCGGATTTACCGCCAAAATCTCTTGTTCTTGCGAGCTTACTAATGGAGCTTGCACTGAGTCAGCATGGGCAAAAGTCTGATAGTTTGAGTATGATTGAGCAACAGACTGATAGTTATTGTTGCTCTCTTTGACTTTGATTTTATCTATTCTAGCTAAATTAGCTTGCGCCATAGACGCACTGTCATTTTGCTCAGTACGCTCATTGAGCACGAAGCTTACAATAGAGCCACTTTTAGAGGTGAGCTTAGCTATGGTCTTATGATGTAAATGAGGCATGATGTCGCAGTTTTTGGCAATCTGCGGCAAGAATACTGAGCGATGCTTTTTTCCCTGAGTAGCCATGTGTAAAAAAGAGTCACAATCCTCTTCCACAATGCCATCATTCACACTGTATTCAACGCGCTTTCCATGCTCAAAAAGCTCAAACTTTTGGCTATAACCAAACTGCTTATTGGTACAAATTCCATCAAGATTGATGTAGTCACACTCATCCTCAGTAAAAGTATCAGAGTATGGTACTTGAGGATTGAGTGCAGGAATGCGTACTAAAGTCTTACTCTTAGCAGGAGCATCCTTGTTAGGAGCTACATCATGCGCATCCATGTTATGAGAGGCGAGATCTTGTGAGGCTACAGGCAGCTCAGATGCACCACTTTTTGCTTGTGCCCAAGCGGCCATAGGCATAGCACACATAGCGCTAGTGCATAAGAGCAACAGTGCTTTTGGAGCACCATAGAGTTTTCTAACACGAAAAAGAGCCTGATTGAGTTGCCTCATTGCCTATTTGACCTCAGATAGTTTCTGTCAGCATAAAAGACCGCCAAAAGCTCTATAAGTTCCATAGAACACGCAAAAATTTAAGTAATCTAGATACAGACATACAGCAAAGTTGCAGTAATACGTTCTGTGAAACTAGTTGTACAACTGCGAGTGCAAAAATATTTCTACGCCTCAGAGCACAAGCAGACAACGCTGCCAACGCGTGCCATGCAAGCTGAGGCAAAAGCTACGATGCCGTGCTGCAGCTTGATAATGCTTCATCAAGCTTACTAAAGAGGATGCAAGCTTAAGCTGAGGCGCTAAGATGTATGCCTAATTGCTTATTAGGCCTTGCCTTGAGCAAAGATGCGGTTAACACGCTCAAGATCAGCAATAGTATCTACGCCGATCTCAGGAGGATTATCGGTAGTAGCAACAGCGATCTTCATACCGTAGTGAAGAAGACGTAATTGCTCTAAGGACTCAGCTACCTCAATGTCAGCTGGCTCTTTAGATAAGTAATCTAAGATAGTGCCTGCCTTGTAGCCATAAATACCGATGTGGTGATAGTGCTTGAACTTAAGCTCGCTAACATTCTCCTTGCCAAGAGCAAAGTTATCGCGCTCGTATGGAATTGGAGTGCGGCTAAAGTACAGCGCAAAGTTGTTCATATCCATCACGCACTTGACGCAGTTTGGATCGAAAACATCATTGATATTATGGATCTCAGAGCACAGAGTGGACATGGATGCACTGGAGCTAGCTAACAGAGCTGCCACCTCATCAATGTGATCTTTGGTGATAAGCGGCTCATCACCTTGGACATTGACCACAATGGTATCCATATCAATGTGCTCGTTTGCAATCATCTCCGCAATACGCTCAGTACCAGAGCGTGGCTTTTGAGAAGTCATGCAAATGCGCAGACGCTCATTTGCCTGAGCAAGTGGCTCTAAAGCTTTAGCAACTTCTTCATGATCGATACAGGCCATAACGTACTTAGCGGATGACTCTAGTGCCTTTTCACAAACCTTAACAATCATTGGTTTGCCATCAACAATGGCAAGCGGCTTGGCTGCTAATCTGGTTGAAGCGTAACGTGACGGAATGGCCACAATATACTCAACTTTCTGACTCATAATGAATGTTCTCTAAGCAGTTTGGCTTATAGCTAGAAACTGCATCCTGTTAATTGCTCTAAACAACAAAACGATCAATCCACCTCACGATCTTAGCTACTCTCCGATAAAACATCAAAGCAGCCTTCACAGTGACGATGGCAATAGACATCATTGTAGAGCACATTAGATGCTATACATAGACTTAGATGCAAAAAAGCCCCCACAATCTTTTACAAAGTGGAGGCTTTTTCATCATACAAACACTAGCTATTCAGCGCTCTTGCTTTTAGTAGTAGTCTTGCGCTTCAGTTTGGTTGGAACTGCATTTGGATCGTAGACATCACGCATTTTCTTAAGGACAAAAATATCTTTTTCATCCTTAGCGCTGCTACGCGTAGTTCTCTTAACTGTACGCTTAGCCGTGCTCTTAGCGCTAGACTCACTTTCAGATGCACTTTCGGCCTTATCTGAATCTGCCTTGGCACTTTCTGCCTTAGCTGAGTCTACTTTGGCGCTCTCAGCCTTAGCTGAGTCTGACTTGGCAGCATCAGCCTTGGCGCTGGCCTTAGTTGTCTTCTTGGTTGAAGCTTCACTATCGGCGGCACCTTCAGCTGCAGCACTAGTCTTGGCAGTGCTTGTGCTATCAGCCTTAGCTGACTTCTTGGTAGTTACCTCAGCATCTGATGCGCTCTCTGCCTTGCTAGTCTTCTTAGTTGTCTTGGCTGTAGTGCTCTTTGCCTTAGTAGTGGTCTTACTGCTAGTTGCAACCTCTACCTTGTCCTCACTTAACTCAGTGACATCCTCTGCAGCTTTACTCTTTGCAGCTGTACTGGTGCGCTTGCGAGTGGTAGTGCTCTTTGTGGTGCTAGTGGTAGTGGACTTAGTGGTAGTCTTCTTAGCAGTGCTCTTGCGAGTTGCAGTGCTTGCCTCAGCCTCAGTAGTCTCTGACTTGTCAGCATCTTTGCTCTCACTAGCCTTCTTACGAGTACGAGTTGTGCTCTTAGTAGTCTCTACTGCACTAATTGCATCGTCATTCTTAGTTGCTGCAACCAAAGTGCTGGCAGCATCAGTAGACTCACTTTTATCTAAAGCATCAATTAATGGTAAGACAGCCTCGCTCTTCGCTACATCCTTGGTAGCTTTAGTCGTCTTCTTACGAATACTCTTTGGCAGTTCATCAATAGAAGCAATTACAGCTCGAGTTGGTGCTCGTCTAGTTGTGGTCTTTGACACCGCACTGCCGTCACTTGCTGCACTCTTAGTTGCAGTTTTCTTAGTAGTCCCCTTAGCTGCAGCAATAGCCTCACCAGGAGATGTCTTAACAGCACTACCAGATGCACTTGCCTTGGCTGTAGTGGCCTTAGATGATTTGGCTGCACTATCAGCTGCACTTGCCTTAGTGGTGGCTTTCTTAGCTGTACTCTTCGACTTAGTAGTTGTAGTCGCAGTAGTAGTTTGGCTAGCCTCTAAAGCTGCAGTTGCTTTATAGCTTGGGAGAACTGGAATAGACGGAATCCACAGCTGGTACTCCTTGGCAACCTGAACATCAGTTTCAGCCTCGCTCTTAGCCTCTGCATCCTTAGACTCACTGTCTTTAGCACTCGTATCTTGAGCAACAGCATCCTTTGCTAAGGAAGCATCACTAGCCTGATCCTGTAGAGCAGGATCAGTTGCTACGCTCTTGGATGTAGCATCATCTTGATCCTTTGCACTCTTGCTTTCAGCTGCAACAGCATCTATATGCTTGAGATCTTGAGCCTCTTGCTTGCTCTCAAGCACAACTGTTGATCTACTCTCTTGGAGCATAAACAGTGATGGAATCGATGGAATCCACAGATCGTAAACAACAGGCTCGACCTTAACCTCAGCAGTCTCTTCGGTAGTTACGGACTCACTCTTAGCTGGGGCTGCTGTGGCTGTGATCTTTGACTTATCGGCCTCAACCTTAGGCTCAGACTTAGCCTCGACAGTTTCTTGCTTAGCAATAGTCTTTTCTGTAGCTTCATTTTCAACAGTAGTTACTGCAGCTGCTGCTGAGTAGTTGGAAATAGCCTTTGGAATATATGGCACCCAGAGTGGCGCAATATATGACGCATCCTCATTAGCAGTTGCTGACTCTTCAATAAGATCTTGGGCTGTAGCTTGTGGTTGCTCTTCTTGAGCAGCATTGGTGCTGTTAGCGTTTTGCTCGGCAGCAGTTGCTACGGCACTGAGCTCATCTGCATTAGCCTCAGTAAGCTCTACTGATTGATCTTCGCTCTTGTGAGAATCAGTTGCTGCCTCTTGAGCTTGTGCTTGCTCAGCAATGTTCCTGAGAGTTTCTGCATGCTCATAAAACTTAGCAGCTTTCTCCATAAGCGCAGCTGCTGGACCATACATATCCTGTTTAGGCTCTACACTCTCCACGACATCTGATGGCTTAGCATTAGCCTTGCTGGTATCGGACTTAGCTACATCAGTCTCATCGGCGATCTGAAGGGACTCAATAGCGTCATCGGCATTGATAGCATCTACCTGGTCATCAGCATGGTTAGCTTCAGACTTGGTGGTGACGGCATTTTCCTCAATCTGGTCGTCGTGCTTGGTAGCCTCTACACTTTCATCTTGCTTGGAGTCTACGGCATTGTCAGTGTGCTTGGCCACATTGGCATTGTCGTTTTGCTTGGCTGCGACGGCATTTTCTTGAAGCTGGTCGTCATGCTTGGTATTCAGCAGGTCGTCGAGATCGTCATCGCGCTTGCTATCGAGCTTGGAGGAGCTTGATTTGCCAATGCCTGGACGGTAGGCATCGACCACGACGGTTTCTCTTTTGACGAAATCAGCGCGGGCTTGATGCTCAAATTCCATCTGACGTGGTGGATCATCGTCTTTGCTAACTTGCTTGCTAAAGTCGATATTGAGCTCTGGATTAATTTCAATATCGTCAGCTGGCAGTACTGGGCCTTCTTTATCGGCTCTTAGAGCTGCCTTTAAACGAGCTTTAGCAAGCTCTGCATTTTGCATCTCAGCAGAAAGTCTAGCTGCAGTTTTAGTAATGTAATCAGCATCAGCTTTAATGCCGTAATCCTCAATACCCTCAACCTTTTGCAGTACATAGCCAGCCTCTTCACGACGACGGCGACGCTGCTCAACGCGGTGTAGTGACAGCTTAATCTTAGAGACAATATCGTCAAAGAAATGCTTGGAGAGCTGAGCTGCTACGTTTAGTACAAAGACATTTTCAATTGCGTTTTCTTTAGCCTCTTTACGATACTTGATAGCATCTTTGGCTGTCATGATGACAGTGCGCTCTGAGGCAAGCTCACGCAGCTTATCAAAAGGCATTTTGTTGTGATCGCCTACTTCAACTTTCTTGACAACCACAAATCCACAGTCTTCTAAAGTCTTGTAAAAGCGACTTGGATTACCAATGCCACAGAAGGCGGTAACCTCTCCTCTTTCTTCTAACTGCTTTGGGTTATCTGGATTGAGAGCAGTGATGGCACTTGGGCGCAGCATCATTGGATTATGACCAAGATGCGCAACAGCACCTGAGACCACAATAGAATTAACCGCGCTCAGACGCCATTCACCTTCACGTAATGGGCCTGCGGGGAGCAGACAACCATTACCGAGCATGCGAGTACCATCTAAGACGCAAATCTCTACTTCTCTGTCTAAAGCATAGTGCTGCAATCCATCGTCTGTAATAATCACATCTACGCCTAAGCCCGCAAGGTAATCAGCACCACGAGTACGTACAGGATCGATAACTACAGGTACACCAGTTGAACGGCGAATTAAAGAAGGCTCATCACCAAAGATCTCAGGATCACAGTCCATTGGAACTTGGGATGGGAAGACATCGCATTTGGCTTTATAGCCACGAGAGAGCACGCCAGGATTAAAACCACGTTCGGTTAGCTCATTAACCAGCGCAATCACAATTGGAGTTTTGCCAGTACCGCCTACAGTTACGCCGCCAACTACAACCACTGGCACCACTGGTCCGGTCGACTTTAAATAGCCTTGAGTGTACAAGCTACGACGTACCGAAGTTACCAGTCCAAACAACGCAGAAAAAGGCAGCAGTGGCACTCTGAGCAATGCTGCTGAGAGGCCCTTTCCGTACCAGAGTGTATCAATGAATGACAATTCTTGGTTCTTCCAAACTGTGTTATGAGATCTAACCAACGCCAGCTCAGCTGCAATAATTAAAGATCACAGCTAAACATAGGCAAATTATGTATGCTCATGAGACCAAAAGTGGACTTATTTTGAGCAAGAAAATTATTAGCACTTAGGCTAAATAAGCACAAGTCTTTCAATACGTTTAGGATAGCGCAGAAGACTTTGCTGTGAATTTGATGAGTGCAAAGATTACACGCATTCTAGACAATAATTTTGACAAGATCATAAGCACCTAACTCAAGCACATAGCGCAAATCTATCTACCCTGCACTAATGAGCTAGCAGATCTTGTATTGAACTTTTCTTAAATTGTTCTCAAAACGCTCATTATAACACCGTGATTCGGGCTATATAGACTAATAGCGCGTTTGTTCTGTTACTCGCTAATAATTTTGTCATCTAATTACGAGTAATTACGCGGCGATGATCTTGAGCTGTTGTGTATTTGCCGTTGTTTAGGATAATAAGCTACTGCTCTATCTTGCCTCTTAGCTATAACAGCTTGCTTAGTTCTAGTGCGCTCTTTGCAAGCTCTTAGCTATTATCATATGATGGCTATGGTTTTACTATTCAATGCCACTTTGGAAGAAGCGATTGTTTTTTAGTGGCTATAGCACAAGTTTTATGTCTAAGAATGGATTGCGCAAACTTATTGTATTATGGCCAAGAGTTTTGGTTTAATTGCAATTAAAATGGACTTTCTTTATCTACAATTTACAGTCGAATAAAGAAGAGTTTGCAAGGACATTGATTGCGACTATAGAGCCTAAAACTGAGCAGGCAAGCCACATATCAAGGATACATAAGAGTATTATGTTATGTTTATGGTGCAATATTGCGCTATGATTGCAAAGTTTGCGCAATCAGTACGCTTGATTTGCAATCTCACAAGTCATATGCTTATTATTGTGCTTACACATGACAGAGGCCTAGCTATCTAGGTTCAAGATAGGATAAGTTTGAATTGCTTATCAATAAGCCTAAACTTGGCAAACTTTTTTGATAGCAGTAGACAAAGCTAACAAGCATAACGATGAGCTTGTATATTCTGAGTATCTAATAACACTCACTAAAGTAAGCCTAGCTAAGCTTTCAAACTGCTAAAACTTGCTCTGATCGATCACGTTATCTCAAGCAAGCTACAGCGTTACCACGCAGAATTTTAATCAAGCAAGATACCAACTTGCTCAATTGCGCATCTATGCCCTGCTTTACATTGGCGTCCACATGATGCGCCTGTTTTACCTAGTCTTCACGCTCACTAACCTTGCTTAGCAAGATCATATTGAGGCTATGAGCAAGCAAGTGCATGCAAGACATTAGATCAGGATAAACTCTCAAAACAAAACTAAGACTTGAGCTTACTTTGCATTTAACAACGGAGCATTGCTTAGCTGTTTTACCATTGAGCTTATACCTCAAATTAGCTCAGAGTTGGTGTGTGTCACTATCTATTCAACAGCGTATAGTTTTATTTAAGAGGGCATTTTGTACTTCTTATTAAACTAGCTAAACAAGTCTAAGAAATTTTTGTAACTCTATTTTTACTCATCAATGCAACGCAAAGACCCATCTAAGCTTGTATGACTTAGATTAGCTAAGTGCGCTTAGCTTGCTAGTCCATAAGCTTATTTAGCTATTTTGCAAGATTGCTAAGCTCAAGAGCTTATGTAGCTTTTTAGCAAGCTTAGTTGCTATCTGAGCTTAGCTATCCTTAGGTTTAGTATTTTGCGTTCATTCAGATGTAGATATGTGCACGATTAGAAGTAGTGCAATCTTTTTTCGATGGGAATGATGTGTACTATCGCCCCATCACGATGCTTTGTTAATGAGACTTGAGACTGTTTTAGCCTTGGTTTTTATCACAAAGACATACAAAAATAGTGTGTGGTTAGTTCTAGCTAGGCTTTTAAAGGCCAGATGTGGCAAAAGACGTATCAACACTAGCCCACACAAGGCGCAACGACGATATTTACGAGTTGCTCTGAGGACATAGGATGAATAAAAAGAACTCATCAGCTTCTAACACTGAAGAAAGAGTTGTTTCACCATATCAAAATGCTCGCACTTCTGTAAGCGAGCCCAAAGCTCGTGGGCGCAAGGCAAGCTCCGATCGCACTGAGGATGGTGCTGAGCTTAAAAGCAGTAGAACCCGCCGCACTCGCAGCACTGCAGATAGTCAAAGTAGCTTTGATCATGACTCTGCACCACGATCAAGATCGCGCAGCAGCTCAAGATCTACTCGAAGCGAAGGCATCAAGCGCACTCGCTCAACTGCCTATGGTTTAGCTGACGGGTCATCAAGAGGCCGTCGTGAGATCGCATCTGATATGTATGAGTCTAGCGAAAAGCCAACTCGTACCCGTAGAACTCGTCGAGTTGATGATGAGAGTGCATATGCATCTGAGGAAAATGCTCCGATGAGTGCACCGCGCCGCTCTACACGCTCAAGTTCCTCTGAGCTTAAACCACGTAGCCGTACCTCAACTCGTAGCAGATCAGAGAGTGCTAGCTCCTCTAGTTTCCGCTCTGAGGGTTCAACTCGCTCCCGCACTGATAGCTCATCACGCACTCGCAGCGAGAGTTCATCTCGTACTCGCAGCGAGAGCTCATCACGTACTCGCAGTGAGAGTCCATCTCGTACTCGCAGCGAGGGCCCATCCCGCTCACGTAGCCGTATGGATGTAAGTCCATCTCGTCGTAGTCGTTCTGAGAGTATTTCATCGCGTTCACGTACAGAGAGCTCTTCTCGCTCTCGAACCGATAGTGCCATGTCACCACGTGCTTTTGCTGATGATGGTTATGCATCCCGTACATCTCGTGGCGAAACAAGATCACGCTCCCGTCGTATTGTAGATGGCGATAGCTATTCAAATGGATATCGTTCTGATGCCACTCGCACTCGTGGTAGACGCGTTAAAGATCGCTTAGACAATGAGTCTAATGTACCTGAGGTGGATAACAAGTCTATTGCTGAGCAAGCAGAAATTCTGCGTCGCTTTAAGTCCCTCATGCAAAACGGTCCTACCCAAGAGACACCGGTTGTAGAAAGCAGCTATAGTCCATTTGATGTTGATGAAATGGGCATGGTCATGGGCAAGAGAACTCCAGCTCGCAAGGTCTCTGACATCAAGGTAGTGGTAAAGCGTAAGCGCACTATCATGAGTGACGAAGAAATTGCTGCAGCTGAAGCCGAGGCCATGGCTAAAGAAAAAGCCCGTGAAGAGGATGAGGCTTTGCTACAAGCTCAGCAAGCTCAAGAGGCTGCACTACAAGCAGCTGCTGCCGCCGCTGCTGAGGCACAAATTCGCAAAGATGCCACGATTGAGACTGCCTCTGGCGAAATCGAAGTTAAGGTCAAGACGCGTAAGAGCCGTAAAGCCGATTTACTTGCGCAACAAGCTCAAGAGGCCGTTAACAGCGCCTCTGCTGCTTCTGCCGATGCGCAAGTAGCTGCTAATGCTGCTAAAGAGGCCGTTATCAAGGCTAAAAGCTCAAGTGCTCAGAGCACCGAAGATAATGAGACTGCGCATGTTACCGAGCAGAACTCTATACAAAGCACAGCTAGCGCCACCTTAACTCGTAAGCGCACCAAGCTCACTTTAGCTAAGATTCATGCTAACGAAGCTGAGCACCATACTATTGCATCTGTAGACAAGGGTGATGAAGCAGTAACTACTTCTAAGTTCCCAAATGCAGCTTTACTACGTGCAGCGGCTATTGCCTTTGGTGATGATCCTGTCATGGGAGCTCACGATGATGAGCTTAAGGCAGCCAATATCAATCCAGATGATTTAGCCGAAGAAAGAGCTGCTGCTTTAGCTAATGTTAAGTCTCAGGTGGATAAGAACAAGACCAAAAAAGCCAGAACTAGCACCAGCTCCGAGAGCAAAAAGACAAAGACTACCAAGCGCACTAAGAGCATCGCTAAAGATGCAGCTTCACAGTCTGATGCCGATAGCGCCACTGATGCGTCAAGCGCTGCTCAATCAAGCTTAGCTATGCCTAGCGCTGATGCAATTGAAACTACTAGCGAAGACACTCAAGTGGCAGTTAAAAAGACTACCACTCGCAGCAGATCTAAAGGCTCAAGTGCTAAGAGCACAGCTGATACAACACAAGAAGACACTCAGGTAGTTAAGAGCCCAAGATCACGTAGCTGCAAAGCTACAGCAGCTGCAGATGAGGCGCTGTCAGAGACTCAAGCTACCAAGAGAACAACTCGTCGCCGTAGCAGCAAGACTGCTGCAGCTCAAGGAGAAGCTATCGCTATTGCCTATGAGGCAGCTGAGGTAGTAAAGCCAAAGCGCACTCGCGCTAAGAAAAGCGCTGAGTAGCCACTAGTAATGGCTATTTAGCCTAGCTTTGTCAGCACCACAGAGCATGATGATAGCTGTATGAAATAAGCTCATCATGCTCAATACACCATGCTAATAGCATCAAGGTCATCAACGCGTGATGCTAATGGCATCACGTTGAGCGTTGCAAGATACTAAAAAGCTTGGCTTATGGTGCAATTGAAAGGCTAAATTGGTGCTTAGTTACTGACGATCGCGGCTAGGCAGCTGTAGTTGACTAGTAAAATGGCGAAGCGATGGTTTGCATGACTTAGAAACGATTATTTTTCTAAATTCTGTGCACTTGGCCATGTCTACTTTCTATCTTAAGTGTATGCTGCAATAGATAAGTTAACTGTTGTTTGCCCCTTTGACGCTTAAGGACATGCTTTTTTTGAAGCTTTGAAGTCTTTGAGCTCTCAAGAGGCGCAAATGAAGGGGTTCGTTCAAGGATTTCACACACATATGGCTGAATTTGACGATATCAAGACTATGTTGAACTCTCTTCTAGTAGCTAGCCCACTTAACATGGGCAGCGAAGAGAAGAGTGATAACGAGTACAAGATTGAAGATGGCTATGATAATGACAATCCTCTAGCTATGACAGATCTGTACCGTGATGAATTGGGTAACCGTCTGCCATCTAAGCTCCATGTGGTCCCTCTGTACGGCCGCCCAATTTTGCCATCGCAGATTACAACTATTCAGCTGTCTATCGAATGGCTCGATGTGATTACTGAGGTTATATCCTCATCCCATCACACCTTTGCCATGTTCGCAGTGGACAATGACAAGCTTAAGAAGTCTCACTTAGCAGTTAAGGACTTTCCTAAGACTGGTACTGTGGTGCGTCTGCTCTCTGCTCGCTCAGGCCCTGAGGAGATTGATATTGTCTGTGAAGGTGTACGCCGTGTTAGCCTCATTGAAGTTGCTGACATCCGTAAGAACTTAGCACAGGTACGCTACCCAGAAATCGAGTATCGTCTTGCCAATCCATCTACTCGTGACAAGCTCAATGCTAACAATCAAGCTTTACGCGATAGCATTGATCGCTCCGTTGCTTTTGATAAGAAGCTGCAGAACATCTTAAAAGAGATGCGTGACTATGGCAGATCTATTGGTATTGATGTCCAAAAGAAGCCTGGCACCTTCGATTTTAACTACTTCATTTTTAGAGACGATCGCACCATTGGTCGTCTTTCCAAGGCTAAATTAGACAGCCTCTTTGACTTTATTGGCTATAAAGATCTCTCTGATGACGAGAAGTATCAGATTGCTATGTTCTTAGCTCGTCCAACTAAGGATGAGCTAAACAAGCTCAACTCATACTATTCCAAGGCTGTACGCATCATCACCGAAAGATCAAAGCAGCTGCATGAAGATCTCGCCCATATTTCTCCAAAGGCCCGTGAGATCGCACAAAGCCTCATCGGCAATGTTGATAAGTCATCAACCAATGGCTCTCCTGTTTTAGAGGCCATCAAGGCTATTTCTGGCAAAAACGATACACAAAGCACTGCTAATAAAGACAAGAGCAATGCTGCAGACGCTGCATCAACAGCTGCGGCAGATGCTGCATCTAATGCAGCAGCTTATGCTGAGGGCGTTGTTGACGCTAAGGATGCTCTAGATGGCCCTGCCTCTAACGATGGTGTATCTGTCTTACGAGGTGAAAGTCAGCTTAGTCAGACTATTGTGGGTAAGGATAGCCAGGGTAATGACACTATTACCATGCGCCTTAACGTTAATGATGATGATGAGATTAACGATAAGACCTTATCTGATATTGCTAAGCAGCTTAGCAATATGTTCTCGATTACTGAGCTGCGTCAAAAGCGTCAGCCAAATAATGATCAGCAGCTCGTTGGCGTTACCTCTAAAAAAGGTCAGGCCGAGATTGATAGTAAGTTAGAGCAAGCCGATAATAAGCTCTCTTATGAGTTCATGGAGCGTATCTCTAAGATCTTAGAAGATGAGTCTGATCGTAGCGCTTCAGATAGCTCAGATCATGAAGCTAGTGAAGGTTACTCTAGAGAAGATCTCTTTAACCTCATTGCCAAGATTGGTGAGCGCGAGGAAGAAGAAACTGCTCGTGCGAAAAAAGACTTTAAGGACGCTGCGCTTAAAGAAATCATCGCTAATACTCCTAAAGATGAGACTCCTAACGAAGAGCCAGTTACAGGTCCAAATATCGGCTTTATCAACAACGATACTGCCGTCGTTACCTTTATGCCAGGTCGTGACTCCTCTGAGGATTTACTCCTGCGCTTAACTGAGATTCAAAATGAACACGAGCAACAGTTAGCTAAAGAAGCATCTGCAGCTGAGACTATCAGGGCTGCTGATGATGCTGAGGGCTATTTATCCTCTTTAGATAACAATGAGTCTGAAGGCGCTCAAATGCACATTATTGGCGATGTGCAAAATGAAGATGGCTCTCAAGAGACTAACTTAGTTGTCAGTGGCGAAGGTCAAATCAAGCCTGAGCTCAAAGAGTTCTTAAGCTTCTTAATGAAGGGCAAGGACTTAGCTCAAATCACTGCCGATATGGAAGAGGTTGATGAGCTTGATGACGATGAGGGCGAGACTAAAGGATCAAAGAGATCCAAGCGAACCTCTGCCAAGAGTGCAGCTAAGGGTGCTGAAAAGCGCTCTGGCAAGTGGGGCGATCTGCAGCGTGCTGCTATGATCCGCAGCAAGCTTGCTAGCATCTTAGGCGGTAAGGTTGTCTTTGGTGTTAGCTCTTTAAATGAGCGCCAGGCCGGTGCTCAAAAAGAAGTCGAGACTCGCGCTTATTGCTTAGGCATCACTGCTGCGCTGCAGGAGATGATTCCGCTCAATCCTATGATCACCGAGGAGATGAGACAGTATCTGTCACGCTTTGACATTTCTAATCCATCTACCTTAGCTGACTGCGCTGCCTCAATTACTCAATCTAAGCCAGAAGAACTGCAAGAGGTGCTCGACACCATCCCAATCTTGCCACGCTTAAAGCTGACCTTCGATCTCATCTCACGTGAGCTCTCTGCTGCTAAGTTACAAGACAAGATTAAAGTATCGGTTTCTGACAAGATTCAAAAGCGCCAAAAGGACTTCTTCTTACGCGAACAGCTCAATGAAATCAAAAAAGAGCTGGGTCTTTCAGCTGATGAAAAAGACATCGATATTGAGAAATTCAAAGAGCGTATGGCTAAGCTCAATCCTCCAGAGCATATTAAAGCTCGCTTTAATGAGGAAATTGAGAAGCTCTCTATGCTTGAAACCTCAAGCTCCGAGTACGGCACTACCCGTAACTATGTAGACATCATCACCTCCATTCCATGGGGCAAGATGAGCAAAGAGCGTTTAGCCTCCAATAAGTCCAAGGATGCTAAGAAAGCTAATGCTGTTAACTTAGAGCGTGCCCGTAAGATCTTAGATGAGGATCATGAGGGTCTGCAGGATGTTAAGGATCGTATTATTGAGTTCTTAGCTGTTGGCGCTCTTAAAGGTCATACCTCAGGTCAGATCATGCTCTTTGTGGGCCCTCCTGGTGTGGGTAAGACCTCTATTGGTAAGTCTATTGCCAAAGCCTTGAATCGTCCTTTCTATCGCTTATCTTTAGGCGGTATTGATGATGTATCCGAGATCAAAGGCCACCGTAAGACTTATGTTGGCGCAATGCCTGGCAAGATTGTCTCAGCACTGCGTGAAACTAAGGTGATGAACCCAGTTATCATGCTCGATGAGATCGATAAGCTTGGTAAGTCCTATCACGGTGATCCAGACTCAGCTCTGCTTGAGACCTTAGATCCTGAACAAAATAAGAACTTCTTAGACGTCTATTTAGATGAAAAGATGGACCTGTCTAACTGTCTGTTTATCTGTACTGCCAACAGCACTGAGACTATCTCAGCTCCGCTTTTAGACCGTATGGATCCAATCAGACTCTCTGGCTACATTGCTAAAGAGAAGTTTGCCATTGCTAAGAAGCACTTACTGCCACGAGCTTTAGAAAATGCCGGCATGAAGCGTAATAGCAGCGCCCTGCGTCTGCCAGATGAGTGCTTAACTGCACTTATCGATGGCTATGCTCGTGAAAGCGGCGTGCGTTCTTTAGAGCGCTCCATTGCTAAGCTGATTCGTAAGGCTGCAGTAAAACTCATTCAAGGTGAGAGCAAGGTCATCATCAACGAGTCTGATCTTGAGACTTATCTTGGTACTGCTCCATTTAAGCGTGAAAAGCTCTTAGAGGGTATTGGTATTCAAACTGGTCTTGCTTGGACTGCCTCAGGTGGTGTGACCTTACCTGTTGAGTCCATTATTACTAGCCACGATACTGCAGGCTTTAAGCTAACTGGATCACTCGGTGACGTGATGAAAGAATCAGCCTCGATTGCTCTTTCTTATGTACAGTCACACCTGAACATGTTCTGCTCTACTAAGACACAGACAGCTTTCTTTAAGAAGAAGACCGTACACTTACACGTTCCTGAAGGTGCTATTCCAAAGGATGGCCCATCAGCTGGTGTAACCATGGCTACTTCATTACTCTCGCTGGCCTTAAACACCGCTCCTGCTGCAAGACATGCTATGACTGGTGAGCTCACCTTAACTGGTCACGTACTGCCAATTGGTGGTCTGCGTGAAAAGGTAATTGCGGCTCGTCGTGTTGGTATTTTCGATCTCATTATCCCAATTGGTAATGAGGGCGATGTTAAAGAGTTACCTGAGCACGTACGCTCTGGCGTAACCTTCTACTTTGCTGACAAGTACGAGGATGTGGCCTACACCCTCTTTAGTCAGGTTCAACCACTCATTAAGAAGGCACTCCCAGGCTACAACGGTCCAAAGGTAATCCACTTTGACGATGATGGCCTCTACCCAGAGGATGCCAAGGATAAGGCCGACAAAGCACAATCATCAAAAGCAACTACCAAGGTAGCATCCAAGGTAAAGACAGCAGCAAAGTCTACAGGCACTCCAGGTTCAGCCACACCTCGCAATAGTAAGGCCTCTACTGGCTCCTTTATTGGCGACAATGCTGAGGCCATCAAGCAAGCCGGTGCTGCCAAGCGCTCTGCTGCCAATGCAAGCGCAGCCAAGAAGGCTGCAGCTACTAAGACCACTGCAGCCAAGGTAAAGGCACCAGCAGCTAAGAAGCCAGTTGCTACAAAGACTACTGCTGCTTCTAAGGCCAAGGCTCCTGCAGCCAAGAAGCCAGTAGCCGCAAAGGCTACTGCGGCATCAAAGGCCAAAGCTCCAGCAGCCAAGAAAGCTACCTCAGCCAAGTCTACTGCTGCTTCTAAGGCTAAGACTCCTGTAGCTAAGAAGCCAATTGCTGCAAAGGCTAGCGCTGCAGCAAAGGCCAAGGCTCCTGCAGCTAAGAAGCCAGTTGCTGCAAAAATTAGTGCTGCGGCTTCTAAGACCAAGGCTCCTGTAGCCAAGAAGCCAGTTGCTGCAAAGTCTACTGCAGCCTCTAAGGCTAAGGCTCCTGTAGCTAAGAAGCCGGTTGCTGCAACTAAGTCTACTGCAGCTTCTAAGGCTAAGGCTCCTGTAGCCAAGAAAGCTACTGCAGCAAAGGCCAAGACTGTTAAGAAAACTACTAAGAAGAAGTCTGAGTCTTAAGAATAGCTTTGAGTTAGTTCTGGCCATATAATGGCCATTAAAACGGCGGATCGATGCAAATTGGTCTGCCGTTTTTGCTTTGAGAGGGGTGCTGAGCAAGTGCACCTTTTATGGGGGCTTGGATGAGACTTTAGCTTCGTTTTGGATTTGGCTTTAAATGGAGCTCAAGAGAAGGATGCAGCTTAGGTTGGTCGTGATGGGCTGCTCGATGATAGGCTTTTTTGGGATAGGCCTAATTGGGGGCGAGGTTGGCGCTGCGAGATTTTGCAGTGGCCAGAAACGAAAAAAGCACCTTAAGGTGCTTCATCTACTGGTCGGTGATGTAGGATTCGAACCTACGACCCACTGCTCCCAAAGCAGTTGCGCTACCGGACTGCGCTAATCACCGACGGCGCTCATTATAGGAAAGCGCCATATGAGTGTCAACAAATTAAATAAGATTTTTTCCAAAATATGCTTAACTTGAGCGCACTCATTGGCTCATGTTGCAATAAAAGCCGATAGATATAGGCTTTTTTAAGAAAATTTGCTTAGTTGTGGTGGTGGCTTTTTTGCCTTTAGCTCATGTTGTTAAAGCCATACACTAAAGGCATTAAAGCTATATTACATGCGCATTCTCGACAAAAGCCTGGTATTGTTTGCCAAGCTTTTGGGGTACCCACATGGTCTTTCTTTTTTGTTGTTGTGGGCACAGCGCGTGTGATGGTGCAGTAAGTGTGGTTGCTTCTCTTTATCTTATGGGCTCTTAGTGCTCAAAGAGGGCTTGGCAGCTAGAACTGTCAAACTTGAGCTCGCTATCACCCTTAGCTACGGTGGCGATGACCTTAACAGAGGTCATGGTCTCCACCATCTTCTTGTTGTCTTCATACATTGGGTTGGAGGCAATGAAGTTATTAAGGATGATGAACATATCCTTGGTATCAAAGCCAGCTTGAGTAAGCGAAGTAACTGTAGTTAAGGTATTGTTGATAACGCCTAAAGCAGCATCAGCCACAATCACGACCTTAACGCCTACTTCCTCTTTTACAATGCGCATTAAATCTAAGATGGTAAAGCGCTGTAAGTTAAGCTTATTAAAGTACTTGCTAGATTTCAGTGCGTCTAGCGCTGCAGAGCTCTCTTGGGCCATGGCTGAGTCGGCACAGCAAGCTGCAGCATAAGTATATAGCTCATCATCCCAGCGTAATGGACAGTAAACACCACCACTACCTTCAAGCACAGTAAGCTTGGATGTGTCATAGACTTTGTAAAAGCTCTGCATAATCTTGTCAAAGCTAATTGGCTCGCCGCCAGAGTGCTTTTGAGCTAAGTGTGGCGAGACGGCCTCTTCATACAGATATGAAGTTAGGTCTTCATCTTTTTGGCCAAGTGATGCAAAGCTATTGACGTAACCTGCATCGGACTGAGCAATAGAGTTTGCACCGCTAATTGCAGCCTTGTAATAACCAACTAAGCGAACAAAAGATGGCGTCTCTTGCCATGGACAAACTTCACCCTTTTGGCCTTTGAGGTAGTCAGAGGCAAACTTACACAGCATGGCAGTTACGTAGGTTTTACCCACATCAGTACCAGTACCAGTAACAAAGATCGGCTTTAAGTTTGACTTAGTCATAATTACCCTCAAAAGTCGTTAAAAACTTGTGCTAAACCTTTGTCTTACGTGCTTTACAGCTTAATAAGACCAAGTTTTTGTGCATCTAGCGACTGCATATCTTACACGCTCTAGTCAATTGCAACAAATAAAGTGCAAAATGAAATCTTTACCTAAGCTTTACAGCGTTTGCTGTGGTTATTTTTGTGGTTAGCATCCTTATTAGTGCAAAGACAATGATTTTTATGCACTAAGTTAGATCAACTAGCTCTAAGTGATGATCCTTATTGTGCATTGACCTTGTTAGCTTAGTTATTTGATTAAGATGAAAACAAATCAAGACATACATTGCATAGTCAATCTGCTCATGAATGAGATCGCTAAGCTTTTAACCATGGCTTTGCTTAAAACCATGTGTCGACCACATAAGATAGTGCTGGTCAAATTAGCTTTAGCTATGCTCTTAAGCTTAAATAAAGCTTCTTGAGATAGAACTGATAATGCGCAGCTTTAACTTACTTGTTGATACTACCTTTTAAAGCTACGTGCTGTTATTCAAAAGTTGGTGTTTAGCTGTTTAGATGCTCTTGTTTTAACTTTCCGCGTATTGGCAGTGCTAAGTAACTTACCTATTGCAGGGCACTTTAAATGAGCCTACCGCACTTCATTAGCCGATACATCCGAGTCAGGGTTACCTTTTTTGCCCTGAAACTACTCTGCGCACTTTTCAATTAAAGCTACACGTTTACCGACAGTAGCCACAATCAAGCTAAGACCATTAGCTTTGCTAAGAGATTATCGGAAGGTTAGTCATTTACAGGTTTTCTATTATCGGCAAGGTGGGGCCGAGTTCTCATCAAGGTACAAAAAATGGCGAATTACTTTAATTCTTTGAATTTACGTGAGCAGTTAGCACAGTTAGGCTGCTGTGAGTTTATGGAACGCTCCGAGTTTGCAAATGGTTGCGACTTCTTAAAGGGTAAGAAAGTCGTGATTGTGGGCTGCGGCGCACAAGGTCTTAACCAAGGCCTCAACCTCCGTGACTCTGGCCTAGACGTGTCCTACGCCTTGCGTGCTCAGGCCATCGAGCAAAAGCGTGCTTCTTTTGTTCGTGCAAGTGAAAACGGCTTTAAAGTCGGTACCTACGAAGAACTCATTCCAACTGCGGACCTTGTCATTAACCTTACTCCAGATAAGCAGCACTCAGACGTAGTTAGCGCTGTTATGCCACTCATGAAGAAAGGCGCAGCTTTAGGCTATTCCCACGGCTTTAACATCGTTGAAGTTGGCGAGAAGATCCGTGATGACATCACCGTTGTGATGATGGCTCCAAAGGGCCCTGGTACTGAGCTGCGTAAAGAATACGAGCGTGGTTTTGGTATCCCTACTTTAATTGCTGTTCACGCTGATAACGACCCTGATGGCAATGGTATGGAAATCGCCAAGGCATGGGCTGCTGGTACTGGCGGCCACCGTGCTGGAGTCTTACGCTCTTCATTCGTAGCTGAAGTTAAGTCCGACTTAATGGGTGAGCAGACCATTTTATGTGGCGTGCTGCAGGCTGCCTCCATCTTATGCTATGACCACATGGTAGATAAGGGTGTTGATAGTGCCTATGCTTGCAAGTTAATTCAGTATGGTTGGGAAGTTATCTCCGAGGCTTTAAAGCACGGCGGTATCACCAATATGATGAACCGTCTTTCCAATCCAGCTAAGCTCAAGGCCTGTGAAATTGCTGATAGCTTAAAGCAGCAATTAACCCCTCTGTACTTAAAGACCATGGATAACATTATCTCTGGTGCTTTCTCTGCAGGCATGATCGAAGACTGGGCCATGGACGATTTTGATCTGCACTCCTGGCGTGAAGACTTTGCAATGTCTGGCTTTGAGACTGCCCCTGATTGCTTCATTGATATTAGCGAGCAAGAATACTTTGATAAGGGCATCTTATTAGTTGCCTTTGCTAAGGCAGGTATCGAGCTTGCCTTCGAGACCATGACTAAGAGCGGCATCTATCCAGAGTCTGCATACTACGAGTCACTCCACGAGCTTCCATTAATTGCTAACCTGATTGCTCGTCGTCGTCTTTACGAAATGAATGTAGTTATCTCCGATACTGCTGAGTACGGTAACTACCTCTTTGCTAATGCAGCAATCCCACTTTTAAGAGACTACGTCAACAGCTTCGGTTTAGATGTGATTGGTGAGGGCCTCTCCGGCGACAACTGCGTTGATAACACCGCCTTAATCGAGGCTAACGAGTCAATCTACCATCACCCAATTGAAGTCGTAGGTCGCACTTTACGTGCCTACATGTCAGACATGAAGAAGCTTAGCTTCCAAGGCTAATGAGCCTTGTAAAGGCCCAGATACTTACAATGGGCCACACAAGTTAATCTCACAAACCAGCAAGGCCCAGGGAAACCTGGGTCTTTTTGTCATATTCAAAGCAATATAGACAAAAACCATAAGCTTGCATAACTGCCACCAAAACGGATCCTTTGCACTTCGCCTAGGCCTTTTAGCCTTCACATTTGCTGTAGGCATTTGGCTGACTGCCTGTTGCTGTTGGCATTTGCTGTTGGCATTTGGCTTTGTGCGCCTTGGTCGTTGGGCAGCTGTATTTGGCTTTGGAATTTAGCCTTGTGCGCCTTTGCTCCTTGTGCGTCTCGTGCGCTTTTTTAACGGGCAGCTTTACTGATGGTATGCGGCGTAGCTTTAGTGATTATCTTGTTCTGTTTGATTCTATCTGACGACTACTCATATGAAGCTGATATAAAGATAAGCCGTGCTTTAACCTTTTGATCGCGCTTTTAACAATTATTGAGTAGCTACGACTTATACTTACGTTTTAACTGCACACTTCTCGTGACTGCAAACCATTACTAAACCTTTTGATCATATCTGGCGAGCTTAGAGGCATAGACTTTTACAAGCCTATGGGCTTGCGATCTAATTGCCCTGGATCTGTTTAACTTGCTTGTGGCAATGGGGGCTAATATTATTTAGCCTTTGATGGATCTGAGGTTTGGTGCCTTAATTTGCATAATTACACGCAATTTAATAGCTTTACGCACTACTCATGTGGTGATCCTGGCAGGTAGAGCATAGTTGATATCACATGGCCTTTATATGAATGATGGGACATGTGGTCTGTTTAGTTTGTTGTTGTGTGATAGCTTGGTTTGTGTTGTTAGAAGCTGTCAGATACAGGTCTAATGTGGAGTTCGGCAATGACAAAGATGTCGGGCGCACAACAATTAGTGCGCACCTTGGAAGACTTGGGTGTTGAATATCTGTTTGGCTACCCTGGCGGTGCTGTAATTGATATCTACGACGCGCTGCAGCACTCTGAGTCAATCAAGCACGTATTAGCTCGCCATGAGCAAGGTGCTTGTCATATGGCTGATGGTTATGCACGTACCACCGGTAAGGTGGGTTGTGCCTTAGTAACCTCAGGCCCAGGCGCTACCAATGCAGTTACCGCGATTGCAACTGCCTATGCTGACTCAGTGCCAATGGTGGTACTGACTGGTCAGGTTGCAACCTCACTTATCGGTACTGATGCATTCCAAGAAGTTGATACCATGGGTATTACTCGTCCTGTGGTTAAGCACTCCTTCTTGTGTAAGACTCCGCACGATATTCCAAAGTATATTCGTCAGGCTTTCTACATTGCATCAACCGGCAAGCCAGGTCCTGTGGTCGTAGACATTCCAAAAGATTGCGTCGGCTTTGCCTCTGCTGGCACTGACTTCCAGCCAATCCATGAGGAAGATTTAAAGTTAGTTACTTACAACCCTACCTCACAAGGTCACAAGGGTCAGATTCGCCGTGCTATCAAGCAATTGATGCGAGCCAATCGTCCAATCGTGCTCGCCGGTGGCGGTGCGATTGTGGGTAATGCTTGCGAGAACTTAAATAAGTTTGTTAAGCGCTTTAACTTACCTGTAGTCAGCACTTTATTAGGCCTTGGTGCCGTACCTGCCTCCTCAGAAAACTTCTTAGGCATGCTCGGTATGCATGGTACTTATCAGGCTAACTCAGCTATTGCCAAGAGTGATTTGATCTTCTGCGTGGGTGCGCGTTTTGATGACCGTATCACCAACAACACCAAGAAGTTCTGTCCAAACGCTAAGATCATTCACATCGACATCGATCCTTCAGCGATCTCCAAGATCATTGAAGCCGATCTGCCAATCGTGGGTGATGCTGCTACCATCTTAGGCCAAATCTTAGATATGTCCGATGAGATGGGCGTAAAGCAAGAAGAGGCTCAACTGCAGACGTGGTGGGAGTATATCAACAAGATAAAGGAAGTTGATGGACTCAAATACCACAAAGAAGATGGCATCTGCCACCCTGCTGAGGTTGTTGAGACCATTTACAAGGCATGCAAAGGTAAAAACGTGATCATCTCTACTGACGTGGGTCAGCATCAGATGTTCACCGCCTTATACTACAAGTTTGAAAAGCCACGTACTTTCATCACTTCAGGTGGTTTAGGTACCATGGGCTTTGGCTTCCCTGCAGCTATTGGTGCTTGGTTTGGTAATCAAGATACTGAAGTGGCGCTCATCACCGGTGATGGCTCTTTCCAGATGAACATTCAAGAGCTCTCAACCTGTCTTGAGTACAATGTTCCAGTTAAGGTCTTTATTCTCGACAACCACACCTTAGGCATGGTGCGTCAATGGCAGACTCTGTTCTACCAAGGCCGCATCACCTCTACCAACCTCAATCACAACCCTGACTTTGTTAAGGTTGCTGAGGCTTATGGCCATAGCGGTTTTGTGGTAGGCAAACCTGAAGAGCTTGAGGAAACTGTGAACAAGGCTTTAGCCATGAAGGACAAGCTCGTAGTTGTAGACGTAATGTGCAACACCTGCTCACAAGTTTTACCAATGCAAAAGACAGCTGGTGCAATGGATGAAATGCTCCTGCCATCAGATGAAGCTAACCAGGCCTAAACAGCTATAAGTTTTGATTGAAAGGCTAATTGCAGCGCAGCACGCACAAGCTGTTTATGCTGCTTTGCAAAGCACTGTTCAAGTTGAAGGCAAAGACGTATAAGACGTTATATGCCAATAAAGAACTGTGCAGCTAAGCAATTATGCAAACCTACATTAGTCACATTTAAACTCACATGCTCATGAGCAAATAAAGCAGCACAACTAAAGCTACTTATGCAGCTATTTTGTAAGGCCGCTTTATTCCATAGGCTACAAAGTAGTAGATAAGATGCTCAAATGAGTAATCAAACTCTAGTGGAAGTGTAGGCTCTAGCAATCAAAACGGACTACAAGGACAGTTTTATGCGTCATTTAATTTCTATCCTGCTGGAAAATGAGACTGGTGCGTTATCTCGTGTGGTCGGTATGTTTTCACAGCGCGGTTATAACATCGAGACTATCACAGCTGCTCCAACTGAGAATCCTCATATGTCTCGTATCACCATCTCTACTATTGGTGATGACGTAGACTTAGAGCAGATTAAAAAGCAGATTCACAAGCTCATTAACGTACACACCGTATCTACTTTAGAAGATGGTAAGTCCGAAAATACCATTGAGCTTGAACTCATCTTCTTAAAGGTCAAGGCCAACAATAACGCTGCGCGTGAAAACGTTAAGCGCATTGCAGACATCTTCGATGCCAAGATCGTAGATCTGACCCCTGAGGTTTATACCGTATGTCTCTCTGCTGGCCGTAATAAGATCAATCGTCTGATGAAAGCAATGCAAGAGTCAGCCGAAATCCTCGAGACCGTACGCTCTGGCGTGGTTGCCATTTCACGTGGCTCAAAAGCTCTTGGCCACAAATAGCTACAAAACCATTTTCTCTCACACTACTCATGGCTAACTGAACAGCCTCATTAGTTAGCCCTCTGTCTAGTCTCTATCAAAAAAGGCCCTCAAAATGAGGGCCTTTTGCATTTGACAGAGTCATCAGCTGTCGATGCCAGTTGCGTGCTAATGGAGCTTGGCAATCACGTAGTAAGGATGCCACGTGAGGCGCACGCCCATCTTCTCAGTAAAGCGCTCTTCGTACTCACGCATAATGCGTCTTAGCGAGCCTGCGCTTAATGGTGTAGCAGCAATGCCGTTGACGCCAGTAACATGTAAGTGTCTAAAGAGCTCAACACTAGAGTTAAAGTACTGCAGCTCTTCGTCAAAAAAGACCTGATAATCAAGCTGACAGCGCTCAAGCGCCTCAATCACCTTCTCTTTAGTAAGATAGTTTAAGCCCACATCAGTAAGCTCTTTAACCTCAGCAAAGTGCCCTGCATAAAACGATGAAAATGCAAGCACACTATACCCTTGTCTTAAGGTGGCAGCATCTTCTTGGGCAGCTTTTGTCTTGTGGCTTGCTAGCTCTTGAAAGCCAAGTAAGGCTGCAGCTAAATCTTCAAACCACTGAAACGATGCATTGCTGACAATAAGATCAAAAGAGGAGCTAAATACACCTGCTGCTGCTCCTGCAGCAACTTCGACCCCTGCTTGCACATTATCTTGCGCCTTAGCTTTAGCTTGCATAGGATCATGTGCCTTGGCTTTAGCTTGCACATGCCCATGTGCCTGTGCCAGTTCGTGTTCTTGCGTTTTCGTCTTGAGCTTGCTCAGCAAGCTGGCATCGCCACAGATGGCAGTAAAGCTCTGCAGTTTATTAGTGGCTTGAGGCTGCTTTGTTGTTTCTTGGTCTATTGACTGTGGCTGCCACTTACTTGTGTGGCCTTGCATGGACAAGATCTGCTGATCTCGTGTGATGTAGCCTTGCTCATAAAGATTGAGCATATTTTGCTCAAGCATCTGCAAGCTCAGATCATTTAAGCATAAGTCTTTGATGGGCAGCTTGTTTAAAAGCTGTGTGGTGAAGTTACCAGGGCCACAACCAATCTCAAGCACTTTGTAGCCTTGGATATCTTGGCTTTGGCCCTGTGCTTGTGCGTAGCATGAGGTATTTGTGCTTGGCAAATTGCTGCAAATGAGATCGATGAGGCGTGAGGCCATCTTACTTTGCATGACAGCATCATCGTAATAAGACGATGCTGCTTTTGAAAAGCAATCATGTACACGCTGAAAATCGACCATAATGAGTCTAATCCCGACCAAAACACAAGGACAACAAAGTTTGCGGTTAGGTATTACACCAAAATCTTAATAAGTTCGCAATTTTGAGGGCACGAATACCGTCTAACTATGACAAGCTACTTGCTATAAACAAAGCACAACATTAGCTACAACATACAAGCGGCATATCATAATAAAGACTAACTATCGCCGCTTTGCCTGACTCATAAGCTGCTTTTGATGCGCTCACTTAGCGTACTTTTTTGGGCAGCCTTGATGCGCTCGCTTGGCGGCCTTTTGGGCAGCCTTTGTGCAATGGCTTAGTGCCTTTTGAGCTGCCTTTGATGCGCTGGCTTGGCGGCGTTTTGGGCTGCCTACGAGTCTATAAATGTGCGAGGTTGCGTGTGGGGCAACGCTGTAGCTATTAGTGCTTGCAAGCTACAGATGGAAAGCTTGTTGCTATAGTTATTGTGGTAGCAATATGTCCTTTAAGACAGCAGCGTTGAGGGTGCTTGGCTTTAGCAGAGCACTCATAAGCATGGCGCAAAAGTGCGGGGCTTTAACCTTGTAAATATCAAGGCCGTTGCCTTGGTACATGGTCCAATAGGCTTGCTGATTGCGCGGCATGATGATGCTATCTTCTGTAGAGATAATGGCAGCGTTATAGACAAGCGGAGGAGTAGCAGCGCTTTTTTCTAAAGATAACAAGGTACTATCCCATGCCTCAGAGAGCTTGATGTATGGCATAAAGCGCAGCTCGCTTTTTAAGATAGCCATATCGCGACAAGCAAGTGAGTGCTTAAGATCATCAAACTCACTGTAAGTACTTGTATCCTCTGCAAAGTTCACATTTGCCTGCACTAGCTCATCTTCGGTGCTAATTAAGGTGTTCTCAATAAAAGCATCGTACACAGGAGAGGAGAAGCGACGATAAGTTGGATTAAAGTTCTTTTCAGTGATGCCGTAATTGTTATCTACGCTAAAGATGGTGCCGTTAAGGGCTACGGCAAAGCTAATCTTTTCGCTTAAATGTGGCACCTTATCAGCAAGAGCACGGGCCATACGTACACCAAAGCTCCAACCAATAATTTCCACTTTTTCGTATTTAGCAACTACTGCTTCAAGCTCGCTAGTATCGAGTAAGTCCTGTTCAAATATAGAACATCGCGGTCCTAAAGCATCAATGTCCTTAGAGATGTTATCAGCATACTCTGCTGTCAAGTAGACATCTGGGCAGGTCTCTTTTTCAAGATCATCAGAGCGCAAAATCTGCTGCAGTACAGCAGCATCTTGGCCAAAGCCTGAGACAAAGAGACGCATGAGTTTGTGAGTTACTAGGTCTTGATGATTGAGCTTTACTAATTTCATACAAATTTCACTCACAATTTGATTAATTTTTGAGCTAAATACGCTTAAGCTGCACGGGCAACTTAAGTCCAACTTTATTATATATATCGAGATTATTGCTAAATTGTTTAGGTAATTGCCAGTCAATTATCCTGAAAATTAGGCATTCTGCACAAATAGTGACATATTGCGCTTAACTAAAGCACTAATCAGCTCAATATCATCGATTCTTAAGTTGCAGTTTAAGCTAAGTCTCAAACGGGCCTTATTTTCTGGTACGGTTGGATGACGAATCGGCATAGCAAGAAGTCCAGCATCCTTAAAAATAGCATATGCCTTTAACGCCTTTTGCGAGTCACCAGTAATGAGCGGCTGAATCTGGCTTTGAGATGGACTAATACCTAACTCTTGCAAATTAGAGTGCAGATAGCTGCTAATCTTACGTAAATAATCGCGCTTGTAATGCATGGCATTAGCTCTAAGCAGGCCTACTACGTACATCGAGAAGGTGATATTAACTGGGGGCAGAGCCGTGCTGTAAATTAATGGGCGCATGAAGTTAACAAGATAGTCTTTAACCTCTTTAGAGCAGATTAAAAACGCTCCATGCGAGCCAATGGCCTTGCCTAAGGTGCCCATCAGGAAATCAACCTTGTCTAAAAGATTAAGCTCCTTACACAGGCCTAAACCATCATCACCAAACAAGCCAAAGCTATGTGCCTCATCGACATAGAGTAAGACATTATCATAGCGTTCTTTGAGCGCCACGATTTCTTTGAGCTTAGCCTGATCGCCGTCCATGCTAAAGACAGACTCAGTCACAATGACTACACTTTCATATTCGTGAGCATGCTTTTGTAAAAGCTGTTCTAAATGCTGCATATCATTGTGCGCATAACGTAAGGCCTTGGCCTCACTATGAAGCATGCCATCAATGATAGAAGCGTGGCTAAGCTTATCTACTAAAAGTAAGTCATGCTTGCCAAACAGCGCCGATAAAACGCCACTATTAGCATCAAAGCCTGAGTTTAAGTACAGACATGCGCGAGCCTTCACGTCAGGTGCTTTATAGCCTGTACGATCTTCTTCACTTGCTAAAGCATCATAATCGTTGATCTCAGAGCCACCCTTTGGCACACGCTTAGAGGCTCTAGCCTTAATCGCATCACTATCGTCATCAATGAGTGAAGAGCTATTGGCGTTATCCTGCTCTTGAGCTGCGCTTTCGTGATGTTCGTTAGTATCTAGCTCTTGAGTTACAGCGCCGGTAATTGGATCAGATGAGGCTAATTTAAGATCATCACCGACACCGTCAGTGCTAAAAGCATAAGCTGAGCTTGCTTGTGAGCAATTGCCTGAATCGCTATCAGCACAGCAGCAAGAGCCTTGCTTAAAAGCTTCTACTTCGTCCTTGGCTGCTTCATCGTATTTAGGAGTATTAGCGCTTGCTGAAACACCATATAAAGATGACTCATCCTCTCCATTAATGGATGAGAACATGGAGCCATTAAACAATGATGCAATCAGATCTTCAGCAAAGTAGTAGGCAGTGTGATTACCAGTTAAAAGACGGGAGCCAGTGGAGCCTGCACTAATAGCGCTGATGAGGAACTCACCTGCAAATTGAGAACCTGAGCTCTTACTATCGAGCATGGTTTCAATAAAAGTGGTAAAGAACTTCGGATCGCGAGCAATACACAGGTAATCATTGCTTGATAAGTCGATATACGGCATGTTATCAAGCATGATATTGTCGCCTTGGAAAGATACGAGTGGCAGCTCGCGTAAATTGCCTGCAAGCTGACGAGCCTTAAGCTCACTTCGTAATCTCTGATAAAAAAGCTTACCCACTTTATTCTATGTCCTATGTGCTTAGCCTCAAAAGAAGCATGCGCACTAAACTTATATTGCCTAAACTACGCTAGAAAAATGCACTCCTAAGCATAGTTAACAAGTCTTGATCTATTGCCTCTTGCTTTATTATCGGGCCGATAAGTTTCTTTAAGCAACATTCACTGAGCGCACAGTGACAAGTTCACATTGTCGCACTCTTGCTGCCTGTTTACTCTACTTTTGCAAAATGCGTAAGCAAAACGCTTATTTAAGCACTATTCGGCTCAAAATCTTTAGCAACATATCGTAGCTTATGCTTAGTAAAACTATCCAAAGCTAAGGCTTAAGCTAAAACTCTGTTCAATGTGTATACAACGCAAAATTGCACTGCATATTGCTTGATAACGCTAGTGTTTTGAACATTTTTGTAACGAGCCTTAATTATAGGGTCTGTTTAGCCTGCCCGCAATTATCTTATGCCTTGCTTCTTGCAAATGTTCATCAATACCCAAAGCGTAAGTATGCAAACAATTTGCGAGTAATAAGCTCATGCGACCTAAAAAACAGCAATCAGAAAGCAATAGCTAGCACACTCCTTAAAGACAAGTTAAGTATGTAAATTTGGCATTTGAGCAATTGATTATCTTACCGAGCGTCTACATTGCCTATTGATATATTAAATTGGCATATATAGGCCATCTAATCAAAAAGTACGTAGCATACAATATCTGTCTTAGACCTAAGTTAGACTAGCTTAAAAGCGCTTAGATGATAAGCTTTTTTAGTGCTTTTGCACAAAGTGCTTCTGTTAGTGATGGCTATGCTAAGATGAGGGCCTTTTTAGAAAAAAAGGAACTATATTGATGCTAGATTCTTCTGCTAACAAGACTCAGGCAGCTACCTGCTGTGCTGATACTGTAGAGAACCACACTCACTGCTCTTGCTCTGACATGTCTCAAGACCATGCTCGAAGTACCGCAGGAGCTTCTAGTCAATGCTGCTCTTCTGCATCTGCAAAGTCCTCATCTACCTCCACCAAGACCGAAAGTAGCTCTACTTGTGGCTGCCATGAGGCTCTCGACGCTTCTACTTGCGGCTGCAACGATGCAGTCGATGCTTCTACTTGCGGCTGCAACGATGCAGTCGATGCTTCTACTTGCGGCTGTGAAGGCAAGATAACTGGCGATATGAGCGGTCTTATTGATGGTGAGTGCCACTTTGAGGGCATGTCCGATGAGGCTGTAGCCGCTGAGATCGAACAGCGATTGGTAGCTGGTGGCAATATCAATGGTGCTGAGGCGCTCTACTGCATGGAGCGTATGGGCCTTGAGACCTTAATTGAGCTTAGCCACAAGATTACTTCACAAGTTGCATCAGCCCATGTCAGCCTGTGCTCTATCACCAATGTAAAGTCAGGCAAGTGCACCCAAGATTGTAAGTGGTGTGCTCAGTCTGCTCACTTTGCTACTGGCGTGGATATCTACGATGTAAAGAGCAAGGAACAGTGCCTTGAAGAGGCACGTCTGTGCTACAACAAGGGCGTCGAGATGTTCTCCTTAGTTGCAGGCGGTCGTAAGCCATCTAAGGTCGAGTTTGAAAAGCTTATCGAGATCATCGATTACATCAAAGAAAACCTGCCAATTAAGCTGTGTGCCTCTTTAGGCTTAGTAGATAAAGAGCAACTTACCGCGCTCAAAGAGCACGGTATCGAGCGCTATCACTGCAATTTAGAGACTGCACCTGATTACTTTAAGAACGTAGTTACCCGTCATACCGTTGAAGACAAGATAAAGACTCTGCTCGATGCACGTGATATTGGCATGGAGCTTTGCTCAGGCGGTATTATTGGCATGGGTGAAAACGACAAAGAGCGTGTAGAGCTTGCTCTTGCAGTGCGTCGCTTAGGCATTAAGTCTATTCCTGTAAACGTACTCCACCCAATTGCAGGCACTCCACTTGAGAATCAGCGCCGTCTTAGTGATGAAGAAGTCTTACGCGCTATCTGTATCTTCCGCCTCGTAAACACTGATGCTCACCTGCGCTTTGCTGGTGGTCGAGCTTTACTTAGCGATGAGACTGTTAACAAGGCTATCTACTGCGGTATCAACGCTGCCATTGTTGGCGATCTCTTAACTACCTTAGGCTCAGTAGTAGACGAGGATCGTGCTCGCTTTGCCAAGCATCACTATGATCTGCCTGACATCCCTGCACAGGTATCAGCTAAGGCCGATGCTCCAACTCTGCAAGCCTAATAAGCAAATCACAAGTATCTCTTAGCAACATGCCCATAGCGAAAGTTATGGGCATGTTTGCTATTGAGGCTTATACAAGCTAGCTACTTATACAAGCTAGCTATAAACAGCCATCTAACGCAGCAGCAGCCCAAGCCATGAGCCATGCCCAAACAGCTATACACCCTAGCAATAGCCTATGCACCAAACAGCTATACACCCAGGCAATGGGCTATGCTTGCGTACTCAAACAAGATAAGCACTATAATCTTAGGCCATTAACAGTCGTCCCATACAAATACGACGTTGTGCAGCCTTGATGAGGCAAGAAGGTGTATGCTTAGTGCTCTATGTAGCTGTGATACAGGCTTTATAGACTTGCGAGCATCAAGAATTAATTTTTTGTAACCCAAACTAGACTAAGAAAGGAGATAGCGCCTAATACGTCATCAGACGTTATAGCGCTAATAATCTATGAGCGAGTTAAGTTACCTAACTGATAGCTTTGACAAGAAGCACTTGTGGCATCCATACACTTCAGCTTTAGACCCACTGCCTGCGTTAAAAGTTGTCAGCGCCCGCGACCGTACTTTAGAGCTTATAGATGGTACCAAGCTTATCGATGCCATGTCCTCATGGTGGTGCTGTAATCTTGGCTATCAAATTCCTGAGATCACAGCAGCTTTAAAGCAGCAGGTAGATCGCTTATCTCATGTCATGTTTGCTGGTCTTACTCATGAGCCAGCCATTGAGCTTGGCAAGCGTTTATTAAAACTGCTGCCAGGTAATGAGCACATCTTCTACGCAGACTCTGGTTCTGTAGCCACAGAAGTTGCTATGAAGATGGCGCTGCAGTATCAGCATGCTAAAGCTGTTGCTTATCAAGACAAAGACGACGCGCCATTTAACTATGCTACCCGCAATAACTTTATTACCGTACGCTCTGGCTACCACGGTGATACTTGGAATGCGATGTCTGTCTGTGATCCAGCCGGCATGCACAATGTCTTTGGCTCAGCCATGCAACAGCGTCTATTTGCTCCTAATCCTCAAGCTCCTTTTAGCGGAAGCATTGTCTATTCACAAAGCCGCCCACAGCACGTCTCTTTAACTAAGATTGAAGAGCTAGAATTAGTGCAAAAGGATCTTGAGAATCTGCGTAAGATGTTTACAGAGCACTCAAGCGAGATCGCAGCCTTGATCTTAGAGCCAATCGTACAAGGCGCAGGGGGCATGTTCTTCTACTCTCCTGAGTACTTAAAAGGCATGCGTGCTTTATGCGATGAGTTTGATATCGTTCTTATCTTAGATGAGATTGCAACTGGCTTTGGTCGTACTGGAAAGCTCTTTGCTCAAGAATATGCTCAGGTAACTGCTGACATTACCATGCTTGGCAAGGGTCTGACTGCAGGCTATATGACCTTATCTGCAGTGCTGTGCGCCTCTAAGATCTCAGATGCAGTAAGCAAATCTGATCCATACGTCTTTATGCATGGCCCAACCTTCATGGCTAATCCACTTGCTTGCTCTGTTGCTTGTGCATCGATTGATGCCCTGCTCTCTAGAGATTGGTCTAATAGCGTCAAACGTATTGAAGAGCAGCTTAAGGATGGTCTAAAGGAGCTTTCCTCAGCCTCATGTGTTGATGAGATCCGCGTCTTTGGCGCAATTGGCGTGGTGCAGATGCATGAGCGCGTCAATGTTAAGGCTGTACAGCAAGAGTGCTTAAAACTCGGTGTATGGCTCCGTCCAATGGGCAATCTCTTATACTGCATGCCTCCATTTACCACCACAAAAGAAGAAATGGACAAGATCATCGCAGCTATGTGCACCATTACACGCAAGATCGATGACGGTTCCATCCCTGCCGTTCCTCAAAGCGTCTCTATAGAAGACAACCCTGTCTAAACAAAAGACCAAAAGAACGTATCGCAAGCTCTCAATGGTCTAGCCAAACCAATGGCTAGGCCATCAGGCATCAAGCTTTGCGGCAAAAAAAAGCATCTACTGTTATGCAACTAAATGAGACACTTATCTGATCAATCAGGCGTACTCAGCAGCATCTGCATAAAGAGTTAAGCATGTGACTAAGACAATGCGATAAGCCTACACATAAGTAATACTGCTTAGCAGCCGTCCATATTTTTAAAAGGTGATATCGTCGTAATCGTCGCTTACGTCCATATCGTCTGCGGCGCTGTAGAAGTCTAAATTGTCTTGACGCGCAAAGAGCTCATCAAATGGCAGGCTTAACTGAATTGAAGTCTGATTCTTAGCTACAGTAGCAATAACTGGGGTTTGGCTAAAGCGCTCAATAAGCTTTAATGAATCACGATGAGCATAGTTAGCCTGATCGTAGTCATTGATAATGATGCCTGGAACGTTAAGGCCCATACGACGTAAGTAGAGCACAGCAAGAGTAGATAAGTTCATGGACTTAGCACTCATACGAACAATTGGCACCACATTAAGACGCAGTCTGGAGATAATGTCTTCTTGTAAGAGCACCTCATTATCTTCCATGATGAGCGGAGAGATAATGTCACCAATGCCCTCTAATACCATGCAAGAGTGAGTAGCAGTATTCCAGCCAAAGCGCTCTTGGATGACCTGAGCGTCGATGTAATTACCGGTCTTACGACCTAATAAATGCACTGGACCAGAATGACGATAGATGTATGGGATCATCTCAGTAAGCTCCTGACCTGTTGGGACTAAGGAGCGGATTTGGGCGGCTTCACTTTGCTCAATGGACTTCACGCCAGTAGATGCACACTTAAAATAGCCTGGATTTAAGCCTGATTGTTTGAGCGCTTTAAGTAACAAGGCTGAGATGTAAGTTTTTCCAGCTTTTGGCTCGCATCCGAGTAAGGCCACACCAGGCATATTAATCTCCTAAAACTATGTACGTATCTAAAACAGCACCCACATTTTACTAGTAATAGCGGTCACTTTTTATAAGCAAGCGTACCTCAATTTGCTATTAACGGTACTAACTTTTCACTAGAAAGAGCACCTAAATTTGCTAAAACGGCACTCAATTTTCACTAGCAAGAGCACTCAATTATTACTAGAAAACGCGCTGAAAAAGCACGATTATTAACTTTGCTTTGTCTAACAAAGTTTGCTCGCAAGCTATTATTGTAGCAGCGCTTAATATCAAGCTGCTACAATAGCGTGAATCAATATCACAAAGGAAGAAATCTAATGGCCGACTATGCCCTGCTCCGTAAGCTTAATCTTAAGAACCCATGGCACCTTATCGCAGTTGGTTTTGGCAGTGGTTTAAGTCCTAAAGCACCTGGTACTGCAGGATCTTTTTTAGCCATGTTTATCTGCATGGGCCTCATCATGGCTCCTTGGTATGCAGCTCTGATCGCCGCAATTGTATTCTTCTTTTTAGGCGTTAAAGCCTGTAATGAGGCAGAGAAAGCTATGGGTACCCACGATCACGGCGGTCTAGTCGTCGATGAATTTGTGGGCATGTTTATTACTGTAATTGCATTCCCTCAAGGACAGTGGCACTTAGCTTTCCTTGCTTTTGTAGTATTCCGCTTCTTTGACATCCTCAAACCATTCCCAGTCAACGTAGCCGACCGCAAGATCACCGGCGGCCTTGGTGTCATGGTAGATGATGTCCTAGCCGGCATTTACTCTCTAATCGCCTGCCATATCATTCTTTACTTTACTGGCACAGCCCTGTTCATTTAAGGGAAGCGCCAAAACCGTATACAGCTCTAGCAAACTTATAAACATCTTCCAAATACGGCAAAGGCACCTCATGGTGCCTTTTTGCTAATACAGGATCGGTAAGCCTAGCTCCACACAGAAACTTAGGCTACCAAGCTAAGAGCCAATAAAGCCACCTGCCTGACGGTTCCATAAACGAGCATATAAGCCATCTTTATTTAGCAGCTCTTCATGAGTGCCTTGCTCAACAATGGTTCCCTGCTCCATCACCACAATGCGATCCATCATCACTAAAGTGGATAAGCGGTGGGCAATAGCAATAACCGTTCGTCCTTTCATAATGGTTTCAAGATTATCTTGAATGATGTGCTCAGAATCGGAGTCTAAAGCTGAAGTAGCCTCATCTAAAATTAGAACAGGAGCACCCTTCATTACCACACGTGCAAGAGCAATACGCTGCCGCTGACCTCCTGAGAGCTTAACGCCGCGATCACCAACCATGGCATTAAAGCCCTGTGCTCCCTTTAAGTCTGACAGGTTTTGGATGAAGTCTAACGAGTCGGTCAGGATAGCAGCTCGCTCTAAATCCTCTTCACAAAAGTCTGAGCAACCGTATGCGATGTTCTCGCCTACAGTACGGTGCAAGAGTGCAGGATCTTGAGCCACCATAGCAAACGAGTCATGCAGGTCTTCTTGACGTAAATCCTTGATGTTGACACCATCGAGCAAGATAGCGCCAGACTTAATATCGTAAAAGCGTAATAGCAATGAAATTAAGGTGGACTTACCTGCACCTGATGGACCAACCACACCAATCTTCTCACCTGGTTTAATGTGCAGATTGATGTTCTTGATAATGTTTTTATCATCGCGATAGCGGAAAGAAACATCTTTAAACTCGATATCACCCTTAACATCCTTAAGCTCATGAGGATGAGCAGGATCTTGAATGCTCTTTGGACGGGCAATAGTATTGATGCCGTCGTATACAGTACCGATGTTCTCAAAGATGGCACCGATCTCCCACATCATCCAACGAGACATATTGATTACACGAATGGATACAGCAATAGAGATCGCAATGGCTCCTGAGGAGATAGCGTAGTTTGACCATAAGAACAAGGCTAATGCTGCAGTAGTAATCAGCATAGCGTAGTTCATAAGCTGCACAGACACGTCAAACATAGTAAGAACACGCAACGCACGATATTCAGCCTTAATATAGTCACTCATGGCATCTTGAGCATACTTACGCTCTCGACCACGACCACCAAAGAGCTTCACGGTGGAGATATTCACATAGCTATCTACGATACGGCCAACCATGTCAGAGCGAGTATCCGCCTGTGCTTGAGCCATACGACGAAGCTTAGGAATAAAGATAAATACAGCGTTTAGATAGAGAACTAGCCATACCATCAGAGGGATGGCTAAGTACAGATCAGCATCTGCAAGCATCCACGCCATGGTCGCAAAATACACCATTAAGTGGACCAATACGTCCATGAGCTTGAGTACCGAGGTACGCACCGCCATGGCAGTTTGCATTACCTTGTTGGCAATGCGGCCTGCAAATTCTTCAGTAAAGAACGATAATGACTGCTCTAGAAGATAGCGATGCACCTGCCAGCGAATCTGCATTGGATAGTTAGACGAAACCGTTTGGCGCAGCAAGAGCGAATGCAGCACTGTAGCTACAGGCAAAACAATGCCTGCCACGATCACCATCAACATCAGATTGGTGCCATGGTTATGAATGAATTCAGATGGGGAGGAGGATTGAGTCCAATCAACGAGCAGGCCTAGACAGATAAAGAACAGAGCTTCACCTGCAGCCATGCATGAGGTCAAAAAGGCAATTATGGCTAAGAACGGCCACAGACCTTTAGTGTAGAAAAGGATGAAACGAATCAGGCCCTTAGGCGGTTCTCCTTTGAGCGCAGATGGGAATGGTGGAATCAAATGTTCAAAAAAGCGCCATATTCGCTCCACGATAACCTCCTGCAAGAATCAATAAGCCTAAAGACACAAGCTCCAAACCTCATCAAGAGGCCTAACGAGCTAAGACATTAGCTAAAACTTGAGCAAAACATTTGCCAAAGCATAAGCCAAAACAAACGCACATGCTCAATTAGCATCAGCTCAAAGCTACAGCATAGTATACGACATGAAACATAGTCAGATTATAGGCAGATAGCATAGATTTTAGAATGCCATACCCTCTAGCAACTGAAAAATCAAAAACATCCCCTCAAAAACGCAAAAGGCAGCCATCTGGCTGCCCTTCATAATTAATCTTAAAAAGATCTTTGAACCTGCTCAAGAGAGCAGATGCTACTCTTAGCCTAAGAGGCTTAAGCCAAGCTGAGGACGAGTGTTAGCCTGCATCAGCATGGAAGCAGCAGCCTGCTGAATGATTGACTGCTGAGATAAGTTAGCAGACTCTTCAGCAAAGTCAGCATCACGAATACGGCTTCGAGCATCGGCCTCATTAGCAGCAACGTTAGACTGGTTGCGGATAGAGCTCTCAAGTCTGTTCTGGATCGCACCCAAATCGGCACGCTTGCTATCAACCTGCGCAATCATCTGATCCATAGCAGTGATAATATCTTGAGGAGCATCAGCTACTGAGAAGTTTACCTTTACAGCGCCATTAGCATCTTCTTTTGTAAATGCCTTAGTTGCATCACCAAACTTTGCCTGATCTACACCACCATCGACACCAATTTTTGAGAACACAAAGTTATCTAATTGGAAGCTAATGGTATCACCCTTGTTTGATCCAACCTGCAGAGTAACTGTACCTGCCTTACCAACATCACCAGCAGCAGCTGCAGAGAAAATGGTGTTGTTTTTATTAGCCTCTTTAACACCATTGAGAATGGTCTTTCCTGCAAAAGTAGTTTGCTTAGCAATACGAGTGATTTCAGTTGCTAATGCAGAAGCTTCTTTTGACAAAGCCTTTTTATCTTCCATGGTATTTGTTCCGTTACTAGCTTGTACTGCTAAAGTACGGATCTTCTGAAGCATACCTGAGATCTCATCCATGCCAGCTTCAGCAGTCTGAGCTAATGCAATACCGTCAGAGGCGTTACGGTTGCCCTGATTGAGGCCATTAATCTGGGAGGTTAAACGATCAGCGATCTGGAGGCCTGCAGCGTCGTCTTTGGCGCTGTTAATACGCATACCGCTTGATAAGCGCTGGTATGTGGTGGTCAAAGAGTTCTGGACATTGCCGAGGTAACGCTGACCCTGAAGGGCGGAATAATTGGTATTTACATATACTGCCATGGCCTTTCTCCTAAGATGCTTTTTGCTCTATATAGCAATCGCTATGCACTATGTCAGGAGGGCCTGGCCGCTGACTAAGGAGCACTTGAATTCTGTTTTGCAGAGTCTACTTCACGACTCTGTCTGCTAATTATCTAATCGAATAGTGCTTCAGAAAATCACTTTCATCTAGAAAGATAATGAATGTTTAACATCAACACTCCTAGAAGCAGAAAACCCCGCAATTGCGGGGTCTCCTTAAAGAGCATAAAGCTCAAATCTTTAGCTTAAAGAGCTATTAGCCTAAGAGGCTTAAGCCAAGCTGAGGACGGGTATTAGCCTGCATCAGCATGGAAGAAGCAGCCTGTTGGATGATGTTCTGCTGAGTGAGGTTTGCAGACTCTTCAGCAAAGTCAGCATCACGGATACGGCTACGAGCATCAGCCTCATTAGCAGCAACGTTTGACTGGTTACGGATAGAGCTCTCAAGACGATTTTGGGTGGCACCTAAATCGGCACGCATACCATCAATCTTAGATATTGCAGTATCCATCAGCTCAATAACATTACCAATGTAATTGTCAGCTGCTGCATTTGAGAAGTCTGCCTTTGTAAAGGTTACAGTAACAGCACCAGTAGTCTTGTTAGTTAAGAAAACTTTACCAGCTGTTGCGTCAGTCAGAGCAGCGAATTTGCCGTGGCCTGCACCAATCTTTGAGAACATAGTAGATTGGGCTGCAAATGAGATAGTGTCACCCTTGTTGGAACCTACCTGCAGGGTCATGGTGCCATCAGCACCTGCCTGACCAGCTTTACCATTCTTGTCAGCATCAGCGTGCTTGCCAAAAAGTGAGCTCTCACCCATGCCGTTTAAAACGCTCTGACCTGCAAAGGTGGTCTGAGAGGAAATACGGTTGATTTCGGTCAGGAGAGCTGAAGCCTCTTTAGAAAGAGCCTCACGATCCTTAGAAGTGTTGGTGCCGTTTGCAGCCTGAACAGTTAAGGTACGTACTTTCTGGAGCATGCCGGAGATCTCATCCATACCTGCTTCCATGGTCTGAGCTAATGCAATACCGTCAGAGGCGTTACGGTTGCCCTGGTTGAGGCCGTTGATCTGGGAAGTTAAACGATCGGCGATCTGGAGGCCGGCAGCATCGTCTTTGGCGCTGTTAATACGCATACCGCTTGATAAGCGCTGGTATGTAGTAGTGAGCTGGTTCTGGACATTGCCGAGGTAACGCTGGCCCTGAAGAGCGCTGTAATTGGTATTTACATATACTGCCATGATAGACCCTTTATTCTTTGTGACTAGCTTCTGGAGATAACTTTTGCTTCAAATCTCAACAGTCAAGTAGTCTGGAATTCTGTTAAGGCTAGCTTGAACTTAGTCGCTATAACCTTCTAACTATTAGTACGGCATGGTTGATACGAAGTTAACTATTTTCCAATAATTGCTTATTTTGCTTTACTTTCATAGATACAACAAAATTGTACAATTTCGCCATATAAGATCGATGTTAATCAGATAAGCTTCACTTTAGATGTAAAAAGGCAAAGCGCTTTATCATGATGGTCTATTAGATAACATAAAATTGGCTTTGATAGATACAACATTGCTAACGTAAATTAGCCTGTGTTTTCTTGACTACAAATAACTGAGATTTTCAAAGAAGGTATTTGATTGAACAGCAGCTAAAGGCAATAAATTATGAGTGCAGTGCTGTGATCTTTTGACAGTGATCTTAGAGCTGTGATCTTTTGAAAGAATAGCTTATTGCTTTTTGAGGAGGGGATTTTCCAGGGACCCATCGAGGATAAAATTGATGAATCCCTGAGTAAGGAAAGGATGAGCTCAAAAGCCTTAAGGCCTTTGGCTCATGAAGTTACTGACTAACGAGCCATTGCAGATAAGATATCAGCAATACGGTTGTTAGCAACGTCAATGTGACGGGCTAAAGCTGCAGTGTGGTTTGGTAGCATTGCATCACCAACCTGGTTACCGCCTGCCATTACGTAGACTGGATTGAACTCTTCAATCATATCAAAGCGACGTAAAGCTTCTTTAACATTCTCAACGCCACCACGATCTATAACTGAGGAGTCAACAGCAATAAGAGCACGGAAGATGTTGGCAGTTACAGCGCAAACACCCTTAGCATAGTAAACGTTGTTATCAGTCTTGAAGTGGCCAACGTCAGTATTGTTCAGAACGCCTAAGGCATAGTCGGTCATAACTAAGCAGTACTTGATGATGTTGTAAACGTCATCAGACTTCATGTTGAATACGCCAGCATTCTTAGCATTGGTACCAATAGACTTTGCCCATGCTTCCCAGTTCTTGATACCGGCCTTGTACTTACCTTCAGCATCATAGATGAATAAGAAGCCCCAAACCTTTTCAGAGTAGCTGAAGAAACGTGAGGTAGCGTCAGCTAAACGAGGATCGATGGTGTCACGGTTGCCATAGCGGGCTACATCGTTAGAGATAACTTCTGATGCCGGACGAGTTGCATAGATAACACCCATCTGATAGTTAACGGTGTTATCGACAACCCATGGAGCAATCAGGTCGTTTGGCAAGAAGCCAAACAGAGAGCCTAGCTGATCTTGCAGTGCGTAATTAACTGCATTTGCCATTACAGTGGCACGCTCTTGATCAGTTGCCTCTTTGGCAAGTGTCTCTGGCTTGTATGGATTGCTAGATGGAGATGAAAACAGGCCTATAGCTAAGACCCATAAAATTAGTACACCAACAACAGCAATGATTGCGTTGCGGATCATTGTTCCTATACTCATGTGTAAAACTCAATCTAAGACATAAAAAACTGTGCACTTACAATCGCTAGGCACTAGCTGATTGCATATAGTATTTGTGCATAATATAAAATCATATCACCAAAAACTTAGACTAGTCTTTGCAATAGCCTTGCTTATAGCTATTGAAGTCTAGTTTTGAGCACTAGCGCACATACTTACTATCAAAAAATAAACATCTATCTGTTTCAAACTGCTCTCTTGCTGCTTAATGCACTCTAATAGTCGACAGAAAGTTGCACGGTACAACAAATCCTCATCCTAGCTTGTCTCTCTTTATCAAATTGCTATTTTTGCACGGGTTCTATGGCTTTTTTGATGTGTATCTTGGCATCTCAAGTACTTGTGCTTACGAGTGCATAGTTAGCTCATATCTTTGGTGCAATTGAGCAATTTTGGTGTTTTCAGGTGCAATGAAACTCATCAAGGTGATAAAGAATTGCAAAACAATCTGCTAAATCCCGATCTTATCGGACTTGTTGTGACTAGGATTTTTGCAAGGCACTCAACTCTTTACAACCTTTTCTATAAAATAGGCGCAAAGTCGATCATCTCATATGCTTTGCAACCAATACAGCGCCCGCTCCAAACTATCAAACATCATTTGGACAGACGTATGAGCGACAATGCATGCACAACGCTGCTAGCTAGTTTTCTAGTGAGCGACAGCATCTACATACATTGCCTGATTCTTTGACTCAGTTGCAAAAGCATCTTATCGATGCAGAGATTTGTTCAGCAAAAGCGCTCAGGCAAGACTACAACGTCTGCTTGTTTTCAAAGCCTCTTAATTCCTGGCAGATATACGGCTATACGCTTTTGGCAATATGCACTTTCACATTTAGCAGATGTCGGCAAATGTTTTTGTTATCTTCTAGCTCTTTTCGAGCTTCAATATTTGGGCGTTAAATATGAGTTCCGGTTCAAGTGGTCATTCAGGACGCACTGCATCCGCTGCCTTTTTGTATTCCTTTTCACTTTTAAATGGTGTAGGACGCCTTGCGCTCGCTGCTTTAGTGGGCGTAGCTGCAGTGATCGTCTCTACCCTCATGCCTAATGATGTTTTTGCATCTGAGCAAGTTAAGAAAGA
Source organism: Anaerobiospirillum succiniciproducens DSM 6400 (assembly GCF_000482845.1). Lineage (GTDB taxonomy): Bacteria > Pseudomonadota > Gammaproteobacteria > Enterobacterales > Succinivibrionaceae > Anaerobiospirillum > Anaerobiospirillum succiniciproducens. The sequence goes on from NZ_AXWV01000016.1 coordinate 64,762, forward strand.
TGAAAACTCCCTGTACATTCTTAATTGGTCTGATTACATCGACCCAAGCGTACTTAAGGATTTTGAAAAAGAGTACAACATCAAGATTCACTATGATGTGATGTACTCAAACGAGGTGCTTGAGGCTAAGCTCATGGTTGGCAAGAGCGGCTATGACATTATTGCCCCATCAGCTCACGTACTTAAGCGCTTAGCCGAAAATGGTCTTTTATTACCTTTAGACAAGAGCAAGCTTAAAAACCTCTCCCACATGGATGAGGACAAGATGGCTAAAGCAGCTACTGTCGATAAAGATAATACTTACGGCATTCCATACATGGAGCTCTCTACTGGACTTGCTTATAACAAGACTAAGATTGCTGCGCTTTTTGGCAAAGACTTCAAGGTTGACTCTTGGGATCTTCTCTTTAAAGAAGAGTACTTAAAGAAGTTACAAAGTTGCGGTGTTGCAGCTTTAGACTCCCCATCGGACATGCTTTGTACCGCCCTTTTATACATGGGCCGCGATCCTGAGTCTACTAACAAACAAGACTATACCGATGCAGCACATATGATGCACGCCATGGGCAAGTATGTACGTTACTTCCACTCTGCACAGTACAGCAATGATTTAGCCTCTGGTGATATCTGTCTTGCTCCTGCATGGGCTGGTGATGCACAGCTTGCAAATCAGCGCTCTTTAGAGGCCAAGGGCGAAGAGATTGTCTATATCATTCCAAAGGAAGGTGCCTTAATGGGTTATGACATGCTGGCTATTCCAAAGGATGCAGAGCATGTAGATAACGCACATCTTTTCCTTAATTACATCATGCGCCCTGAGGTGATTGCTAAGATCTCCAACTATGTACGCTATGCTAACGCTAACAAGGATGCAACTCCTTTAGTTGATCCTGAGATCACTAGCAATCCAGGCATCTACTACGACAAAGAAACTCTTAAGCGTATGCATATCGTTGTTCCTCCAACCGAGGTTGAGCGTATCATGACTCGCACTTGGAACAATGTAATCTCAGCATCATCAGAAAAGTAATCAGTCAAGAAGCATAATCAATCTTTAAACTAGCTCTTGCAAGTAGATATTGCTTGTTGGCATTGCAAGATTGAGTGCTCTGAGCAGTTTTATTTATTCACGGCGGCCTATATCGATAAGATATGGGCCGCTGTGCATTTGGGCATTAGCTAAGACTCTAGATGCTTTTGGCTGCTACCTGACTAGGATCTATGCAACAGGCTTATAGATGATTTTGGCGTCTACCTGAATATAAGCTACGCATAAGCATATAGCTGTTTTGTTTCTTTGCTTATAGCAATCGTAAAGATGTGAGCTTTATGAAAGTGGTTATATTGCATCTGCAAATGTTTTTTGCCGCGCTTAACATATATGCAAAGCTATTCGTGTTAGCATGGAGCTAGCTTTTGTGTGAACTTTTTACTGGGGGAACGGCCATGATCTATACAGTAACAACATCGCCTTCATTGGATCTGGTAATGAAACTACAGAATCCTTTGGCGATTGGTCAAACAAATCGTGCCGTAAGTGAAGAGTTACGCCCTGGTGGCAAAGGCATCAACATTTCTATCATGCTGCATAACCTCGGTGTTACATCTACTGCATTTGGCTTTGTTGCAGGCTTCTCTGGCGACGAGCTGATGAGACTTACTGCAGCTACTGGTGTTAAGACCGGCTTTTTACGCGTACGTCGTGGTCGTACCCGCATTAATGTGCGTATCAAGGAAACTCCGGAGCAGACCTCCATTAATGGCTTAGGCCCAGAAGTTTCAGCTGATGATATTCAGTACATGGTCAGAAAGCTTTCAGGTTTAACTAGCGATGACTACCTTGTCCTTGCAGGTATGGTTCCACCATCACTGCCACACGACATTTACTCTATCTTCTTTGAGGCGCTGAAAGAAAACTCACAGCCAAAGGTCATTGTCGATGCTCCTGCAGATCAGTTTAAGTACATCCTCAAGTACCGTCCTTTCTTAATTAAGCCAAACATTAACGAGCTTAAAGAATACGTCAACATGCAGTTTCACAATGGCCAAGACGTGCTTAATGCTTGTTACAAGCTACAAGAAGAAGGCGCTCGTAATATTCTTGTCTCTATTGGTAAGTACGGTGCTGTATTCTTAGATGAGGATGGCAATGCCACCCGTATTGCAGCTCCAGGCGGAGAGATGATTGATAGGACTGGCGCTGGCGACTCTATGATCTCTGGATTCCTCGCTGACTATATCGTCAACCATAATCTTAAGAGTGCTGCCATGATGGCAGTAGCTACTGGCTCTGCTACAGCCACTACCGATGGTATTGCAATTCGTGATACTGTGGATGAGCTGCGCAAGCAAATGACAGACGGCTCCTCATTTGACGAGCCTATTGTCTAAGTTATTGCTACGAGCCCTGACTCTAACTCTTGCGACTTCGCAAACTGCTAGTTCTTGCAACTTTGCAAGCCGCTAGCTCTTGCAGCTGCGCAAGTGTCTAGTTCTTGTGTCTTTGTACGTATTGAGTTCTTGTGATGGTACTAGAGTCTAGTTATTGTTCAGCAGCAAGCGTCAAATAAGTCTTGCTCGCCTAGCTTAAGCATTAATCCTTTGCTATTTGTGGGGCTGAGGAGCATGTCTATTTTTATTGGAGCTTACTCCAAAGACAAAAGCCCTGACTAGCGCTTAACTAGTCAGGGCTTATTGTTTTAGGCCTCATGGCATTTTTTTCATGAGGCGCTTTTGCTCATGCATTAAGACTGCTTATCTTTGCATGGGCTAAATATTTTGCTCAATTAATGAGAAACAACGTTGGCAATAGCGTTTGCTAAGTACTCAATGTTGTTGTCGTTAATGCCAGCAACGCAGATACGGCCTGAACCTACAATGTAGATGCCATAGCCTGCACGTAAGGTCTCAACCTGCTCCTTTGAAAGACCAGAGAATGAGAACATGCCGTTTTGCTTGGTGATGAAGTCAAAGTCACCTGCATCCTTTTCCTTGAGCTTGTCAGCTAATAACAGACGCATGCGGTGCATACGCTCACGCATTTCAGCAAGCTCATCTTCCCACATCTTACGTAACTCTGGATTAGATAATACAGTGATGATTACCTTCTCACCGTGAGCTGGTGGGTTAGAAATAGCGCAGCGGATAGCAAGCTTAATCTGAGATAAAGCCTTGGTACCAGCTTCCTTGTTAGCGCCAACGCAAGTTAAAGCACCAACACGCTCGTTGTACATGCCAAAGTTCTTAGAGAATGAAGAGCAAATGATAACTTCGCTGTTGAGCTCAACAATCTTACGTAAGCCGTAAGCATCCTCTTCAAGACCATTACCAAAGCCCTGGTAAGCAAAGTCAACGATAGGCAGTAACTTCTTCTTAGCTAAGAAAGCAGCTAACTCATCCCACTGCTCTGGGGTTGGATCGATACCAGTTGGGTTGTGGCAGCAGCCGTGCAGAATAACTGCATCACCCTCAGAGGCCTGCTCTAAGGTGTCGAGCATGCGCTCAAAAGCTAAAGAGTGGTTAACGCGATCGTAGTAAGGATAACGCTCAGTCTTTAAGCCAGCAGCTTCAACGATCTGGAAGTGGTTACCCCAGGTAGGATCAGAGATCCAAACACGCTGAGTTACGTGCTGCTGATATAAGAAGTCAGCGGCAATACGGATAGCACCGGTACCACCAGGAGTGTGGCAGGTAACAGCACGACCGTCATCTACTAATGGGCTGTCCTTACCGAAGATGAGCTCACGAGTAAAACGACCGTACTCAGGCAGACCTGAGATTGGTAAGTAAGACTTGCTCTGCTCAGTCTCAAGAAGGATCTTCTCAGCTTCTTTGACGCACTTTAATACTGGAGTAACAGCATTCTCATTCTGGTAGACGCCTACACCGAGATTAATCTTATTAGGATTTGTGTCAGCTTTGAAAGTATCGGTTAAGCCGAGGATCGGATCTGCAGGAGCCAACTCCAAATGATCAAAAAACATATGATTCCTTCCTGAATACGCTAAGAAACTTCTTAGCTCAATGCATGAATTGCCCTAAGCTTGCGCTTACAGGTTTTCACCAAACTAAGCTTGAGCATATAAAACCAAAGCTAGCTGGTACACAATACTGTCTTAAGCTTATGTAACCATACACCATCAACAGGCTGTACTTAAGAGCAAGGGATGAACCTATCACTAAGATAAAGTTTGTTATCTCTCTTTAAGCACATGTGTGGATACAGTACGTGCATTACGCTTGACAGCAATGTAGTCCTGTTAATAAATGACAAAGCAACAGTATTACTACAAGATACACTGTTGCAGTGTTATTAGTGTCTAACAAGCAACTAATCAACAATAATCTTCACAAACTTACTTTTGCAATCTGTGAAAAGACTTAGTTAAGTGCATGTTACACATCCGCAACAAAGCGCCCCCATATTATATGCAAGGCACTTTATAAAAGTGCGCTATGTCACAAATCATGCTCCCAAATAAGGCAATCCTCAAAAGGGATGAAATGCCCCTAAAAGCCTTTACAAGCCCGATCTTTACAAGCATTGTGTAAGATCTTTCTACGATCTCACCATAAGCGAGCAAAAAGCCGTTGATCACTTTTTGTGCATAAATTTGATGGTCACCGCACCCTGATAAGACCACTAAGGCCCCTCAGCTCGATCTTATGAACCATGAGTTCCTATGCAGCTCATGACGCTAGAAAACCCAAGCTCGTGCCTAGGCAAGCTAGGCAAAGCAAGGCCATGCTGAGCATGCCTAGCTTAAGTTGCCAAGCTGTTAATTGCTCCTAACTCCTAGCTGCAGTTGCCTAGGCTTCTGCCATGCTCTAGAACTCTAGATTGATGCCTAGCTATAGTTGCTTATGCTTGTACCTTGCCTTAGGCACACGCTAATCTTTTGCTGCACACGTTAATCCTTTGCTGCATAGGCCAATCTTTTGCTGCACAGGCCTATGCATCCTTGTTATTGTGTAGATCTAGGCTTCTACTGAAGCATGCTTAAGCTTAGCGCGATCTTTTTCTTGAGAAAGCGTTTCCTCGTAGATTCGCTTAGCTGCAGCACGCCAGGCACCTGACTTCCAGCGCAGCAGCATGGCAATGCCACGAACCCATTCGTCAGCAGCAAAACCGAGCCATACACCTAAAATGCCCATCTCTAAAGTAACGCCCAAGTAATAGCCTAGTGGTACAGAGATACCCCACATGGAGATAACCGCCATTACTACAGGGAATTTGGTATCGCCTGTGGCTCTTAAGGAGTTAATGATAATGATGTTTAAGATACGTCCTGGCTCCATGAATACAGTTAATAAGAACAAGGACGAGGCAAGCATCAGTACCTCTTGATTATCGGTAAAGATACCAATAAGCAGTGCGCCAGTGCCTAAAGGCATAGAGAAGGTTAAGAAGAAAGTAACCACCTCACCTACGATCACTGAGCGAATCAGCTGCTTGTTAGCTAAATCAAGACGCATTGCACCTGTGTAGTGAGCCACTAATAGTTCAGTACCCATACCGATAGAGGCAGTTAAGATCATCATTACTTGCACAATCTGGAAGTAGATACCATGAGTAGCTAACTGCATAGCGCCCATAGAAGCAACCACACCAGTCATGAACATGTACTGAGTATGCCAAGAGAGATTTTCGCCCGCACCAGGCAGACCGATGTTTAAAATCGAGGCAATAACCTTCTTTCTAAACACGAACATAAAGCGTGGAATGAGGCGAGTACGGGTACGCTTGATAACCAGTGGTACAAACACGATGGCTGCAATAGTACGACCAATTACAGTGGAGATCGCTACACCCTCTACGCCCATTACTGGAACACCGAAGTGACCAAATAAGAATAAGGTGTTACCAAATACTGTCAGCACGTTGATGAGCAGCGAAATATACATGGCATCACGCGTACAGTTATGCGCACGTAAGATAGCAGAGCTCACTAAGCAAATTGACAGTGGCAAGAAGGATAAAGAGAGAATCTTTAGATAATTATGAGAACTCTCAGCAATCTCTTCAGGTACACGCATTACATCAACAATCAGTCCGGCACTTAAGAAGATGACCAGCGATACTAAAGTACCCACTATGAGGTTAACGCCCAGACCAATGTGAATAATGCGTCGTGCTAAGCGTTTATTGTTAGCTCCTAATGCTTGGGCACAAACAACGCACACGCCGATATTGAAGAAGTTGAAAATGATCAGAGCTAAATCAAAGACCTGATTACCAATAGTAAGCTCTGCAACAGCCTTTACCGAGACCATACCCACCATGATGGTGTTGATGATCAAAGTGGCAAAGTTTAAGGCAAGATCAATGAAGATTGGCCAAGTCAGTGACAACAATGAGCGTTGAGGAGTCTCAAGATCGAGCTTGTTAATACTGTTATCCAGCTCCTCAGAGAGCATTTTAACCTCAGCGGCACTAGCATTATTAGACAGGTGAATATCAGGAGTTGATACGGCCACACCGATATTGCTATTACCTGCTGCAGCAGCTGCGGCGGCCACAGCAGCCGCCTCTTGCAGTGGCTTATCTGCACCAGCCTCAGCTGCCATAATAGCTGCAACTTGAGCAGCCTCTAAAGCTTGAGTATTACTTGAAACAACGATGGGAGCTGCAGCTTGAGCACCAACTTTAGCAGCAACGAGATCTATTAGATCGCTCTCATTGTCCTCATCAAAAGTCCAAGCAACCTCGGCTCCATCACTGCCAGCTGGAAATGAAGCTTCAAAAGCATCAAACTCAGATGCTCCACGATTTGATGACTCGGCAAGTGCGGCTTTTAAATTGGCGCTATCAAGCTTGGCTAATGCCTCAGTTAATGAGCTTGAACGCAGGGCGATTTGTGCCAATTCTTGTTCACGGCTAGTTGGCACACTAGCACCTTCATGTTTGATTTGTGTGGTACTCATCGATACTTAATTAGCACTAACAATGTGAGCATCTGCCTGTATCACGCTAGCTATATCTTTTGCTTTCACTGTGCCTGAATCTCAAGGCAAACCATGAAGAGACGAGCTGCCATTATTTATGTCAAATAGCTTAGTAGTGATTGAGGCTCTACTCGATAAATCCTAAACATAGAGTTGTGCGCTTGATTTGCATCTACTCCATGTACTTACGCAATGAATTGAGAATTGGTATGAGCACAAGTTGCTTGTTAATACCTAAAAGTGGCATTGCAACTTAATTAACCAGTGACTTATGTAAACGAATAAAAACAGACTGTGATTGCTCTCTTTTGCTGTAATTATATCCATGATTTTGCAAACTGCATCACGCTCTTAGATATTTTATTTCATATGTAAGTGCATACATTTATCCACTATATAAACCTATACCAAATCATGTTTACTAAGAGCTCATTTTAAGGTCATTTGTAGGCCATTGATACCTATTTTAACGGATAGATGCAGTAACAAATAGAACCATGCTCTCCACTAGCATGCACCAAATTTAGACTACATAAACCTAAAAAACTACACTCTATTGCTCTACTTTATGAAACAGTACTGCAAATTTTTGCAAAGACTTTCCTTAGACATAGCAATCGGGTGCTTTTGCTTTAGCCCAAACATTTGCAAGCACCTGCTTTAGGCTAGCAATCGGCTGCGTGTGCTTTAGTCCCAACACTCAAGTGCTTTTAGCTTTAGTACAGACATTTGCAAGCACCGGCTTTAGGCCTAGCAATCAGGAGCGTGTGCTATAGGCTTAGCAATCGGGGGCGTGTGCTATAGGCTTAGCAATCAGGTGCGTGTGCTTTAGACGGAAAAAGGCCGCTAAAAAGCGGCCCTCTACAAACTCAAGATAACAGATTCGTTGACTTACATGGTGACGCCATCTTTCCAAATGACGATCTCGTGATAGCCCATCTTTTCAGACTTGGTCATTTTTCCTGAGGCAACTTCGATTACATAATCAAGGAGCTCATCAGTGAGGGTCTTAAAGTCTTTACCCTCAACAATAGAGCCTGCATTAAAATCAATCCAAGCGCCTTTCTTTTGATAAAGCTCGCTATTAGTAGAGATCTTTACTGTTGGCACAGCTGTGGCAAATGGAGTACCACGACCTGTTGAGAACAGCACTAAATGACAGCCTGCTGCAGCTAAGGCAGTTGAGGCTACACCATCATTGCCAGGAGCCTCGAGTAAGTTAAGTCCATTAGAGCTGAGCATTTGGCCATAGCAAAGTACATCTGAAACACAGGCACTACCGCCCTTTTGTACACAGCCTAAAGACTTATCTTCTAAGGTAGTAATACCACCTGCCTTGTTACCTGGGCTTGGGTTTTCAGATACTACCTGTCCATGTGAGATAAAGTAATTCTTAAAGTTGTTGATGAGGTTAACGCACTTTTCAAAGGTGGCATTATCCTTAGCTCGATTCATGAGTAGCTGTTCAGCACCAAACATCTCAGGCACCTCAGTCATTACTGAAGTTCCTCCTGCACCAACAACTACATCGCTAAGTCTTCCGATAAGCGGATTAGCGGTAATACCTGACAAGCCATCTGAACCACCGCACTTAAGACCAATACGCAGACGAGATAAAGGTACGCTCTGACGCTGACACTTAGCTGCTTTATTAATAAGCTCATCAATGAGCTGATAGCCATCGTCAATCTCATCATCTGAGTCTTGAGTATTTAAAAAGACGATGCGGTCATCTTCGAGATCTAAATACTCTTTGAAAACATTGATATTGTTATTTTCACAGCCCAGACCTAAAACGAGGACTCCACCGCAGTTACCATGCTTAGATAATGAGGCAAGTACGCGTTGTGTACTCTCTTGATCCTCTCCCATCTGTGAACAGCCGTATGGATGGGTAAGCGCCAGAGCGCCATCAACATTATCAATGTTGAGCTCTTTAATACGGTCGTTGGCATACTTCTCGAGTACGCGTGCAATGTTATTTACGCAAAATACTGTTGGAATGATGAAGATTTCATTACGAATACCTACATCACCATTGCTACGCACATAGCCTTCAAAGGTACGTTCTACATGAGGAAGCTTAGCCTCCTCTACCTTGTCAAAACTATAGTCCTTAACGCCATCTAAAGCTGTCTTTAAATTGTGGCTATGAATGTGGGAGCCTTGTGGTATATCAACTTTTGCGTTACCGATAGAGTAGCCATACTTGATGATAGGCTCGCCTGCCTTGATATTGTCTAAAGCAAACTTATGACCGCGAGTAATGTCATCGCACAGAATAACTTTACGATCAGATAAAACAATCTCTTGACCAGCAGTTAAATCCTGCAGAGCCACTGCCACATTATCACGATCATTGATTACCAGAGCATTCATTAGCAATACCTCATTGAGGGTCTTTCAAATACCTAAGTATTCAAAGTGCCTACATCTATCCTAAGGTCAACGCATCACAACCCAAGCACCTTTTGCAATAACCAATAGCTAGCAGCAAAAGTAACAGCGGCTTGTCATGCATGATAAATAAAAGCTCTTAGGTCCCAACCTAGCAAAATAGCCAAGCGCGTACATGCATAAACTCATGGGCAAATACATGACTAGCTTATGGGCGAGTACATGACTAAGCTCATGGGCAGTAAGCGCCAATTCATTGCAATGCATTACAGCTAAAAAGTTCAGCTCAAGCGTTTTTATGTAAGCGCGATTAACGCTTGAGCCAAACCTTACCTCTTGTAGCCAGATGGCTACTTCCTTATGTATGTTTGCTGTTGTAATGCACTATAGATGCGATGTATATGCACTATAGGCTTAAAGAACTTTTATCTAACCTACTAGTATGGAAGTATACAATATTTATTTTTTGCCTGATTATGCTCTATCCATCGATGGTGCAATTTACACAATCAAGATACTAGTTTTTTAACCTCCATCACAATTTTCGGCTGTAAAAAATCAGCTCTCTAAGACGCGCTCCCTTGATACTGCCTTAAATAAAATCCATCAACTGAAATTGACGTAATCCACTGCATGAATGTGATTCATACGCGATTTTGAGTTAACAATTTTTGTCAGTAGCTGTCATGCTGCTATGCTTTGTCACTACAATGAAACCACCGTTTGCTCAAACAATATGCAAGCATCCTGTGCTCAAACAATATGCAAGCATCCTTTGCTCTAACTATATGCAACCACCATTTGCTAAAACTATGAGGAAGTAACGATCATGATGTCCTATATCATCTCAAAGGTATCTCAGAACACTAGCGGTAACAGCAAGTACGTCGATCGTGCTGATGCTATTGAGCGTTTCTTACAGCAAAAGCGCGATGCCAAGGCTGCCCAAAGAGCACAAGCAAGCAATAGTAATAAAGAAACCACAAATAAGACTGACAAATAGACATCCATCTAACAATGCAAAAGCAGTTTGGGATCTAAGCTTTAAGTTTACAAGCTCCACTTCTACTTAATGTTGAGCCTTTTCAAATATGGCAGCGCCCGCCCATGTTGTGGATGATCCATAAACGGATCAAAACCTTAGATCAAAAAAAGCCGCCTAAAAAGCATCTATTCATGCGCAATAGCATCAATAGACACCTCTTAGACGACTTTGTATGGTTTGAGGTATTTGCTATGTGAACTGTTATTAGCCGTTCTTTGCTATGTGAACTGTTATTAGCCGTTCTTTGCTATGTGAACTGGTATTAGCCGTTCTTTGCTATGTAAGCTGAGCTTTAGCCGTTGTTTTCCATACCAATAAGATCAAAGTTCTTGGTAGAAACAATAACAGAGTAGTCATCTGACTTAGCACGGTCGCACTTGATTTGAATGGTGCGACTTGACAGGTTGTAATACCAACCACTCTCGGCTTTATCAAACTCATCAGGCACTAAATAACGCTTGAGCTGCACACCTGCACAGCTTACGAATAAAGCACCCTTAAATGGAGATAGCACAGTAAGATTTAACTTTTGGTAAGAGTGCTCATATGATCCAGTCTTCTTAAAGTTAATCTCCATGACTTCACCAGTGCTGACACTAATGCGAGTATTAGCATAGACACCTTTTTCAAAGTCTTTGGTGTGTCCATCGTCTTCGTAGTAATCAAAGTAGAAAGTACCTTGATTATGCTCACTTTGATATTTTAATAACTGCTCAGCACTTGTAAGTCCTGTTGCTGCAGCAGTTAAAGGCTTAGTTGCTGCAACAGTGATATCTAAGGTCTTAACTTTGTCAAAGACAATGCGCTTAATGTCTTTGCTTGCAATTAAGATTGCCTCGTCCTTTAAGAACATAGGAATAGAATCATCATCTACCTCATAGTAGATAGTCTGACCACCCTCATAGGCCTTGTAATTGTCATTCATGTCATACCAAGTATGACCTGATGGTAAGTAAATTGGACGCTGTCTCTGGCCTTTTTCAAGAACATTGGCCACTAATACATATGGTCCAAACATGAAAGTGAGGTTACGATCATTTAGCGCTTGTAAATCATGCTCAAACTCATAGAACAGAGGACGCAATACTGGCTCACCAGTTAAATTTGCCTGACGCATTAAGGAGTACAAGTAGATTAAGTAAAAATAGCGTAAAGCATAAGCTTGCTTAATCTGAGGCAAGTACTCACCATACATCCAAGGTTGAGTTACAGTATTGTCATTGTTAGCTGAGTTCATGGTAAAGCGTGGCTGGAAAATGCCATTTTGAATCCAGCGCAGCAGTAACTCACCTTCAGGAGCAGGTCCGGCAAAGCCACCAATATCACTGCCTGTGTTAGCAACACCGCTTAAGCCCATGCCTAAGATGGTTGCTACATTAAACTTCAAGGTACGCCAATCGGTAAGGTTGTCACCACCCCATACCTGAGCATAACGCTGAATACCAGAATAACCAGCACGGTTGATGATGTAAGGACGCTCATTTGGATAGACATTGGCAATGGCCTGCTTGCCTGTATAAGCCATCATTAATGACTGAATTGGCTTGTATTCAGCCATAGTGCCGCCACGACCCTCTGCGCATACATAAGCATTGCGATCTTCAACACCGTCAAATTCGTTATTGTCGTTCCATACGGTCTTGGTGCCCATCTTGAGGATGTTTTCCTCAAGTAAATGTGACCATGCATTACGGCCTTTTGGTCCAGTAAAATCGACAAAATAGCCAGGGCCACCCCACCAGCGACCAATGTAGTTCTTATCAACAGCTAAATTGCTTGCAACATCTTCAGAGCAGCATAAGGTTCCGTCAATGGCTACATTATGGTCAAACTTTGGCTGTCTATCTTTGTCTGCAGCTACCTTCACTAAAGCATCGGCATCAATGTAGTACTGCTTATATGGATGTCCCATCAATACGCCAGGCTTTAAATTTGGGATAACGTTGATTCCTTTGCTATTTAAGGTAGCAAAAAAAGCCTTTGGATCAGGGAAACGGATATGGTTCCAGTTGAAGGTGTATCTAAGCTTGTCTTTTTCACCTGCACTATAACCACTTGCTAGCCAGAAATTATCTATGTACAGATCTTCATCTAAGTGCTTGTCTACTACCTTGTAAATCTCCTCATCACAATGACTATCAAGCTCTGCATAGTACATAGTTGATGAAGTAAAGCCCAATGACTGCATAGTAGGCATAGTGGTAGTACCAGTTAAATATGTATAACGCTCTACTACCTGCTTAATGCTTGGACCATTGATTAAGAAAAGATCGATATCACCGCCATCAACTTGATAGTAGCAATAAGGATCCCAATAGCCACTGCGCTCATTGCCCATGTCAAAGACACAGTCATGGCTATTGTTATAGAACAAGCCCACATATGACTTAGTTAACTCATTGACGCGTAAATAGAAAGGAATGTGCTTGTAAAGTGGCTCACCAAACTCTGGATCATGGCCAATAGCGTCTTTTGGACAAGTACGCATATGGCTGCCCTTCTTGTCTAAGTGGCCAGTTTTCTCGCCAAAACCAAAGAAGTGATCATACTTTGGATCAATTGCACTGTAGTGGAAGAGACGACCTAAATGATCTTGCTCATAAGCACGCTCTTTAAGATCAGAGTAAACAACCTTATTGCTCTGCTTATCGAGCATAGAGAAAGAAAGTGGATGTTTATTGAGAATAAGCTTAATAGACTTAGTTTCAAACTCAATGCTCTTATCTAAAACTGCAGGCTCTACTTTTACAGCCTCAATACGCTTACGCTCATCTTTAAACAGCTCATCAAGATCATCATCCCATGCTGTGGTAACTAAAGCATAGGAGTGCTCTTCAAAACGGCCATCAAAACTTACGCGAATACGGACAATATCATCAGTTAAGAAGACAAGCTTAATCAAAGCTTCTTTGCAAGCAACCACAAAGCCATTGTCAGTTGCATATAAGCGCTCAAAATCTTTAACAATCATGGTTTTCACCAAGTCTGACTAATATGAAACTAGTCCAAGAGCCTTGTTCATATTCTTGTATAGCTGCTGTGCTGTCACATGCTTAACAACTAAACGCTGTTGTAGCGCTTTTATTGCTGTTCTTTCTCTAGCGCAACACTCTTTAAGAGCTATCGGTCAGCTGCTTGCTGCTGAAAGTTTTAAAGAGCTATCGGTCAGCTGCTTGTTGCTTAAAGTTTTTAAGAGCTATCGGTCAGCTGCTTGATGCTTAAAGTCTTTAAATTAATTGCAAGAGCTTATTAACTCAAAGAACTTTATGTGAAGAAGTCGCTATATAAACAGGCAATAGATTGCCATGCAATAAACAAGAAACAAGTAAGGAATGGATCTAGTTTTTTCAATGAATGCTTTTATGAAAGAAGGCGCTCTGTTGGAGATCAGTTATTCAATGGAGCGCCTTCACTATTTTGTTATTTAATTAGCGTTTAGATCTTTATTTACATGAGCCCCATCATCTTAGGAATGAACAGTGACACATCTGGCACAAAAGTGATTAAGAGCAATATTGCGATTAACACCATGAAGTATGGCACTAACATGGCGCTAACACGTTCAATTGACATCTTGGTAATACCACAGCCAACGAACAGTACAGAGCCTACTGGAGGAGTCATAGAGCCTAAGCACATGTTAAAGATCAGCATGACACCAAAGTGCACTGGATCCATACCAAGTGAAGTGCAAATTGGTAAGAAGATCGGAGTAAAGATTAAGATCGCTGGTGTAATGTCCAAGAACATACCAATGACCAGAAGAATGATGTTAATAAGTAAGAAAATTACATACTTATTATCACTAAAGCTCATCAGTGCATCTGCAATGGCACTTGGAATGCCAGAGAAAGCCATCACCCATGACATAGCTGAAGAAGCTGAGATCAAGAATAAGATGATGCCAGATACGCAAGCGCTATCTACTAAGATCTTGGTCAATGACTTGAGAGTAACTGAGCGGTAAATAAAAGAGAGCGCTAAACAGTAGACTACGCATACACCAGCGCCTTCAGTTGCAGTAAAGACACCAGAGACAATACCGCCAATTACGATGACAATTAAGGCAAAGCTTGGCAGAGCATCTAAAGTAACTTTTAAAGCTACCTTAGCTGGAACAATACCTGTGGTTGGGTACTTCTTAGAGCGTGCATACAGATAGGCTACCAGCATAACGCCAAGACCCATTAAGATACCTGGCACATAGCCTGCCATAAACAGAGCTGAGATTGATACGCCACCAACTACAGTTGAGTACACGATGAAAGCTGAGGTTGGAGGAATTAACAGACCTGTTGGAGCTGAGGCAATATTTACGGCAGTGGCAAAAGCCATGTCGTACTTCTCTTCTTTTTGAATAGGAGCAATAGAGCCGCCCATAGCTGAAGCTGCAGCTACAGCAGAACCAGCAAGAGAACCAAAGAGCATATTGCCAAGCACGTTAGTCTGAGCAAGAGAGCCAGGAATAAAGCCGCAGAACAGTTTGGCAAAGTTAATCATGCGACGTGCAATACCGCCATTGTTCATGATATTGCCAGCCAAAATGAACAGAGGTACAGCAAGCAAGGAGAAGCTTTCTACACCAGAATTCATCTTTTGCATGATGATGAAGCTTAGCTGATCCCAACCTAAAGTGGATAAGCCTGTAACTACTGATGCTAAGACAATACTGACACTAACTGGTACGCTCAGAGCAAGTAGTATGAAGAACATGCAGAATAATATAACTGCCGTTAATGCAATAGACATTACTTGTCCTCCTTAGTTTGAGTATCTTGTTTGTTAGAGAGGCTAACTCCGGTGACATCTTCGTAGATATTGATGATCTGAATGATCACAATGAACACGCCTGAAATTGGGGCCATGGAATACACTAAAGAACGTGGGAAGCCCAATAATGCTGAGTACTCCATAGAAGCAGCAATGGCTAATTTGGTACCGCCAATAACTAAAATGGCCAGCGCAAACAATAAGATCACTACATCCACAGCAACCTTTAGACGCTTAATATTGGACTCATCGAGCTTGTCACGCAGGAAAGTAAGTGCCATATGCTCTCTAGTTGAGAAGGCGTAGGCTGCACCGATAAAGCCAGTCCAGATAAGTGAATAACGCACTAACTCTTCAGTAAATGATGCTGGGTCATTTAACACATAACGTGTAAACACCTGCCAAATAACCAAGAAGGTCATGAAGACCAATAACACAGTACATAAAGTAGACAAGACAAAATTGATAGCAGCCTTAGTCTTAACTAAAAATTGATACATGACTTAGGCCTCCTTAATTGACTGATGCAGCGTCACTTTTGGCATTTTGGCTGCGGATGGTGTCAATGAGATTAAGCATCTTTTCTACACCGGCGTACTCTTTTGAGTACTTAACCAACATATCTGCAGTTGCCTGTCTAAAAGCCTCTTTATCAATATCATTGATAAAAGTAACACCCATTTTGGCTTTAGCTTCAGCAATGGCATCTTCTACAGACTTATCCCAAATTCCCTGATGCATCACTGTAGAGTTACGAGCTGCCTCTACCATGATCTTTTGATCCTCAGGGCTGATGTTGTCCCATACCTTGGATGAAATTACTAAAGCATCTGGGATCATGGCGTGCTGATCGGTTGAGTAAACCTTACAGATTTCACCATGCTTACCTAAGGTCAGAGCTGTTTCGTTGTTCTCAGTTCCATCAATCACACCAGTTTGTAAGGAGGTGAACACATCACCGTAAGCCATCGCAACTGGAGTACCACCCATGGCTGATACCATCTCGGTCTGTGATTTCATATCCTGAACACGAATCTTCATACCCTTTAAATCAGCAGGGGTACGAATTGGCTTATTTACAGTGTAAAAAGAACGAGAGCCAGAGGTGTAATAAGTTAGGGTAACAAAGCCCTTATCGTGGCTAGACTTAAAGAAGTCATACATCAGAGGATCATCCATGGTCTTGTAGAAGTCCTCAGTATCATTAAAGATGTATGGAAGACCAAAGGTATGATATGAATCATCATAGGTTGCTAGCATTGGAGAGGCGACCTTAGTCATGGAGATAACGCCTGCCATTACCTGCTCCATTTGCTCAAGCTCTGATCCTAATTGACCGTTAGCAAAGATTCTGACTTTGATACGACCATTGGTACGCTCATCTAGCTCTTTGGCAAACTCAGAAATAGCAATATGCACTGTATGTGTTTCAGATAAGCCATGAGCAAGAGTTAGGATCATTGGCCGTTCTGAAGTAGCTTCAGTTGATGTGCTAGCTGATTGCTCGGTACAACCGCCTAACGACACAGACAAAGCGATTGCAGCAGTCGACAAGGACAGCGCATGCCATAGTTTTCTCATCAGTCAATCCTCATAAAAGCGTACAAAACTGAAAAACAAGGCCTTTGAGCCTCATTTATCAGTTTGTACGACAAACACCACACGCTTTGTATTTCTAGGAAATTTTGGGCGTGCAAACTCCTTAAGCTCTCAGCTAAAGCCTTGAACCCATGTTTGTTGATTACTCTTAGTTTGTTGATTACTCTTAGTTTGTTGATTGTTAATAAACTTCGTGGCAGCTTAGGCTTAAAGCCAGACTCCATTTGTAGGCATTGAACATATAAGCAAGAGCACCATCCCCCTTGATTTAAATACCCTTAGCTTTGGTTTACTGCATACAAGATGGTCTAAATAAATACGACTGAAACTAGCCTAAGCAGCAGAATAAAATTGCGGTTTTGGCCCACAATTGGCTTTTACATGCCAATCATGTCAAACGGCTCGATTGGCTTTTACATGCCAATCATGTCAAACGGCTCGTATGAGATAACTACCTCATAATCTTCTTTAATGTTTGGATACTTGACCTCAACACACTGACGGCTCTGTGAGTAGTACCAGCCGCTTGAAGCCTTTTCAAAGTGAGAGCGCACTAAGAAGTGCTCGAGCTTATTGCCATCAACATTTACGTAGAATGGACATTTACCCTTGTGAATCACGGTAAGCTTGATGTCTTCAACTGAAGAGGTGTAATTACCCTCGTAGTTAAAGCTGATCTTGGTCAGATCGCCAGCGCTCATCTTGATATTGGTCTTGAGATAGGCACCGTTGAGGTAGTCATTTGACTTGCCATCATCCTCGTACATACAGAACATGCCATCCTTATCTGGAGCGCAAATAATCTCTAATGAGCGTACCTGCTGAGTCTGTAGATTACTAATATCGTGAGCAGCAAGTGGAATAATCTGACCTGAGCGAATGAACATTGGGATGCTTTCTAAAGAAACATCAAAGCTCTTAGTGTCGCCGCCGTTAAAACACTCGAAGGTGTTAAAGTCGTAAAAACGCTCGCCCTTTGGGAAATAAACAGTGCGCTTTTGCTGACCTTCCTCTAAGACATTAGCCACTAACAATGCTGAGCCGAGCATGAAGTTGAACTGCTCATCATGAACAGCAACGTCATTTTGGAACTCCATGAGCATTGGGCTAAAGTAAGGCAAGCCAGTCTCATGAGCGCGATACATCAGTGAGTATAAATATGGGCTTAAGCGATAGCGCAGCTTAATTGCATCACGAATGAGATGCTTAACATCGCTAAACATCCAAGGCTCAGTAACACTGTTATCGGTATTAACTGAATGGATGGAGAAGCGAGGCTGGAAGATACCGTTTTGTACCCATCTTACAAAGAGCTCTTTGCTTGGAGCAATACCGTAAAAGCCGCCAATATCTGAACCTTGGTTAGCCACACCAGATAAAGACATGCCCAGCATAGTGCCAATGTTGTATTTAAGCGCCTCAAAGCAGGTAAGGTTATCGCCTGACCATGTTTGAGCATAGCGCTGAATACCAGCATGACCAGAACGGCACACAACAAATGGACGCTTATTTGGATAGAACTCACGTAAGGCCTCAATAGTGATGTGGCACATGATATTGCTCATGACTGACTTATAGTCACCAATAGTGCCACCTAAGCCTTCAACGTGGATACGCGCATCCTTGTTGACTAAGCTGTCATACTCGCAGTTGTCGTTCCAAATGCTATAACAGCCATAGCTAAACAGATGATCTTTAAGCAGCTGCTTCCAATAGCTACGAGTGCTCTCCTTAGTAAAGTCAGCAAAGTAGCCCTTACCGCCCCACCAAGTACCAACAGCTGGCTTATCCTCATGCTCATCAAGCACGAAGATATTCTTCTCCTTCATCTCTTCAATGCGAGGGTGTACGCACAATACACCTGGCTTGACATTTGGAGAGACCACAATGCCGAGCTTATCCATGGTCTCAAAATAGCCCTTAGGATCAGCAAAGCGCTCATCATTCCAAGTGAATACACAGCGCTTGAGGCCTTCAGAGGTCATGGCTGTGCAATAACCAGATGACAGCTGGAAGCCATCGATTGGCATCATTTCCTCATGGGCATTGTTAATAAATTGCTCAATGGCTACATCGCAGTTCTTATCTAGCTCAGCGTAGTACATTGAGGAGCCCAAGTAACCTAAGGCAGCCTTTGGCAGCATGGCGCTTTTACCAGTCAGATCGGTATAACGCTCAACTACCTTTGAAACCTCAGGGCCATTAATGAAGAACAAGTCGATATCGCCGCTGTTTGCTCTAAAGGTAGAGTGCATGTGCCAGTAATTGCTCTTGCGGCGACCCATATCAAAATCGCATTCACAAGAACTATGGTAGAAGTAACCACAAGCACGACCAGTCTTCTTGCTAAGTTTCACATAGAAAGGAATGTGCTTGTACAGTGAGTCAGTCTTCTGAGGGTTGTATCCCATAGCATCCGTTGGTGACATGGTCATAAAAGCTTCAAGCTTATTAAACTCACCACTCTTTTCACCAAAACCATAGAATCCATCAGTAGGCTCAATCTCACTTACGTGAATACGGCGCTTGTTGCTGTCCTCTTGAAGAGCTAAGTCAACACAATCGCGATGCAGGACTTCTCCATTTTGATCGCAAATAGTAATCTGATAAGGATCGCGGGCAATTTTGACAATTAAGCCCTCGGAGCGCAGTACGTACTCGTTATCGTTTTCTTCTAAAGTGCTAACTGCCACCTCAACACGCTTACGATAGTCCTTTAATACCTCGTCAGTGACGCTTGGCCAGGCGGTGGTCACTAAAGAATATGAGCTCTCTTGGAAGTCGCCGTCAAAGCCTGCACGAATACGTACAATATCCTTCGTCATGAAGTAAATGCGAATTGGCAGATCACAATCAGTAGTTACTACATAGTAATTATCTACAGCAACGCAAGATAAAGCCTTAGTACATACTCTCATGTCACTCTCCGTCAGATTAAAAGTTTTAGCACCACAAACCATAAAGACAGCATTAAATTGCTCAGCTAACCGCCGCTTGACAGCTGACACATGACAGCTAATGGCTAACAGATGACAGCTATTGGCTGATTGCGGGCAGCTGATGGCCGATGGTTAATGGCTGATTGCTGCAGCTGATAGCTAATGGTTGATTGCTGGCAGCTAATGGCTGATGGTGATGGTTGATGGCTTGCACATCGCACTTTAGAAAATGCCTGTTCAGCAGGTTCATTTCTTTTCTAAAAGCACTTAAACCAACATGTGCTCTTAATGAACGCTTTTAATCTTAAGGATTAACCTGATAAAATGCCCCACTTTTCTTACCCTGATTTTGGCATTTTTCAACATTTCTTGCACTGCTAACTAGATTTAGACATATCTCACAATTTTGTGCTCATATTATTCTGTAATGCTATAAATGCGATAGATTTGGTATTTATAAATGTCTATAGATATAGACCTGCCAAACCTTTAGCTATAATTTACACATTTAACATAGCAATCTATGGGTCAATATCGTACTACTAACAAATAGGCTAGTTTAGTCAACACTATATGTTGATATTAGGATTGAGCATGATCGATAACGCCGCAATCTATATGCAAAACGGTAAGTCAATTGCTACCGAACGTATTTGCTCAGTAAATGACAATGTAATGCAAAGTCATTTTCACAACTACTATGAGCTGTACTACTTAGAGCAAGGCGAAAGAAAAGTGGTGATCGGCAATACCTCATATCAACTCAAAGCTCATGACTATATTGTGTTTCCGCCTTTCACCATGCATCACTCCTACTCTGATGATGGTGTACGCTTTTCTAGATTAGTCTTGTACTTCCAGCCTGAGCTTATATCAACAGAGCTCAAAGAGTTCTTTGTAAACGACTTATCGCCTCATTCTATTGATGATGAAGACACACAAAAACTATTTTATGGACAGCTTTGTCAGCTCATATGTGAACAAGATAAACCTCAGCTTATGAGTTTAGAAGTGATGAACTCTCTGCTACAGCTCATACTCATAACCATTGTGCGCAACCAAACTAACACCCATCGCGCCTTGAGTGAGCCGAAGATGGCTAGTGTTATAAGCTTTGTGCATCAAAACTATTTTAAAGATCTGTGTTTAGATGAGCTTAGTGAGCGCTTTTTCATCTCTAAATCCTATCTATGCCGCGAGTTCAAGCGCTTCACTAGTTGTAGCTTTGTAGAGTACCTTAACAAAATTCGTGTATTGCACGCTCAAAGGTTGTTTATCGAAAGTAATAAGAGCATTACAGAAATCGCAATTGAAGTCGGCTTTGGAAGTCTCACTCACTTTGAACGCGTCTTTTGTAAAAACAATGGCATAACTCCCAAGAAATTCTGTACTAATGTTCGCAAGGATCGCGATGCCAAAGAAAAACTTGATCAAGCTACGACCACCATTGTCATCTAACAAGGATAAGAGCCCAGCATGACAACTAGCGCTAGTTAAAACTTATTTCAAGACAGCTTTTTACATTTATCTCAGCTGAAAATGAAAAGCCCCGCACAAAATAGTCTGAGCGGGGCTTTGTGTATCAAGGATTAGAAAAATACTAACCTTGTCTTAATTTAATGCTGATTAGTAGTGCTCGAGCAGATCACGCATAGTGGCCATAGCACCATCAGAGATGATGGCGTGCAGCAGGCGTGAAGTGATGACAACTAAATCGATATCTGATGATAAGTTGCAGCCCCAGAGCTTGCTATCGCTAAGCACAGCCTGTACTACGAATACAGCAGAAGCTTCATTCTTACGATAATGAGTCCAAGCACTTGAGATGACATCTACAGCATAGGCGTCATCGTAGAACTCCTTGGTCTTGCCATTGGACAGCTGTACAACAACAGGCACCTGTGTGGCATTCTTATATAGAGCAATATAGGCTGCTAAAGCAAAGCACAGCTTCATTGGCAGCACGCCCTTAGCTCTTGCATCTAAGATAGTTGGGATAACGCGGGCGTTAATCTTAGAAGTGCAGTTCATTAAGATGTCAGTGAGCTGATGATGCAGTGCAGGATCGCTAAAGCGAGCTACTACGTCGTCTGCAAACTTAACTAACATATCCTTGTCGAGCTTTAATGAAGGGATGATCTCGTCATAGATAACTGAACGAGCAAACTTACCAGTTACCTCGTTTGCCATCATCTCATCCACAGTCTCTAATAAAGAGAGAACTGCAGCAGGTACATTAGCGGTATGAGCACCGTTGAGGATACGTACCTTACGTACACGGTAAGGAGTAATATCATCAGCTACTACAACGTTAAGACCAGCCTTAGCAAATGGCAGAGCCTCAGCTACGTCAGCACCACCTTCAATTGCTAAGAAGTGGAACTTCTCACCGCAGCTAATGAGCTTATCTTCGTAGCCTAACTTCTCGTTATACTGCTCTTTTTCAGCATATGGGAAGCCTGAAACTACGCGATCAACTAAGGTGTTTAAGAAGCGGCATTGCTCATTAACATAGGCCTTAAACTCATCGCCTAAGTTCTGCTCATCAGCATGCTTGAGCACAATGCGCTTTAACTCTAAGCCGTTATCCTCAATGAGCTCACATGGAACAATCCATAATCCTGCTTTAGCATTGCCCTTTAAAGCCTTGAAACGCTCAAAGAGCATAGCAGTTAACTTACCAGGGAATGACTGAGGGCAAACGTCAGTATTAAATGGGCTTTCCTCGCTAAAGGTAATGCCTGCTTCAGTGGTATTAGAGAAGATGAACTGAACGTTCTCATCAGTTGCAGCACACAGTACTGATTCCCACTCATCGTATGGGTTCTTAACGTCAGCAATCGCATTAACTAAATCTATCTCTTGGCAAGCCTTGCCATCAACGTAGCTATTGAGCACGGTAGTAAAGAGGCAATCTTGCTCTTTGAGCTTTGGAACACTGTTGCCATGAGGAGTGCACTGCAGTGCAAGTACACGACCATTGAAAAGGCCTTGCTCATTGGTCTTATAGATCATCCAATCGATAAAGCAACGGATGAAATTACCAGTGCCGAACTGAATGGCACGAATAGGAAGAGAAGACGCAGCCTCACCCTTTGAAGAAAGATTCAACTTCTGCATATAGCCTCTATTATTCTCAATGACCGCTAAACAAATTTATTGAGACACAATAATTAGGCACATAGCCACTGCAAAATAAGTCTTGCGATAAATATAGTCTTACCGCAGTACTAAGTGCTCTCACGATCAATCAGTTGCAATTGAATAAATCAAATATACCATGTAATTACAGGGATCGCGTCAAGCATATGTTCTAATGTAGACGTAGCGCTAATACAAGGTATCCTATAGAGTACTTGTGATAGCACGCTAACAATCATTTAGGCTACACACGCCACAAATGCGTATGACTTGTGCGTACCCCAAAAGGGTAAGTTCTTTACGTACCCAAACAGGGTAAGTTCTTTGCGTACACCAAAAGGCTAAAGATTTTTGCGTATTCGGATGTACTCTTCGCAGCTCTCTTATAGATCTAAGGCTCAAGCTAGGCGTGATGGTGTATGGTGAGACTAGCCGTAATAGATAGAATATTGCGCGTATTACTGTTGCGCATTGATTGATTGAATGAGTATAGGCTTGTTTATTATCTTAGCTGATGATGGATTGGATTTTTGCTTGGGCAAGATGAAATTTTGGAGGGTGCAGATACGAAAAAACCGCCTCGTGGGCGGTTTCTTCTTGAAATCAAACCTAGCGATGACCTACTCTCGCACAATCGTACGTTGCACTACCATCGGCGT
>NZ_AXWV01000017.1 GCF_000482845.1 Anaerobiospirillum succiniciproducens DSM 6400
GCTTATTATGGAGGCTATAGATCAGCGCTGGCACTATGAGTCTGATATAGAGTCGTTTATGGATACTGAACTAAACAAAGATGATCGCACAGATTTGGATGAAAGCAGCATGGAAGCTATATCAACATTCAATAACGTGGTATTTGCAATCTACCGTCTAGCAGCAGCCACCTTTTACAAAGGCAACATGAGTGCAACTAAAATTCGACACAAAGACCAACCTGAAAAGCTCCTCAAGAAGTTGGTGCCTCTGATGGAGCAGCAAAATCTAACCAATCTCTTAAAAGAAAATATGCGTGGCAGAAAGCCTACTAAAATCTAATCTACAGTGGTCTAAAACTGGTATTTCTAGACCACAAAAAGTTTTCTGTTGATTAAGATTTTTATGACATTTAGGCACCAATAGCGCAAGGACCAGCATAAACCGAGGCTTGTTAATACTCATGCGCTATTACTATGCTACCAATGTTAATCTCATCGTTAAGATGCTTGTTTGATTTGAGAGCAATTAACAGAAAAACTAAGGCTATGATGCGTAAAACACCAGCTTTTGCTAGTTAAAGCGCTGCTTAAACTCCTCAATGAGTTTAATGATGGTGTCATCAGCAAGATCTTTTGCTACATAAGCCTCACCAATGGCTTTTGGAATGACATAGTTAATGACGCCTGCTTTTACCTTCTTGTCATGACGCATGAACTTGATGTAGTCCTCACCTGTAAGCTTATCAGGAGATACATATGGCAACTTGTACTTAGGTAAGATGGCCTGAATACGGGACACATCCTCCTCACTTAAGCCCTTGTTAGTTTTGTTAGAAACAAAAGCGGCAATGAGCATACCCACAGCAACGGCCTCACCGTGCAGATAGGTTCCAAAGCCCATGCCAACCTCAATGGCATGACCAAACGTATGGCCATAGTTAAGCAGAGCACGTAAGCCACGCTCTTTTTCATCTTGTGAAACTACAGAGGCCTTAAGCTCACAGCAGCGCTTAACTACATAAGTAAGATCTAAAGCTTCTGTATCTTGAGCATCTTCAAGATACTTAAAGAACTCATGATCAAAGATGACGCCATACTTAATGACCTCAGCCATACCAGCTGCAATCTCTCGCTCAGGTAAGGTCTTTAAATAATCAAGGTCAGCTACCACCACCTTTGGCTGATGGAATGCGCCAATCATGTTCTTGCCAAGTGGATGATTTACTGCAGTCTTGCCACCCACGGAAGAATCAACTAATGAGAGCAAGGTGGTTGGAATCTGTACAAAGTCCACGCCGCGCTGATAAGTAGCTGCAGCAAAACCAGTCATATCTCCAATGACACCGCCGCCTAGAGCAACTAAGGCACAGTCTCGACCAAAGCCATCTTCAAGCAACGCAGTCATAATCTGCATATAGCTATCGATGTTCTTATAGTTTTCGCCGTCTTTTAAAATGCAGCTCTTAGTGCGAAAACCAACTGAGGTCAGCGCATCTTCAAGCTTTTTAAGATACAAAGGAGCAATAGTCTCATTGCTGACAATCAAAAGATCCTTAGTCTTTGGCAAAGCATCTTTAATTATGGCAGCGCTATCAAGACCATGACCGATGAAAATGTCATATGAGTTTTCATCTAAAGCGATATGTACCTTTTCCATGAGTGCTCCTGATCTATTTTTTCTTACACACAAGCTTAAGCCTACATCACTCAGCGCCCGCGCCACAACTTAGCATTGGCAAGGCCACATAAGCTTAGCATCTGCAAAGCTGCATAGCCTTATGCTTGAGCTTGAGCTTGAGCTTGATATCTAGCTTGCGCTCTAGCTTTAGCTTTAGCTTTAGGCATCGGCGCATGATTTAGCTTACGGCATGCCTATATTACTTAGTTGGTCTGTTCGTTATTATTCTTTAGCTTTAAGCCTGGCAACTTACGTAGCTTAATTGAGTGGACAGTGCGACGCACTAAATCCTTAAGCGAGCCTGAGCTATCAAGGACGATATTGGCTATCTCACGGTATTGTGGGTCTCGTGAGACAAAAAGATTCTTAAGTCGCTCTTTAACATCATCCACCTTAATCATAGGACGATTGCTATCGCCGTTAACTCGCTCGTACTGCTTGTCTACATCTAAGTACAGGTAAATACATAAAGAGTGGTCGCTAATTAACTGACGGTTATCCTCACGCATGGCTACGCCACCTCCGCCAGCCACAATTGCAGGGAGAGGATTAGGTATTTGCTCTTGCGTTAAACGTGTAGATACTCCGGTGAGTATTGCCTCCAAGCAGTCATGCTCAAGTTGTCTAAAGTAAGCCTCACCATCTTGCTCAAAGATATCTGGAATGGACTTACCTGCAACTTTGACAATGTAGTTGTCTAAATCAACAAAGCCGCCCTCAAAGCGCTGCGAAAGCTGTCGTCCAATTGTCGACTTTCCTGCGCCCATCGGCCCAACAAGAAACACAGCCTTGTGATCACTACACATCAGACAAACTCTCCTTAACATTAGCAACACCAACAAGTGTCATAGCAAACTACGAGACAACAAAGGCGCTACTTGTGCAAAATGCTATACACATTGCCTCTTTGACTGTCTCAAGCTATCAACTCATTGTGCCTGATTATTAAGACATTGGCCAACTAAAAGCACTACAGCTCCACACTTGCTCTGTTTAGAAGCATTTGCCCCATCTTTATGCTTAATAAATGCACCGTCAGCTTTGCAGATCTAAAGCTAGTGCTAAGAGATCGTTGGTATCTTATGATGAGAAAGTTAAGGCCAAAAATGAGGTAAATAGGCCTTTTATAGCTAGAACGAAAATTGCAAGTGTTAGATGATGTCAGTAATTTGTTAGAATGTTCGATTCAGGTTTTCTTAACTCAGGAGCACTACGTTGTTAGATAAAGCCTTTAAGCTGATGCGTTATGGACTTTGGGCAATGTTGTTGGGCGCTGCCTTATCAGGCGGCGTGGTTGCTGCTGCCTACTACTCGACTCTCGAGGAACTTCCTGACGTCGACGAGTTAAAGCAGGTTACTTTTGAAACCCCAATGAAGATCTACACCAGTGATGGCAAGCTAATTGGTGAGTTCGGTGAGCACAAGCGTATTCCTGTAAAGCTTGAGCAAATACCTCAAAAGATGCAGCAAGCTTTCCTGGCCATTGAAGACTCTCGCTTCTATGAACACTCAGGTATCGATCCTATCGGTATCTTACGTGCTCTTGCAGTTGCCGTAACCTCTGGTGGTGCCTCTCAAGGTGCTTCTACTATTACTCAGCAGGTAGCTCGAAACTTCTTCTTAACCCGTGATAAGACCTTAGAGCGTAAGGTTAAAGAAGTCTTCATTGCTTGGCGTATCGAGCAAGTTCTCTCTAAAGAAGAAATCTTTGAGCTCTACTTAAACAAGATTGCTCTTGGCCACAGATCATATGGTGTAGTTGCTGCAGCACAAACTTACTATGGCAAGTCCTTAGAGGATCTGTCTTTAGCAGAAATTGCAACTATCGCAGGTCTGCCTAAAGCCCCATCTACCTTAAACCCAATTACTAGCCCTGAGCGTGCTCGCGACCGTCGTCACTTAGTACTGCAGCGTATGCGTACTTTAGGCTTCATTACTGACGAAGAATTTGAGATCGCAGATGCCGCTCCTTCTAAGGCCTACTTCCACTCAACCCCACTTGAGGCCTATGCGCCATATGTAGCTGAAGAAGCTCGTATTGCAGTATTAGCAAAATACGGCGAAGAGGCTTATACCAAGGGCTTTAAGATCTACACCACTGTAGACTCTAATTATCAGCGCTATGCCCATGATGCTATCTTTAAGAATTTAACTGCCTATGATCAGCGCCATGGCTATCGTGGACCTTTATACAATATCTACGACTCAACCCGTGGTATTCGCGGCTCTGCTAAGAAGGCCACTGAGAAAACTGGCCTGAATGCAAATGCAAACAATGGCATTATCATGGATGCACGTGAAGGCCTAAGAAAATCTGCTGCACAAAGCGGCAAGCCTCTTAGCTATCAGCAGGTAGTTGCAGAGATTGACAAGCGCAACCTACTCAAGGGCAGCGCTGAGTATGCAGCTATTCAGGCTATGTCTCGTGAGCAGCTTTTAGATCGCCTCATGAAAGAAGACAAGTATGAGAGTATCGATCTTGCCTTAGTTACCGTTATTGATGATGCCAACAAGCAAGTGGGGCTTCTCTATCCTAATGGCTCAGAGAAAGTATTAACTTGGGAAGGTATGTCTTGGGCACGTGCTTTCAAGACTGATCGCAGCCAAGGTGCTCTGCCTACTTATCCAAGCGAGTTCTTACTCCCTGGTGACATTGTCTTTACTTTCATCAATTATGTAGACCGCAAAGCTACCAAGAATCAGCCTGCACGTACTGATGAGGTCATTACCTTAACTCAGCTTCCAGATGTAGAAAGTGCTCTGATTGCTTTAGATCCACGTAATGGTGCTGTACGAGCTATGGCTGGCGGTTTTGACTACGAGAAGTCAAAGTTTAATCGTACTACTCAGCTTTTACGTCAGACTGGCTCTAACTTCAAGCCATTCATTTACTCATCAGCGATTGCTTATGGTATCTCCACTAACTCAGTGATCCCAGACGTACCAATTAAGACTTGGGATGTGGGCTCACGTACTTGGTGGGAGCCACGTAACTCACCAAACCGCTTTGACGGCCCAATGACCTTACGTGAAGGTTTAGCTAGAAGTAAGAACTCTATTGCTATTCGTACCATCCGTCACGTGGGTGTTGAGAATGCAGTTAAGCACTTACGCAAGTTTGATATCTTTGTGCCTCCATTCCAGCAAAGTGAGTCCATGGCCTTAGGTTCTATGGAGCTTACACCGCTGCAGATGGCAACCTCCTTCTCAGCTTTTGCTAATGGTGGTTACAAGCTCACCCCATACTTAATCGACCGTATTGAACTTGAAAATGGTGAGGTTCTATACCAAGCTCACCCAAGACTTGCAGATCCTAATCTGCCAGATATCATTCAAAATGGTATTCCGCTTGAGTATGTGAAGAACTATCAGCCAAATCCACGTGATTTAGCTTTAGCTGAGCTCATTAATAACACCAATAAGAAGCCTCCAAAGCTCGATGAGAATGGTCAGCCTACTGGCACTATCGCTGCACCAGTTGATGAAAACGGCAGCATGCTGATTAACTACCCTGCTAAAGATTTAACTGGTCCTCAAGCATCGGTTGCTGCTTTATCTGACTTAGATACCCTTGCACACGATGGCGGCCCATACAAGTATGCACCTCAGATCTTAAGTCATAGTCATGCTTATATTGTGGCCTCATTGATGAAGTCAAATATCTACGGTGGCGTCGGTATCAACGGCCCATATTGGGGTACTGGCTCGCGTGCTGGCACTATTACTGGTCGTACCGACCTACACGGTAAAACTGGTACTACAAACAACGTGCATGATGCTTGGTTCTCAGGCTTTAATGGCAACTTAGTAGTAGCCTCATGGGTTGGTTTTGATAACGATCGTAACCTTGGCTATTCCATTGGCAAGGGCTCAGAGTCTGGTGGTGCTACCGCACTTCCTATCTTTGCTGACTTCTTCAAGAAGGCTCAAGAGGGTGTACCTGAGGCCCAAATCCCACGTCCAAAGGGTATTGTTTACACCACCAACCGTGGAATCACTGAAGCCTCTGTACCAGGCATGATGATTATCGACGAGGGTTCAGCTTCAAGCTCAGTTAAGAACACTGGTATCGATTCATCAGACGTTTCTGGCGACGAGATCTTCTAGTGCACCTAGCTTTGTCTATGCTGCACAACAGCATATGCATAAGATGATGCTGTAGCTCTATAGCTACATTCCAAAGCCGCAGCCGTATAGCTGCGGCTTTTGTATTTAGTTAAACAGGCAATATGAGATGACTTCAGACGCTCAAGCACGCAAGCTAATCTTTTCTAACCGCCTCTCCTTTTTAGCAGCGGGATTCTCTATTGCTGCCTGGGCACCCATGATCCCATACGTTAAAGATCGCTTTAGCTTAGATGAGCATACCTTAGGACTCTTATTGCTGTGCGTGGGTATTGGCTCTTTTGTCGCTATGCCGCTAAATGGCTACTTCACCTCAAAGTTTGGCTGCAGAGGCCCTATTTATTTAGCCGCTATCGCTGCAGCTGCCTGCATCGGAGCCATTCCTTTTACCTACAACCTATATGTAATGGCTTTTATCTTATTTGTCATGGGAATAGCTGCCATTACCATAGATGTAGTCTCAAACGTCAATGCAGCTCTCGTTGAAGAAGTAACTGAGCGCAATATCATGTCAGGTCTACATGGTCTTTATAGCGTGGGCGGCCTCTTAGGTTCACTGTCTGTAACTTTCCTTTTATCCATTAAGTTTGACCTCACCTTAGTGGGTGGCATTGCCTCAGTCTTTATCCTCTTACTGGTTATGGGTGGATGCAAATACCTCATAACCAATGTACATATTGGCAAGAGTGTCGAACAGGCAACAAGCAGTGAACAAGAAGCTGACAGCAAACTAGCGCAAGGTGAACAGAACGCAAGCGGACAGCGAGAAAACTGCGAGCAAGAGCTATCTCATGGTCAACAGAGCAGCACTTTAAAGTACTACACCCACCCAACAGTTTTACTCATTGGCATTATGTGTCTCATCATGTTCATGACTGAGGCCTCCATGCTCGACTGGTCAGGTGTCTTCTTGCACTCACAAAGAGGCTTAGCACTTGAGCATGCAGGCTATGGCTATGCTGCTTTTGCGGTAATGATGACTATCTGCCGCTTAACTGGTGATAAGGTCGTTTCTAAATTTGGACGCGGCAAAGTCATTATCATTGGCACAATGTTTATCATGGCAGGCTTTATAGTAGCGGTAGTGATTCCTCACTACAGCGCCGCTTTCTTAGGCTTTGCACTTATTGGTGTTGGAGCATCTAATGTTGTGCCTCAACTCGTCTCAATCACTGCACGCATTAAAGAAGTGCCAACTCATATCTCGGTGACTATAGTCAACACCATCGGCTTTACTGGCATTTTGATTGGCCCTGCGCTCATTGGTTTCCTTGCACACGCCATTACCCTTCCTTATACCTACCTCTGTCAGGCTATGAGCGTTCTTTTTGTTACCGTAATGAGCGTAATTCTAATTAAGCTATCCAAAGACAAGGCCAAGGACTAGCAAACAGCTTTGCATTAGATTGTTGCTTTAATGCGGATCCATAGTAATGGTGTCGTATCAGGGAGACTTTGAGGAGTTGCTAGCATGTCTCGTCCAATCAAAAAGACTATTAAGCTCACTGAAGATGAGTTGTCAGAAGTAGGAGCTATCCTAAAAGGCAGAGCACAAAGTCATACCTCATTTAGGAATGCAACTATTCTTAAGCTTGCTCATGAAGGCAAGACTCCATCAGAGATCGCTAGCGAAGTTAAACTCTCACGTCAATCTATTCACAAGGTTATCAACAAGTACTTACAGCATGGTATAGCATCTTGTTGGGCTGACCTTGAACGCTCTGGCAGACCAATTACTATTAGTGATGATGCAAAGGGCTATGTAATAGAGCTTGCTTGTACTAATCCTAAGGACTTAGGCTACAAGCATGAGCTGTGGAGTATCAACCTACTTAGAGAATACATAAAAAATCATTGTTCAGATAAGGGATTTACAGAGCTTAGTAATGTGTCCAAATCTACTGTTTGGAAGATACTGAACAAGTCAAAACCTCAAAATAATAAGTACTTTCTTGAGCGCACTGACGACTCTTCTATAGACAACGTTAACAATGTTCTTGTTCTCTACAAAGCCATCAATCTAGCAGTTGAATATAATCTTAAGGATGCTTATTACCGTGTCTCATATGATGACGAATCTTTGGTTAAAAGACATTCATCTTCTAATGCAGGCAGCTTAGCAAATGCGCAGCATTTAACCACATCACGAGATAGCGAAATCAAGCGCCATGGCTCCTTATACCTGCTAGCAGCCATTAATCTCATTTCTGGCAAAGTAACAGCTGTTGTTCGTGAGCATCATAGAAGCTATGAGTTTGTTGATTTTCTAAAACTGCTTGATAAGACATATGCAAAAGAAAAGCTTATAAAGGTGGCTCTTGATAACCATAGACTCATCTTCTCAAAAGAAACTCAGGCATTTATTCAAAGTACGAATAGCCGCTTTGAGTTTGTTATGAATCCTAAGCACGGTGCATGGCTAAATCTGATTGAAGCATGGTTTGCCAAAGTTATTAGAATTTTGCTTCAAAGCATTAAAGTAGCGAACGAGAAAGAACTAGAACGTCGTATCACTGAATGCATAGACCTTATCAACGACTGTCAAGAAGCATCTCGCTGGAAGTGCCAAACAAATGAAGTTGATGTTTAACCTCAACAAAAATGCCTCAAGCAATTTGATTGCATGTTCATGATGGATGGGAATGGTTTGAGATGATCGATTATTCAGCTCAAGAGCTATAGCCTAAATTATTGGGCAATAGCGCCCTTAGCTAGTGGGCGCAAGAATCTGGCTTAAAACGTGAGGCAATAGAGAGATGGCGCTTGAGCGTGTGGTGCGAGCGCTTGGCGTAGAGCAAAAGGCTCTATCACTGTGGCGTGCCAACGAGATAACGGTGGGCGCAACACGGAGCGGAGCTACACGGAGCGGAAGTGCTAGTCAGACTGCTACTCTGCTTTAGGCGCATCCTCGTGCAAAGGTAGCTGCAGACGTGCTTTACCTGCTACCTCTGTGCTGATACTTGCACCCTCAGCTGAAGAACGCAGCGGCAGAGTGCCCTTGTCAGTTGATGAGTTGAGAGTCTCACTTGAGCCTTTTTTGAGCTTGGCTGGAACGAATAAAGCAGAGCCAAAATCAACTACTTTCTGATGCTCAAGCAAAGCATTCCACTGCAAATTGTTGCTAAGACGCTCATTGGTGATGATGATATTAAAGTTATTCTTTAAGCACAGCTCTAGATTAGAGTCATCGGCACGCACGATGATACGACTGTCATAAACGTAGAATGGGGCAGCCTTGCCATTGCCAAAGTAGCATAGGACATTTGATGAGCCCTTATCAATGCGTGTAGAAACAGCCTGAGCCTGCTTGCCAATAGCAATGGATGCATTCACATATGGCAGAGCGAAAGATGATAAGAACACAAAGCCAAGAGTACCTAAACCGAGCATAGCTATGGCAAAGATCATCAGTCTATTGATGACAAACATAGCTGCAGGCAGACACATAAAGACTAAGAAGCCAAGGCCAATACCAATCATTGGCTCATTTGCTACCGGGAAGTTGCCATAATCGGTGATGAATAAGAAGAACAATGCTGCATAAGCAAACATTGGGAGTATCAAAGCAGCAGTTAAAGCAATTGGCAATGGATTGCGCTCAGTACGTGCACTTAAACCAAAGAGTAAGTGACCGCTACCGGTAATCTCGATACCAATACGTTTGCCACCTTGCATCGCAGCCAATGCATGTAACATTGCCTGTGATCCATCAGGGGCATTCTTAATCATCTCAACTTGAATTTCGCCTACTCTTTGAACAGCGCTACCCACCTCTGAGATGGCCTGCTCTCTATTCTTAAGCTCTTGTTCACGAGCAAGCATATCTTGCTTAAGACGTGCCTTTTGCTTCTTCTCTTCGCGACGAGCTGCAGCACGCTGTTCCTCGGTCATTACGCTCTCATCTGGCTTGCCTGACTCATCAAGCAATACTAAAGAAGCACTCCCACTTTCTACACTAAATGCATGCTCAGCACTAGACTTAATCTCGGTTGAATCTGCGTCTTTTGCCTCTTTTGCAACGCTAGAGTGTTTGTAAGAGTCGACCTTGCTAGATGAGGTACTATGCTCATCATTATTGTTTTGTAAGCGCACATCATGTTTAGTGTGGCTCTCGTGCTCATTGCCCTCAAAGTCAGTCTCATATGAGGCCATATGTGGCTTGCTCATTTGCACAGATGAAGACTTGAGGTCTTCAGCTGAGGCTAAGAAAGCTGAGCCTGTTTTCACTTCATAGGCGATAACTGGGCCTTCTTGCTTAGTTGTATTCTGTGCGTCGCTTAAATCATCTATCTCGTGATTCTTGCCCGAGAGCTCATCAAAAACATTTTGCGAAATACGACGCAACATAGCCTTTTCTTGCATGCTGCGATAAGAAAGAATCACATAGTAGTAAAGTAGTGGTGCTGCTGGCAGGAAGTACAAGTCATGCTCAGCATTAGGCAAGATTACGGTCAAAGATGACACTAATACAAAGATAATGCAGGCGCGAATCTTTAAGTTAGTGCAATTGCGGGTAAAGAGCTGTCTTACGATAAAGTACAGAGCACACAGACCAATTGGCAGATTTAAAAGCACAAAGAGTCTTAGTCCAAGACTAAATAAATCATCGCCAGTAAGCCAAGCGGCAAGG
This sequence comes from Anaerobiospirillum succiniciproducens DSM 6400, assembly GCF_000482845.1. Lineage (GTDB taxonomy): Bacteria > Pseudomonadota > Gammaproteobacteria > Enterobacterales > Succinivibrionaceae > Anaerobiospirillum > Anaerobiospirillum succiniciproducens. Next base: position 10,416 of record NZ_AXWV01000017.1, read on the forward strand.
ATACCCTGACCTGAAGATGCGCTCATGAAGAGTGGTGAAAGAGCCGATCCTGCCACTTGAGCTTGCTCTTTCCAATACTCTGGAGCCCCCATGAATGCATTGACTAAGCTGTGATTCTTGATGAACTTGTCGAAAAATAAGCCCACGCCACTAGAACCACAATCAATATAGATTGAGAGAGTGACTAATCCTGAGCATAAAAGAATAATGACAAAGTAATGAGGTCTAAACACCTCAAAAAAGCGCTTTATCTCTTTATTTACAGCCATCAGAGCCAGCAGAGACACCATAATCACTACTAAAGCATCAAAACCAGTAATAAAGATGCCTGCAAAGAGCAGCAGCGGGATGGACAGATTGCCAAACTTTGGACGCAATTGACCTACAGCAGTGTCATGAATGAGTTGATAGCGCTTGATAATCTTGGTGTATGCGAGCAATTGCACAGCCGCAAAGAGCATATCAACGCGAGCTGTGAGTACGCCAACATCTAAAAGCAGCATGGAACACATGCCGACAATAATCAAAAGACGCTCTTGATGTCTAAACTCTGAGGCCAAAAGACGATCTAAGGACGAAAGAATAACAAGGAACGAAAGGAGCGAGATAAATAAGAGTATCGGCAGGGCATAGTGTGCTGACAGGCTTAAAGAGAGCATCACTATCCATAAGTAAACCGGCGAGCTTTGCGCGTAGGTTAAGGATGAGTCATTGAAGGCATAAATGGAGCCTTGCTCTAAAGTCTCTAATGCTAAAGCAATGAAAGGTAACTCTAAGTCGACACTGAAGTCACGTAATAGCAGCGCAGGCATGAAAGCTGCCATAATTCCCAAAAGCAACAACAGGTAGACACGATTAGATTTCATAGCGAGCAAGAAAATAACGCCGGACTTAGATGGCCGTTATACAAATCAAAGATGACTTCTGAGCATTACCCAAATGAGCATAGAGGATATCTAACCTTAAAAGCTCATAGGCATTGATAGCTACCACACGTAGCTTAATAGATACTTAAGCAAGAAACGTACACGCTCAAGTAGAAAAGTGAATCTAATATACCAAAGTTGCCAAGCGCTACAAACAAGAAAGAAATGAACAGCGCGATAATATAGGCCTTTTACCATGTCTACGCCCTGTTAAGGCGCAACATCAGTATAGACATTATGCTAAAGCGGCAATTGTGCAAAAGAGCTTGTGTATTAACTAATAGTTTATGTTATGAGTTTATAGCTAGCATTGGCCTACCAAGCTAATAAGCAGTTTATAGCTAGCATTGGCACACCAAGCTAATAAGCAGTTTTTAGCTAGCATTGGCATACCTAGCTAATAAGCAGTTTTTAGCAGCCCTATTCACTAGGCGTTGATTTGTTGTTCACGCTTGTGCTTATAGTGAAGCATGATATTGCGAATATAGACGATAAGACCGCCTGCTTGGCTGACGATCAGAACAATGTCAGAACGATAGATGCCATAAACTTGAACCGATACAGCGGCAACAATACTGATATACCAAAATGGTAGTGGCAACAGTGATTGGCCAGCATGATGAGACATGTATGACTGATAAAGATAACGGATCGTAAAGAGTGAGTAGCTTACGGTACCAAAAATGAGCCAGGCGCTTGGTATGTGCTCGTCATTTAAAAAGAGGCTAGCAAAGGCATCCTTATCAGTTAATAGGCAGGCAAGCAAGACAAGCGGCAGGATACAAATAGCAATAGTGCCGACTCTCTTTAAGTGCTTGAGCTGTTCTTTCAGATGTAGATTGTAAACATACACATAATAGGCAAGCACTTGAGAGAGCAAAATGGCCGCATCATTGCGTAAAAAGCCATACACGCTCATACATACTGCGCCTAAGAGCGACAGCCACCAAAACATAGCAGGATTTACCACCTGCCCTGCTTTTTCAGAGAGCAGCCACTGCAGCAGCATTCGTGCACCAAAGGCACATTGCCCTGCCGCACCGACGATGGTAAACCATGAAACTAGCTCCATTGCTATCTCCAAAAATTCAAGCATTTCTAGCTATTGCTAGCTAAAGCATTAAAGAGCCACTTAAGATAGCAAAACAAACCTAGATTTGCCTTAGTTTATGAGCATAAAAAAGGCTCCTAAGCGTGAGCCTAGGAGCCATTTGATGCCTAGAGCATTTAAGCTTGATTAAGCTTAGATGCCTTTAGGTCTTAAGTACGTATGGATAACCTTACGACGGGCTATTACATCATGCCGCCCATGCCGCCCATACCACCCATGCCGCCCATGCCTGGGGCCATGGCTGGCTCGTCCTTCTTAGGAGCGTCAGCGATCATGCACTCGGTGGTGATCATTAAACCAGCGATAGAAGCAGCAAACTGCAGAGCAGAACGAGTTACCTTAGCAGGATCAAGAATACCCATCTCGATCATGTCACCGTAGGTGTCGGTAGCTGCGTTGTAACCGTAGTTGCCCTCACCGGTACGAACGTTGTTAGCAACAACTGATGGCTCTTCACCAGCGTTAGCAACGATCTGACGTAATGGGGCTTCCATAGCACGCAGGGCAACCTTGATACCAACCTTCTGGTCCTCGTTGTCGCCGTCGATCTTGCCGCAGATCTTAGAAGCTACGCGAACTAAAGCAACACCGCCGCCTGGAACAACGCCCTCTTCAACAGCAGCGCGGGTAGCGTGCATAGCGTCCTCAACGCGAGCCTTCTTCTCTTTCATCTCAACTTCGGTAGCAGCACCAACCTTGATTACTGCAACACCGCCAGCGAGCTTAGCAACACGCTCTTGGAGCTTCTCACGATCGTACTCAGAGGTTGACTCTTCGATCTGCTTACGGATCTGGTCAACACGGTCAGCGATGTCCTGAGCCTCACCAGCACCGTCGATAATGGTGGTGTTGTCCTTGGTGATAACTACGCGCTTAGCAACACCTAAATCATCTAAGGTTGCCTTCTCGAGTTCCATGCCTAAGTCTGAAGAGATTACGGTACCGCCGGTTAAGATAGCGATATCCTGTAACATAGCCTTACGACGATCGCCAAAGCCTGGGGACTTAACAGCAGCAACCTTTACGATGCCGCGCATGTTGTTAACAACTAAGGTAGCTAATGCCTCAGACTCAACGTCCTCAGCGATTAACAGTAATGACTTACCAGCCTTAGCTACGCCCTCGAGGATAGGAAGAATGTCGCGGATGTTAGCGATCTTCTTGTCGCAAAGGAGGATGTATGGGTTCTCAAGCTCAACAGAGCCAGTGTCAGCCTTGTTGATGAAGTATGGGGATAAGTAGCCACGGTCGAACTGCATACCCTCTACGAGGTCTAACTGATCCTCAAGACCCTGACCATCTTCAACGGTGATAACGCCGTCACGACCAACCTTCTCCATAGCCTCGGAGATTAAGTTACCAACGGTGGTGTCAGAGTTTGCAGAGATGGTACCAACCTGAGCAATTGACTTAGAGTCCTTGCACTCGGTAGATAAGGTCTTTAACTCAGCAACAGCAGCTGCAACAGCCTTATCGATACCACGCTTTAAGTCCATTGGGTTCATGCCAGCTGCAACAGCCTTTAAACCCTCGGTAACGATAGCCTGAGCTAAAACGGTAGCAGTGGTGGTGCCGTCACCAGCAGCGTCGTTGGCCTTAGAAGCAACTTCCTTAACCATCTGAGCGCCCATGTTCTGGAACTTGCCATCAAGCTCGATTTCCTTAGCTACAGTAACACCGTCCTTGGTGATTAATGGAGCGCCGTAGGCCTTGTCGAGAACTACGTTACGGCCCTTAGGACCTAAGGTTACCTTAACAGCGTTAGCTAAGGTGTTTACGCCCTCTAACATCTGAGCGCGTGCTTCGTTACCAAAAAATACGTCTTTAGCAGCCATTTTTCTTAATCCTTACTACCTGAAATCTTACTCGTTAACAATTGCTAAGATGTCGCTCTCGGAGAGGATGTAAACCTCTTCACCGTCTAAGCGCTCTTTCTTGGTGCCGTAGCCTTCGTTGTAAACAACAACGTCGCCAACCTTAACGCTTAAAGGAGCGGTGGTACCGTTATCGAGAATGCGGCCATTACCAACGGCAATAACTTTACCGCGAGTTGACTTCTGAGCAGCAGAACCTAATAAGATGCCGCCCTCGGACTTGGTCTCAACCTCAAATGGCTTGATGATTACACGGTCGTATAAAGGAACTAACTTCATTTTTATGCCTGAAAATTCCAGGTTTCATCAATCTGTGCCTGAGTGCATGTTGATGAAACTCATATGCTAAAAACTCTGGCTACCTGCTTTATAAGCTAGGTGCTTCAAATCTGACTGGTTTGTGAGGAACAATTCCCATTGCCCTCGTTTGTAAATCTAAAGGACTCAAACAGCCCCTCATGCAAACCAATCATTTAAGTACGTCGATCTTTAATGACAATCTATCCGTACAGAATACTAAGTGGGGATGGGCATTTTGCATTTCAAGGCCAAGTTACAAAATTTTTTCCTAAATACTTTATAAAAATTGCAGCATTCACCCTAGAATGCGCATAAATATGCCGTTTTAATGCCCACCAACTTTCAAGAATAAATGCTGTATTTGAGATTTAGTATCAACTAAAAGATCTTTTATGCGCCTCAAATGCCTTGATTCGATTTTCCGTACCCCTAAAAAGCAAAGAGGGAGCATTATGCTGTTAATTGCTCCCTCATCGCTTGTTAAGTCTTTTATTTCTAGCCCTTAGCTTGCGCCTTGTCAGAACTTTTAGCTGTCGTAGCATCCTCTAGCGTGGCTGCAGCTTCGGTATCTGCAGTAGCACTTTCTAAGGTGGCTGCGCTTTGGGCGGCTAGCTTATCTTTGACAATGGTAGCCTTTTCAATGGACTTAGCCACATCGCTAGCATTTGGAATCTCTACGCCCTTAGCAGCGAGCTTTTCATTGTGCTTTTGAGCAAGCTCTGGGAAACGCTGCAGCAGATCTTTTTCAGCTGAGGTAGGCAGACCTTTCTCAGCTGCTTTAACATCTTTGGCAACTTTAAGATTAACCTTGGCGCGGGTAGTAATCACGACACCAAATAAAATCAAGAAAGCACCAATGATTTGAGCAGGTAGAATCTCCTCGCCTAAGAAAAGCACGCCTACAAAGCCACCGGTTAGAGGAACTAAGTAAACAAATACGCCGGCTTTAGATGCACCCACGATGGACATAGCGTAGTTCCAGGATACGAATGCAAACAGACCTGAGAAGAACACTAAGTAACCAAAACCTAAAATAGCCTCTTGAGTAACGGTATAGACTTCTAAAGTACCTGTAACAGCACCAACGCTATAGCACATCAGTGCACCGAACATACCTGACCAAGCTGTCATACCGATAGTACCGATGCGACCATGAATGTTCCATGAAATAACAGCATAGGCTGACCATGCTATTTCACAGACCAAGATCATGATGTCACCATAGTTAAACTCGAGGTTTAACAAATTGTTGATAGATCCCTTAGATACGATGGTTACAGCACCGGCACATGAAATAGCAATACCGACCCAGCCACCTTTGCTAAGGCGTTCACCTAAGAAGAAGAAAGCCAAGATGGTAGTAGCAGTTGGGCCGATACTTTCAATTAAAGCGGTATTAGTAGCAGTGGTGTAGTTAAGGCCATAAAAGAGCAAGCCGTTGTGAACCAAGATACCCATAAAGCCCATTGCTGCTGCAATGTAGAGCACCTCGCGCGATGGCTTTAAGTCTTTCTTATTGCCTGTAATGATTAGGTATAAGAATAAGATCGCAGCCATGATGGCAAAACGAGTGCCGGTAATGAGTAAAGGAGAGAAGGCCTCTACGGTGAACTTACCGCTAGCCGGTGTAGCACCCCAAATCAAGCATACTACTAGCAGTAGTATGTAGTACTTAGCTTGGGACATTTTTTGACCTCTGCAAAACGAGAAATAAAACAACATGACACTCTTCACCACAAGAGTAAGTCATGTTTGAAAACTCAAAGCAGCCTAACTGAAGTTGTTCTTGAAAATACTTTGGTCTTTGAGTTTTGTAATGGTAGACAACTATCTATTGCACGCTCTAAAAATAACTCTGGCTATAAAGCCATGGAAAAAGCCTACCAGCGCACATTGTGCACTCAAGCTGTTAAGAGCATGTGCTGATGAAAGTTAGCTTAATGTAATGTCTGCCTAATCATGAGTAAGGCTAGACTTATTTAAAAGAGCATCGTCGCTCTAGAAATCTTGCCACTCGTATCAACTGACATTGCGACTTTAGAGCTTGAAGAGGAGAGTTATTCGTCATCCTTTATCTCCTCGAATTTGGCATCCTTGATTTCTTTTTCAGCTTGGAAACGTGACTTCATTTCTTCTACTGTGGCCTTGCCTGCATCTGGACGCATAGTTGGAATATTGCCCTGTTGTTCCTTAGCAAATGCCTCAGCTTCCTTTTCTAAATCACGAGCACTTTTGCCATAAGGATCTGTACCCTTGCTAGCAAAGCCAAAGACGCTTGCCTTTTCAAAGACCTTACCTGAGAACATGCCCTCAACTAAGCCTGACTTTAAGCTCAGTAATAAAAACAGCAGTGCAAAAGCATCAGTAATAAAACCTGGAATCACAAATAAAGCGATGATGCCCTGATCTTTTAAGCAGCGCATACGTAAGGAGGAGATGAATGCGCCTCTAGCACTAGCATCAGTGTTTTCAATAGTGCTCATAACCTTCTTGAATAAAGGATCAGACTCATCGCCCGCCCCCGTATTCATTAAGATCTGCATTGCAAAGTGCAATACCTTAAGGTCATGGGCTAAAACCTTACGAGTAATTGCTACACCGATATAGCCAATGGCAAAAATAAGGAAAATAGCAGCTAAGTAGCCTAAAGCGTCACCCACGAGCACGAATGCATAAATCTCTAGTGCAAACCATAAAAAGAAGATGACAAGTAATGGCATACGGAGCTCCTGAAAGGCAAGTACAGGCGTTTAATGGTATATAAACTAAAAAAGCACGCTCGAGGGCGTACTCTTTGTAGTGCAATAGCGCCAAGCTTAAGTTTGTTCTGATGCGCGGGGGTAAGGATAAGAGAGAGCCTCTTATCTATAAGTTTTGCCATGCAAACCTATTCTTCGACTGCTAAAACATACTGTAAAGGACGTTTTATGAATTGTCGAAGCAGCTTTCTTTTAACAGATGATAGGTCTGTACCTCTATTATATTGGGCTTTGCAAAATTATACTGATGGATCATTAGTGCAAATTTTTCTCAACTACTAAAAGATCCTTTGCGGCAATTTGGCATACCACACACAAGCACATATCTATGCAGTTTTACTCAAATCAATTGAGTTAGCCTAGGCTTTTACAGCATTCATTATTTCCTAATTATCTCACGTTTTAGAGCCGTTGCGATATTACAGTACACAAAGTACAAGATAAGGTGTTTTGACTAATCTTACTTACAGCTTATTGAAGATCCACTCAAGAAAACATAAGGCGACTGCTTGTGCATGCAAAAGCTTATTCCTTGTATCGTGCTACTATGCAAGCTCATCTTTAAGATTGCATCTTATTAGGCTGGTATTCAAATCTGTACAATGAGAATCTTATGCCTGTGACTGACATTACTTAGCAAGTTGCTAAGAAAAAACCGTATCATGCGTTGTAATATTAGCAACTGTTGCAAGTAGTTAATCAGCAATTCATCAGCTACATAAGCCCAAAGATCGTTGAAAACGAAAACTTTCTTAACTGTACTTTAAAGGAGATAAGCGCATTCTCCGCTTGATATAGCCAGGGGTATACGCGCTAAATGAGGATTATGACGCTTATTTCATTAGCTAACCGTCCCTTATCTGCTCTTACCTTGTCAAAAGTGAAGAGCCTTGCCATAGCTAGTGCCATCTCACTTTGTAGCATTCTAAGTGTAGGCGCTGCTAATGCTGCTACCGATAACCACAAGGCAAAAGTAAGCGAGCAACGACTTACCGATCCTGTCGTAATTGACTCACAACAATTCTCTGGCGGCTTTGGTATCAATGAAATTGACACTGGCGGAGTACTCAAGAACGCGCCTCCTACCGTCAATACCGACTTTTTAAATGGCTCTGGTGGACTAGAGAACAATTTCTTTTATGCAGGAGCTCCTGCTTTAGTCAATACCTTACCTTTTTATCTGGATGCAGACCTTGATGGTGGAGATGTTGTCTTCACTATCTCGATGCGCAATAAGTCATACGTTTATAAAAGCTCTATCCTCATCAATGGCAATAAAGATCAAGTACGCTTTAGTGACCCAATCATGCCTGAAGCTGTCATCCACAAAGATGCTTTAGGCACCTCCGAGGTTTACTTTGATCGTGTAGATATTCGCGTCCCTTTAATTAAGGCTACCTCTGGCGCAGTCTTAGACTTTAACTATCAAGGCTGTGACGAGTCAGGTATTTGCTATCCGCCACAACGCTTTACCTTTGTCATTAAAAAGACCATGAGCGAGGATCAAGTACTCCTGGCTCGAGAAGAGGCAAGCAAGGCGGCCAAAGCTAAAGATGAAGCTAAAGCTTTAGCAACCAAGGCCTCTGAAAACACAACTACCGACTCTGAGGCAAATGTAGCTGCAATCATGTCTGAAAATGACATGGATAAGATGCATGAGGCACCATTAGATCAAGACTACCCTCCTAATGGTATTGAGCCTACCGTAGCTGTTGGTAGTGCGCTCCTTAGCAACCTTTCTCGTCATGCTAGTGAATACAACAATAGCTCTAATGAAGATGTTTACAACTTCAAAACTCAAAGCATGTACAGCACCGAAGATCTCAATAAGATTGGTGTAACTTCAGTTGAGGAGCTATCTAAATACGCCACTGGTAACTATAACTTTGAAGGCGAAACTACATCCACTGATGCAGATGATAAAGATGAAGATGAGCTTAGCGATTCTGACAGTGCCACTACCTCTAGTGAACAGACCGTAACTAAATCATTTAATCCACCTGCGCAAAAGCGTAGCGTCATGGATTACATGATTGATACTGAGGGCAAGTCAGATGCGATCAGTGCATTGCTGACTGAAAATTTACTCATCGGTTTATTGTTATGCTTTGCCTTGGGTATTGGCCTTGACCTCACTCCATGTGTGCTGCCAATGCTGCCAATTTTCTCTGCCATGATCATTGGACCAAATGGCAATCGTCGCCCAATGGATCCATCAAGTCCTAATCAGAAAAAGGCTAATGTCGATTTAGATCTCTTGTCACGTGCCGAACGCCTAAAACATCTAGCATGGCAAAACTTTGGTTATGCCATGGGTCTTTCCTTAACCTACACCGTTCTTGGCGTGGCATTCTCACTTTTAGGTGCTCAGCTGCATGGCCTCCTGCAAAGCCCTGTGTTAACCGCTCTGATCGCCATCTTGCTCTTAATCTGTGCTGCAGCTTGTGCTGGCTGGTTTGAGCTCAAGCTACCGCAAGGCTTTACCAATAAACTGCAGTCTAAGATCTCAGTTCTCAACACCAGAAGTTTCTCTGGTGCATTCCTCTTAGGCCTGCTCTCAGCTTTAATTGCTAGCCCATGTACCTCAGCACCGCTTGCAGGTGCTCTGCTGTACGTTATGCAAAGTGGCAACCTCATGATCGGTGCCTTAGTGTTCTTTGCTATTGGCTTAGGTATGGCTGCTCCTTTATTTATTATTGGTGTATTTGGCTCTAAGTTCTTACAGCACTCAGGTATCGCAGGTGAGGTTATTAAGCGTGTTATGGCCATTATTCTAGTCGTTACCGCTTATGTCATTACCCGTCATATGATGGGCCGCTCTGAATCACTCTTTGCTGCAGCTACCATCTTTATCTGTAGCGCATATGCCTTGAGCACCATCTTATACATTATCGTACGTAAGAAGATGGCGGTATTAACCACTAGCATAAGCTGTATTGCTGCCGCAGCTCTGACTTTCATGTCGCTGCCATACATTCAAAAGAACAATGACCATAATACATACTCTGAGTTCTATGGCGCATCAAGTAAGTCATCTTTAAAGAATGTAACTGCTAATAACAAGTCATACGTAGTCTTCACAGCTGAGTGGTGTACCAATTGTAAGTACATGGAGAAGACCATTTACTCACAAAAGCCTTTCTTAGATGCTACCTCAAGCATGCGTCGTGTAGTCATCAATATCACTGATGCAGCCGACCCAAGCATCAAGGCATTAGTAGACAAGTACCACGTAGTTGGCGTGCCATTCTTTGTAACTCTTGATAAGGCTGGCAAGGTCGTAGATTCGGGCTTAGGTCTAGCCACTCAAGAGCAAGTACTCAAAGCCGTGGAAAACTTAAACAAGTTGCCATAGCACAAAGACACAATTGACAATCACACAGGCCCAATCCATCAGGTTTGGGCCTGTTTTGTTTTCAGCCACACAATATCTCATTTGGGCCTCATTTTTCAGCTGCACAATAGCTCATTTGGGCCTGTTTTGTTTTCAGCTACACAATAGCTCATTTGGGCCTATTTTTTCAGCAACATACCATGAGAACGTGCATTGTTGGTTTTTGCACATGAATGCAGCTTTATTGGCATTTGGCGTGCTGTATTAGACACTAATTGAGTGCTAGCGGTTTATAATGGCGTGGATGTGCCAACGGCACTAACTAGATTTCTTTAAGGAGTTACTAATGGGCGAGAGATTTACTATTGAGGGTACTGACGAAACTTTTGAGCCACGTCCTCCTGTCATTGTAGCCGAGATCTCGGGCAACCATCAGGGTCGTATTGAAGAGGCCATTGCGCTTATCGAACTTGCGCATGAGTGTGGTGCCGATATGGTAAAGATTCAGACCTATACTGAAGATTCCATTACCATTAACTGTGATCGCCCTGAGTTTAGAATCAATAGCGGACTGTGGAGTGGATATAAGCTCTATGATCTGTACAAAGAGGCTAAAACTCCACGTGAGTGGATGGATCCTTTATTTGCCCATGCTCGTGCTAAAGGCATTTCTTTATTTAGCTCCCCATTCTGCCCTGATGATGTTGACGTGCTTGAAAAGGCTGGATGCCCAGTCTATAAGATTGCATCATTTGAGCTTAACTACCCTCAGCTCATCGCCTACTGCGCTCAGACTAAAAAGCCTCTGGTCATGTCTACAGGCTTAGCTACCTTAGAAGAAATCGATTATGCAGTGAAAGTTGCTCAAGATAATGGCTGTAAAGATCTGACTATCTTGCACTGTGAAAGCCGTTATCCAGCTGATCCTAAGACTTTCAACCTCAACTCTATTCCGTTTTTCAAAGAGCGTTATGGCTGCAAGGCAGGCCTCTCTAACCACGCTATCGGCCATACCTTAGATATCGCAGCGACTGCCTTGGGCGCTGACATGATTGAAAAGCACTTTGCTCGCGATCGCGACAGCGGTATTGATGCAGCTTTTTCTATGACTCCTCAAGAGCTGCGTGATCTCAAAGATCAAAGCGTTATTGCAGCTATGTCCTTAGGCGTCAAAGGCATTAAGCTTGGTGATATCGACATGCAAAAGCGTGTTGATCGCCGCTCGGTATACTTAGTGCGTTCTTTAAAAGCTGGTGATGTGCTCACTGAAGATCACGTGCGTATTGTGCGCCCTGGTTGCGGTCTGGAGCCACGTAGATTAAAAGACTTCCTTGGCAAGAGAGCTACCAAAGATGTTGAAGCTCCAACCCCTCTGGCAGTAGATGACTTTAGACCTCTATAACATCTAACTAAGTCAAAAGCGAAAAAAGGCCCTAAAGTAATCTACCTTAGGGCCTTTTTTCATTTTGCTACAAGCTAGGCTTGTATCATAGACTTAAGAAAATTACTTCTTCTTAGCCTCTGGAGCAACAACTTCAACTAAGTCAATGCGGAATACTAAAGTTGAGTTAGGCTTAATTAAGTCGCCTGCGGCCATCTCGCCGTAAGCAAGATCAGATGGGATGTACAGCTCCATAGAGCCGCCTTCCTTCATTAACTGCAGACCCTCAATCCAACCTGGGATGATGTTAGCCAGTGGGAATGAGATAGGCTCTTGCTGCTCATCAAAAACAGTACCGTCGATTAAGGTGCCCTTGTAGGTTACACGAACGGTATCAGTTGGGGTAGGAGTCTTGCCCTTACCCTCCTTTAAAACCTTGTACTGCAGACCAGACTCAGTAGTCTTAACGCCTTCCTTCTTGGCGTTTTCCTCTAAGAACTTCTTGCCATCTTCTAAGGTCTTGCTAGCATCAGCCTTCTGCTTCTTATCTACGCCTTCACGAACCTTCTTGTCTAAGGTTACTAAGGTGTCAGAGATCTCTTCGTCAGATAAGGTGGTTGAAGAGTTTAATGCATCGATGAAACCCTTAATAACAATGTCGTTGTTAAGGCTACCAATGAACTCGCTCTGCTCACGGTGAATGGTTGCAATGTAAGAACCAACAGAAGCGCCTACAGAATAGGAAACCTTGTCCTCAAAAGAGCTCTTCTCATCAACCTTTACGTTAGCTGCTGCGCTAACAGCTGCAGATGCATCAGCACCCTTCTTGTCATCACCACCGCAAGCGGTAACTGCAAATACTGAAGCTGCCAGTAAGGAAATGGCTAAAATATTCTTCTTCATCAAAAACACCCAGCGCAAGGCCGGGTATTCCAGGAAGGTCATCTAACAGCCCTGGAATACCGCCTCAACGCATAACACATTAGAAAATGACACTTAAGTTAAGTGCGTTCTTAAGAGAGTTATCTCTCTTGTTGTCAGTAGCTTATCACTGTTGTATTAGCTAAAGCTTAGTCACATAAAATCTGATTTGACTGTGACTAGCTCAGATTTGTACTGTCCAACAGCAAAAGCATGCTAATAATGCCACAGACGCCGCTTTGTGTGCAAAAGATAAACAAAAAAAAGCACATAAGCGCAAATGTCTACGTCCATGTTACTTAAACTCATTAGCGCAAGTTGCAGTTGCCACAATGAGGCTCACACAGCATAGCCAAAGGCGCTTAAGGCCTATACCTCTATATTGATGGGATAAGTAGATAAATACTTGTGAAAATTAGCTTGTGAAGTGGTTGTACGAGCTTGCAGCAAGATTAATAGAAAAATCATTGCCATCATCATCGATAAGCCTAATGAGGCTGCTGTCGGTACTAAGTAAGTTTTGTGCAGATGGGGCATTGGTATCAGAGCTGTTGAGCACAGTGTCCTTTGCCTCAATCTTTCCAATGACGCTAACTAAAAAGCCTTTAAGCTCGGCATCTGCATTAAGCTCATTAAAGAAAGCTTCTTCGTGCTCAGATCTTAGAGTAAAGAGCAAGTTGTAGTCACCGCCACTGCTAAGACCATGGCGTAAGATCTTGGCATCATCAAGACCCAAGGTATCTTTAATCGATTTATCTAGCTTTACTAATGGCAGCTTGTTGCAGTTTAGCTTGGCAGCACAATTAGAGTGTTTAAGGATGTGGCTAAGATCGCCAAGTAAGCCATCGGATACATCAACAGCACACTTGCAGTATTTAACTAAGATCTCAACAAAGCGATGCATGCGCTCATCATAGCCATAAGAGGCTTGTTCAAAGGATGCAAAGACATCTTTATCTAACAGCTTTAGCTTTCCGTTATAGCCTGCCTCAACGTAGATGCCATTTCCGCCAATTGAGCCGGTACATAAGATGAGATCGCCAACCTTAGCACCTGAACGCAAGAGGCGAGCGTTAGGATCAACTTGCTTACCAAAAGCCGTGATATTCATGGACAAAGGAGCATCTTTAGTGGTGTATTTAGTGATATTGCCGCCAATGAGTGCGCACTTGTGGCGCTTAAGCGCATCCTCGATGCCTTTAGAAAATGGTGTCCAAAACTCATCAAGACCGATGTAACGCTCTGGCACTTCTAGCGCTAAAGTAATGAACTGAGGCTGTGATCCCATGGCATAGACATCTGAGAAGTTAACCTCAAGCGCACGAGATCCGAGTAAGAATGGATTAAAGCCACTAAAAAAGTGAACGCCCTCAATGAGTGAGTCGGTGGTAACGGCATAAGTTCCATCAAACTTTATCAAGGCTGCATCATCACCAATACCTACATCCAAGCCATTTTTACGGGCCTGACCGTCAAAGGCAGAGTTGAGATTAGCAAAGTACTTATGGATAAAGTCAAACTCATCAATGGCCATCATTTTCCCCACTCAATCGCATCATATTGCACTAACAACAAGTCCAAAAAGACTCGCTCAAGCCATTGCGCAGCTTTGGTCTAGAAGCATTTGCAAAACTATGGCGGTCTAAACGCATATGCAACACCAAAAATAGACGCATATGCAGCACCATGGCGATCTAAACTCAACTACAGCACATTAGCTCATGCATTATGCCAAATAAGAGAAGATCAGTAATGAGAAGAATTATATAAGAGCAATATAGCGCTGCCATGAACAAATCTACTAGAGTGGTAACTGCTAGTTGCAGATTGGAAAATGGTGGGCGTACCGACCGCTAGATTGATGGGGAGATGCTCAGCTTTAGGCTTGATGCTTGATGGGGAGATGCGTAGCTTGAAGCTCGAGGCTTGATGAGATGATGGATAAGTAGATGGGCTGCTTACTCTAGTGCGCACGGCTAAGCTAAGCTTAACGTTTTGAAGTATTTAGATGGGCTATTAATTCAGACCTGCAAGCAGGTCTGAACTTAACTGTCTTAACAAGGCATACATAAGCATGCTTAAGCTTATGCTGCCTTATCGATAGTTATTAGTTTTGGCCGTTTGGCTTGTTTGGTGACTGACGAATGGCCTTAACCACTTTGTCGAGTACACCGTTTACAAACTTATGACTGTCCTGCTCTGCAAATGACTTTGCCAGCATGATGGACTCATTGATGACAACCTTGAATGGCACATCCTGACGGTAGTTAAGCTCGAAAGTACCAAGGCGTAAAATGGCCTTGTCTACCTGATCTAACTCCTTGAGTGGGCGAGACAGGTAAGGCTCAAATACACTATCGAGGAAATCGCAATTAGCGATAACACCCTGAATCAGATCGTGCATATATTCAAGATCAGCACCCTGAACTGGCTGATCTTCGAGGAACTGCTCTTCAATGGTGTGACCAGGCATGCCAGTCAATTGCCACTGATAAATAGCCTGCAAGGCAAAATGACGTGCCTTGTGACGCATGGCCGGGGTAGCTGAACCCTCTGTTTGATCCATATAAACCTCTAATAAGATTATTTCGTTAGCAGGATATCTAATCCTCATCTTGCAGCCTCAGCGGCTGTAAATCATATGAGGCGACCAACCTGCATTAGATCGCAGAATTACTTCTTTGTGACGATGTGCTCAGACTCATCGTCCTGCACAAGCTTTAGAGCAAAGCAAACTTAAGCACATGATAGTGTGCCTAAATAGACAATCGCAACGCTCATAATATTCATGAGCATGACGGCACTAAAGATGGAGTATTATTTAAGTAAAACACCACCATCTCTTAGCTTGCAAAGCGCAAGAGTAATACGAGCTTGAGACTAATAAATTAGTTCTTGAGCTGACGCATTACATTGATCATTTCTAAAGCTGCAGCAGCGGCCTCAGAGCCCTTGTTACCAGCCTTAGAACCAGCACGCTGAACAGCCTCATCAATGGTGTTGGTGGTCAGAACACCGTTAGATACGATGGTCTGATTAGACAGGGTAACCTGAGTAATGCCTTTAGCACACTCATTGGCAACGATTTCAAAGTG
The DNA here is from genome assembly GCF_000482845.1 of Anaerobiospirillum succiniciproducens DSM 6400. Taxonomy (GTDB): domain Bacteria; phylum Pseudomonadota; class Gammaproteobacteria; order Enterobacterales; family Succinivibrionaceae; genus Anaerobiospirillum; species Anaerobiospirillum succiniciproducens. Next base: position 26,117 of record NZ_AXWV01000017.1, read on the forward strand.
GTAAGTTGAGCCACGGATTACGCAGCCTAATGCGATGAGAGCGTCATACTTACCGCTCTTAGCCATAGCCTCAAGAGCTAAAGGAATCTCAACAGCACCTGGTACGCGTACTACAGTGATGTTGTCATCCTCGATAAGACCGTCGCGGTGCAGAGTATCAATAGCACCTGCAAGTAAAGGCTCACAGATGAAGCTGTTGAAACGTGAAACTACGATGCCTACTTTAGCATCAGAGCAAGGCTTAACGCCTTCAATGAACTTAACGGCCATTAAACGGACTCCGGTAGACTCTAGGAGATAACAGGAAAAACCTAAACAAACCTGCTAAATATCAAATTCCTAGAGTTTTTCAAAACATGTTGTGCAGCAATGCTGCTAGAAATCTGGCGCTCTTAATTATGGCTAAAGAGCACATCATGGCATCTTTAGTCATCTAAAACGACGGATCAAAGCGCACACATCCGCCATTTTTAACTTTAAAAGTATAGCACGATTTCTAAAGAGCCTATCTGACCAATGTCAAAAGACGGCACAAAACACATCGTGATATACACAGCGATAAACGCAAGCAGTTGCGCTTATGCAAAGTACGCTGTTACTTACTTTTAGAAAAGGCACGCTTTGACTAACTGTTAGAAAAAGCCGTTTTGCTGCAGGGTTTCTAATGTTAAACCCTCTTTTTTCTGACCATCTGCTTTTTCATCTTGTGCATTAGCACTCATAAGACGCTCTAAGTAACGAGCAAGCACATCAACCTCAAGATTGACCTTTGATCCTGGTCTAAAGCTAGTCGCAATTTCGCTTACGGTATGCGGAATTAAGGTTAAGCGAAAATCAGTATCACGTACTTCATTTACGGTAAGGGATACACCATCAACCGCAATTGATCCCTTCATAGCAATATAACGCTTAAGGTGCTCAGGTGCCTGAATCCAAATAGTCAGGGCCTCATCCACGCGATAGTTTTGCAGCACAGTACCTACACCATCGACGTGACCTTGCATGATGTGACCACCAAGACGAGTATGTGGAGTACATGCAAGCTCTAAATTCACCTCAGTACCTACGGTGTAATACTTAAAGCAGGTTAAGTCCACGCTTTCAAAGGATAAGTCGGCCTCATAGGCATCCTCATGCAGAGCAGTTGCAGTTAAGCATACGCCATTAGTAGCAATGGAATCACCCAAGCGTACTCTGTCTTTTAAAAACTCAGGCTTAGTGCGTACCACAATATGCGCACCTTTACCGTTTTGCTCGATAGTCTGAATAACGCCTTTGCTCTCTACAATTCCTGTAAACATGATCAAACCCTTGCTAAGTTCTGCAGCACATAAGAGCAAAAATTAAGCTAAAGCACATTCATTTGCTGTTAATTGCTCTAAAGTTTGCTTAGCTTACCACAACACAACAAGCTAAGGGGTAAGCCATGAATGTCTTGTTAAGACCATACAAAAATCGCGCTGCCAAAGACTCATAAGCCTTCAACCGCGCGATAAAAACATACAAACAATTAAGCTCAGTTACACGAGGTGCTACCACATCACTACTTAGTCTCGTGAACCTCACTATTCAAAGTTAGGCTTTCTTTTTGGAATAGTTAGGCTTTCTTTTTGGAGCTGCGCTTTTTAGTGAGTACTAGGCCAATGTTGTCACCAAAAGTACGTACCTTACACTTATCAAACTTCATCGCATTAGCAAGACGCTTTGGCTCTGCGATCGCAAAGGCACTCTTAGCATTTTGGCCTAAGAGCATTGGGGCGATATAGCAATAGCACTCATCGACTAAATCTTGCTCTAGGAACGAAGAGCCTAAATTAGAACCAGCCTCAACCATTGCCACACGAATATCCTTAGAGCCTAAGAAGTCCATGACAGCGTTAAGTGAAGCATGCTCTTTACCATCAGTACCCAAGGCAAATGGGACTACGAGAATCTTGACACGCTCTGACCACTGCTCGACAACAAAGTTAGCGCCTCGAGCTATGACCTTATCTTGATTGATATGCCAGCTGACGCACATCTCCTTGGGAGCAACCTTATTTTTCGCCGCTAAGGCAGATTTTGTAGTCTTTGCCTTTGGCTCGATTGAAGCACTCACCTCCACGCGCTTACGATCAGCCTTCTTTGTAGTGGCTGCTTTTCTAGACTTGCTAGCTTTATCTGCAGTAGCCTTTGCTGCAGTGCTCTTAGTAGCAGATGACTTTGCAGCAATGCTCTTAGTAGCAGTGGCCTTTGTACCACTGCTCTTAGCGGAAGTGGCCTTTGTACTGCTGCTCTTAGCGGAAGTGGCCTTTGTACTGCTGCTCTTGGCGGCAGCTGCCTTTGTGGCAGTACTCTTAGTGGCAGTACTCTTATCTGCAGTTGTTTTTGATGCTGTGGCCTTAGCATCAGCGCTCTTAGATGATGAAGCTCCCTTGGCTTTTCGTGACTTAGTGGCGGCACTTGCCTTTGACTCAGTACCATCTCCTGCGGCGCAACACATACAATCTGTTGTAGCGTCAGCTTGAGATGAGGTCTGTGCAGCTTTCTTTACTTTGCTAGTGCGTTTTGGAGCAGCATTTGGATCGGCAAAGGACTCATTAGTGCCTACGACTATGTAGTTCTCACCAGAGGTAAAGATGGCGTATTTGTCTAAATCTTTTAAAGAGTAATTTGGCAAAAGCTGGGCATGGCTATCGATAATTACCTTGATTGGCTGGGTAATTAAAGTAGTATCCAAACCAGTTAAGAGCTTAATTGGTACATCCTCAAGACGCACATTGAGCTTTGGGTTGTCTGAAGTAATAGTCTTGTGCGAGGTAATGAGGGCATCTGACCATAATCTTAAACGCTGTACATCCGAACGACAGGCATTATTGGTAATCCACTTAGACTCTCCAGTGGATAAAGCTACCTTGCCATCTAAAGACATGCCGTACTTTAAGATAGTAAATGGTCTACCACTCTTAATGGACTTAAAGAAGGCTCGATTGAGCTTAACGCACTTTTTAGCGATCTTGCCTGATGCAATCTTGACCTCAATACCAGACTCTTCAAGCATCTTAATGCCACGACCTGAGACCTTTGGGTTTGGATCAGTTGAACCAATCACCACACGTGAGATACCGGCATCAATTAGTGCCTTAGCACAAGGTGGAGTGCGGCCATAATGAGAGCATGGCTCTAAAGTCACATATGCAGTAGCGTTATTGACCTGATAGTCGGCTGCTCTGAGTGCCATAATCTCAGCATGTGGCTGACCTGCACAGTGGTGATAACCCATACCTAGGATCTTACTATCACGAACAATGACACAGCCTACAGCAGGATTTGGCGAGGTAGTGAAGCGCCCCTTTTGCGCTTCAGCTAAAGCCATTTCTAAGTAATACTCATCACTATGCTTTTGCTTACCCATAGCGAAACTCCAAAGCCGATTTGCCACACACCCAGGTATTTTTAGTACCCATAAAAAAACAAAGAGCCACATCTTTAAGCATGTTGCCTTCAGATGCAGCTCACATTGAACCTAAAGCTTATTTAGGTTTATCGATCTTGCATTTGCAGCATTAAATCTTAGTATGTGTGATTTTACACAACCTAAAAGAAAGTATGCTACACAAATGCCAATAGTGTTAAACAACTACAAAAAAGTCTACATAAACTTGCACCCTTGGTGCATCTGTAACTTATCAAAAGCCATAAAACATGGCTAATGGCAGTTGTTACTTACAAAGATCGTAATTTAAATTAGTCGGCGTATACAGGGAACTTAGCGCATAAGGCCTGAACCTTAGCACGAGCAGCCTCAATTACGCTCTCATCCTTGTAGTTATCTAAAACATCACACATGATGTTAGCTAACTCGCGAACCTCAGCCTCCTTGAAACCACGACGGGTGCAAGCTGGAGTACCGATACGCAGACCAGAAGTAACAAATGGGCTACGTGGATCGCCAGGAACTGAGTTCTTGTTGACGGTGATGTTAGCTGCGCCTAAAGCTGCCTCAGCATCCTTACCAGTCATCTCAAGACCGATGAAGTCTAATAAGAATAAGTGGTTCTGAGTGCCGCCGGATACAACCTTGTAACCACGCTGCATAACAACTTCGCACATTGCCTTAGCGTTAGCTACTACCTGCTTTTGGTACTCAACGAACCAAGGCTCCATAGCCTCCTTGAATAAAACAGCCTTAGCAGCGATAACGTGCATTAAAGGACCGCCCTGTGAACCAGGGAAGATGGCAGAGTTCAGACGCTTGTAGATGTTCTCGTCGTGGCAGTTAGATAAGATAAGACCAGAACGTGGGCCACCTAAGGTCTTGTGGGTGGTGGTGGTAACTACGTGGGCGTGGTCGATTGGAGATGGGTATATGCCAGCAGCTACTAAGCCTGCTACGTGAGCCATATCAACGAGCAGATATGCGCCAACCTCGTCAGCGATCTCACGCATCTTCTTCCAATCAACGATGCCTGAGTAAGCAGAGAAGCCAGCTACTACAACCTTTGGCTTGCACTCAAGAGCCATCTTACGGATGTTCTCGTAGTCAAGCTCACCTGCCTCGTTTACTTCGTATTGAACAGAGTTGTAAACCTTACCAGAGAAGCTTACAGATGCACCGTGGGTTAAGTGACCGCCGGAGGCTAAGGATAAACCTAAGATAGTGTCACCTGGATTGCACAGAGCCATGTAGGCTGCACAGTTAGCCTGGGAACCAGCGTGTGGCTGTACGTTTGCGTATTCGCACTTGAACAGCTTGCAAGCACGCTCGATTGCTAAGCTCTCAATAACGTCTACGTACTCACAACCACCATAGTAACGCTTGCCAGGGTAACCCTCAGCATACTTGTTGGTCATTTGAGAACCCTGAGCTTCCATTACGCAACGGCTAGCGTAGTTCTCAGAAGCGATAAGCTCAATATGATCTTCCTGACGACGATCTTCTGCATCCATTGCAGCAAAAAGTTCTGGATCGTATTGGGCGATAGACTTGGAATTATTGATCATCATATGCGTGATTACTGTCCGCTACAGCGCCATGTACACAACACTGCAACGAGGACTTCTCCTGATAAAGCGTCAGGCAACTTTCAAATGCAGCTAGTAAACTTCGCCACATCCTCAGTCGCGCCAAACTGCGATGCAAAAGCATCACAATAACCAACAAGTGCAAGACAATCGTGCGATTGTCTTTAATAAAGGTCACTAAAACATCTTTAGGACTCTTTGCCCAAACCATTCACCATTGCATGAAGTAAACAACTATGCCATGCAAAAAGGTATCGTTTAACAGTTATCGCTACTCAAAGAGTAGCCATTTTTTTGAGAAATACCGCTACATTCACCAATTAATGGCGCTTTATACAAGCTAATGCATCAAGGGTGAATAATGGATGAGAATGGGTTCGGCGAAAAACCCTAAGTTAATGACAGGGAGATGTTCGACTGTGATACATCTGCAGCGCTGACTGGGCTTCAGATGACCTGACGAACGGAACGACGCAAATTTTAACACAAACATGCCAAATGATAAGCAGATCTCATTGTCATGGCGCTAAAAAATTACAACTTCACTTTTAACATCCTCAACAAACCTTTATAAGTCCTCAACATGCTGAAAATGCCCCAATATTCAGCACAAAGATTTTACAGCTGATTCAACTATTATCAGCAAAATGCAGAAACTTCTCTAAGGCAGGATCACTCTAGATAATATCAAGATCAACATGAAGCTCTTTAGACCATAGACTTTCACTCTATGGCTATGGACATGCCTAAACCAAAGCAGTGTATACACCTTATGCGTATGCCTCTAATCTCAGGCATAAAGTTTTACTCGAAACTTCGTCATGGCAAGAGGCATTGGTAAGTATGTTTGAAGAGCATTACTTGTATAAAAGCTTAGGAACACAAGCAATACGTCCATGAAATAAATTTACATACACTTTTTACACTTTTCGTTGTACATAATTTAAAAGAGGGCTTAGAGTAGAGCCCCTCTTTGCATCTAAAAGTGAGCTAAGTTGCCTACTTTTTGACTAAAAAGGTGAAAAAGAGTAACAAATCAAGTGATTTTTTACAGATTTGACGCTTTTAGCTTTATTTGTGCACTTGTTCACAAGTCTTTTACGAGATTGTGCACTTTTGCCCTCTCATTAGGTCAAATAGACAATTATGCTCTCTGGCACTGAAAATTTGTAACATAGTGTCTACAAGCATAAACACTGTATTTAACTAATCCAGGATAGATATTGTCACGTACAACTTACTACGAGTAAGTACTACAAACAGGCTCAACAACGGCTTTAATCAAGACTCTTAACTATGTCTTAAGCCTTGTAATCTTTAGGTGCCATAATCCTACAAATGCAGCTCTAACTTTAGTTATGTGCACCAATGCATTTGTTTTAGGTGCTTAAAATGGCTTTTCACCTATCAGCATCATCTCAAGATACGCTGATAGTAAACAATGATCCTTATGGATACAGTAATTTTACTCATCGATTGTAAGGTCAATGCCACAGCACTCTAGTGTTATATCTGACTGGTTTTAGTAGCAAAAGCTGCACGCTGAATTCGACTTAAAAACGCTTAAAAAGTTTTAAACAGTGAAATAAATGCGCGGTTTTTGGTAAAATTGTAAAAATTTTGTTTGTTGGAGACGTACTTTGAGCAAATACAAAGTATTGGTTATCAACGGGCCAAATCTAAACTTCTTGGGCATCCGTGAGCCTAAGGTTTACGGTAAAGAGACCCTTGAGGATCTTATTAATAAGCTGCGTAAGCAAGCTTGTGAGCTTGGCATTGAGCTTGAGGACTTTCAATCTAATAGCGAAGGTGCCTTAGTTGATAGGATTCAACAAGCCTACGGTAAAGTAGACTTTATCTTAATTAACGCTGGAGCCTACACTCATACATCTGTAGCTCTGTTAGATGCACTAAGTTCGGTAGATACGCCGTTCATTGAGATTCATATCTCTAATGTGCATGCGCGTGAAGAGTTTAGACACCACTCCTACTTATCAGCCAAAGCTGTTGGCGTGATTGTAGGCTTTGGTTTAAACGGTTACTCATATGCCCTAGAACAGGCTTATCACCTACTAGAGGCATCAAAAAGCTAAAGCAGCTTTGCATCTCGTTACGAGATGGACTAAGTAGGATCTCAAAGAGATGCTACTTTACGACCGACATGAGCTTTGATAATGAGATTAGCGCAAGCTTACTTTGAGCTTAAATCACATTTTTACAATCCATCATCATAAGCACTAAAAGCTTTGGGAACTTTACCCTTAGTCTACAGGTCATAGAATAATCGCTTTTGATTAGCTACTCATTAAGCACCTAGCTTGTTTGTGTTAAATAGCTTAGTGAGTACAAAACAGCATCGTATCTTCAGATACGCACAGTATCTGCTTAAGTACTAAGCTGTTGTATGAATATTGCGCTTTACGTTGTACGCATCAGGTTGCTGTTGCGCTGTAATGCATCGCTAGTTTTTAAGTTTTTGCACCAAACAAGTAGTTAAAAGTGCCCTTAAACAAGGTGCTTTAGCTACATGCATAAAAAAAGCAGCTCTAGTTTAAAAACTGAACTTTTTTATGCTCAGCCACTTAATTTTAATTGCACATCTAATCGTGCTTTACAGGTGGCTAAGTTGCATCAACTGTTTTTCACAGCAGTTCTGCACCTTCTTTAAATATCAGTGTCGCTTACGTAGCTTCACTAGAAGAAGAACCTTAATGATTTAATTTGGTCTTTAGGTTAGTTGCAGTTCACTGCGCGTTTAAATTGGGAATCTACATGCAAATTGACATTCACAAGATCGCTAAATTGATTGATCTGGTATCCAACTCCGATGTTGCAGAAATCAATTTAAAGCAAGGTGAGGAAGAGCTCCGCATTTCTCGCCAGTCTACTGTGGTTGCACCTGCCGTACAAACCGTAGTTGCTGCTCCTGCACCTGTTGCTGCCGCCCCAGCTGTTGCAGCTGCTCCTGCCGCCGCACCAGCTCCAGCTGCTGCCCCTGCAGCCGTAGCCGCACCTGCTGCTGTCGATGATTCCAAGGTCATGCGTTCTACCATGGTCGGTACCTTCTACCGTGCTGCATCCCCTACCTCCGAGCCATTTGTTGAGGTTGGTGACACCGTTAAGGAAGGCCAGACTCTGTGCATCGTTGAAGCCATGAAGATGATCAACCAGATCCCTGCTGACCGCTCCGGCGTTATCAAGAAGATCCTGGTTGACAACGGCTCCACCGTTGAGTTCGACCAGCCAATTTTCGAGTTTGAATAAGACTCAACATCATCCTGATTAACTTGCTCGAAGCTAAGGGGAGTATTTCCCTTAGCTTATAGAAAACACTTGAGCAAGCTAAGCCTGTCAAATAAGCACAAGTCTTACGACAACACTATCAAGTACCAAGACTATCGGACGTTTGTAAACATAAGTTATCAGTTTGTTTGCTGATACTTACGTGGCTAGTAATTGATAGCTTAATAGGCAGGAAAGAGTTCACAACCGGGACATTAACAGAATGCAAATTGAAAAGGTGCTCATTGCCAACCGTGGCGAAATTGCTTTACGTGTTTTACGTGCATGCCGTCAGCTTGGCCTCAAGACTGTTGCAGTGCACTCAAGCGCTGACCGCGATCTGATGCACGTCAAGCTTGCAGATGAAACTATTTGTATCGGTCCTGCTGCAGCTAAGGATTCTTATTTAAATATCCCTACCATCATTGCAGCTGCTGAAGCCACTGGCGCTTCTGCAATTCACCCAGGATACGGTTTCTTATCTGAGAATGCCGACTTTGCCGAAATGGTTGAAAAGTCAGGCTTTATTTTCATCGGCCCTAGCGCTGACACCATTCGCCTGTTAGGTGACAAGGTATCAGCTAAAAGAGCAATGCAAAAGGCTGGTGTTCCATGCGTTCCAGGCTCAGAAGGAGCTTTAGGCGATGACATGGAAGAGAACAAGAAGATCGCCGCTAAGATTGGTTACCCAATCATCATTAAAGCCGCAGGTGGCGGTGGCGGTCGCGGTATGCGTGTAGTACGCAAGGAAGAAGAACTTGAAGAATCCATCAGCCTGACTCGTCGTGAGGCCGACATGTTCTTCAACAACCCTGCCGTTTACATGGAGAAGTTCCTTGAGAACCCTCGTCACATCGAGTTCCAGGTAATCTCTGACGGTCGTGGTAATGCTTGCTATTTAGGTGAGCGTGATTGCTCCATGCAGCGCCGCAATCAGAAGGTTTTAGAAGAGGCTCCAGCTCCTTTCATTACTCAAAAGGAACGTGAAACCATCGGTATGTCATGCGTTAAGGCATGTATCGATATTGGCTATCGCGGTGCTGGTACTTTCGAGTTCTTATATGAAAACGGCCAGTTCTTCTTTATTGAAGTTAACACCCGTATTCAGGTAGAACACCCGATCACTGAAATGATCACCGGTATCGACTTAGTTCGAGAGATGATTTCTGTTTGTGCTGGCGAGAACTTATCTTTCAGCCAAAAGGATATCAAGCTGCGTGGCCACGCTTTTGAGTGCCGTATCAATGCTGAAGACCCAAGAACCTTCATGCCATGCCCAGGCCTCATTAAGCGTCTGCACATCCCAGGTGGTCCAGGCGTACGTTGGGATTCTCACATTTATGAGAACTATACCGTACCACCTCACTACGATTCACTCGTAGGTAAGCTCATCGTTCACGATGACACCCGTGAGCTTGCAATGGCTCGTGCCCGTGAGGCTCTTGATGAGATGGTTATCGACGGTATTCGTACCAACATCCCACTACACAAAGAGTTACTCAATGATGAGAACGAGATGAAGGGTGGCGTATCCATCCACTATCTCGAAGAGAAGCTCGAAGCTGACGCTGCTAACGCAAAGAAGTAGTCTTAGCTTAAGATTTCAATCATCCAAGAAAAGCGCCGTTCCGGCGCTTTTTTTGTTTTAGCCAGTAACTTAAAAATAAAAAACTCTACTTGCAAACAATTTAGTGAGAATACCTATGGCTGAAGAAATATACCCAACATGGCTTGAAGGTCATATTAAGCGCTATGAACACAAACGTTTGCCTACTGTCACCTTGTGTTCATCAAGTGGTAATGACCTACTTGAGGTCTACTACTATGGCGATATGTTTCAAGTAAAAGGTGAAAGTCAGCCATATATTGGAGCTACTGATACTGCTCCGTTGCTAATCGTAGCTAAAGATAGCAGATCTGATGAGGAATTTGTTGTTTTCGACGAAGGCAAACATGGCTATAACAGCATGGTGTGTGAGTCTTTTGATGCAACACAAATGTCCAAACGAAAACTTACCCGCCTCGATATACCAGCTTCTAAGCTAGTGATTGAGTTGGGCTACAGCATTGACTATGAGGACGAAAAGGAATATTCGATGTAGATGAGAACGATAAGGTCGAACTAGTCAACGGCGATCTTATATCGTGGGAGCAGCTAAAACGAGATGGTATCGACTACATAGCTCTATTCTATGTGAATGAGTCAGGTAAGCTAATTCAGTTTGTTGATATAGAGCTTGCATAAGCACGGCACATTATTGATTTAGCAGATAGCCCATAGCAGAAGCTTAGAGAAACCTTATTGACGAGGAATTGTAATGAGTGACCTAATAGCAGCATTATCTAAGGTGCATGACAATTTCATCTTAAGTTATGCCGTAGACTTCCAAGAACATACTCTAAAGCTGAAGACTCAAAAGGCTGATGGCCACCAAATACTCCTTACTTTTGCAGGACTATTGGCGCATCACTTTGAGCATGTATCTCAGGACAACATACTTTTTGGCATTGATGAAATTAGCGTAGAAGATTTCTTTGCTAACTACCAAGGACTATTAGACAAAACTCTATGCTATGGCTTTCCATGTTGCTGCAGTCTTGATGAGCTACACACAAGAATGCATACAGAGCACTTAAGAGTATTTGTTATCGACTCATCCTTAGGCCTGAATGGCTTTGTACTGTGCAAATCAATTCAAATCAGCACGACTGACTGCAAGTAGCTACACAACAGATAGAGCGCTGCCGCAGATAAAAGGGCATAGGAATAGATATAGATGGGTTAGCCTAGTATCGTTAGCTTGTAGACTGAAAAGGAGTGTGGGGATGTGGTGTGAAGAGCCTAGTACAACACGTGGCGGTACTAGGCTTTTTTTTGTATTAGACGGACTCGTCGGCACGAAGCTTATCGGATGGACGTACACGCTTGCGCTTGGAGGCATGCTCGGCACTTACCTCAGCATGAGGGGCACTCTTTTGCATTTGCTGATATGTAGCTGCATTAGCCTGAGCGTGGATACGGTCAGTTCCAGTTAAGTTTGAGCCACTAGCATCAATACCACCGTCAACAAACTTAACCTCTTGCTTAAAGAGATTGTCGCGTTGCTGCGCTGATACATTGCTGCTTGAACGCATCTTTGGAGCAGTCTGAATGCCACCAAGTGGATCTGAAGGAGCAACCTTTGGCATCTTATCCTGTGCAGGGCCTGTTTGCACAGTATTAGAGGTGCTTACCACTCTGCGAGCAACGGCTGCCTCTGAACCAATGTTCTGTACGCCTGAGCCAAGACCACTATCCATTGATGGAGCCATGGCAGTGCCAATACCAATAGGACCACTTCGCTTTGCCCCTGCAGCTAATTGAGCACTAGCCTTATTGACTGCAGGACTCTCAGCACGTGGTGCGCTTGTAGCTCTATTTGGAGAACTTGGCATAGGTGCTTGTGACTTTGGAGCCTGAGCACGTGCTAAAGCTCTATCACGAGCATTAGCCTGATAGTTAGTAAACTCCTGAGTATTTACCTTACCTCTTTGTAAAGAAGTATCGTTCTGCAGCGTTGCTCTCATAGCAGCACCGGCCTGTGCTGCAGTTGGCCTTGATGAACTCATCTGCATTGAACGGCCATGCATTGGAGCATTGCTTCTAGTACCTGAGCTATTCAAGAACTTACCAGAAAAGCCACTTTCTGCTGCTCGGCGAGAGGACGGTAAGGTTGCTTTCTTTAAAGCTGAGGTATCGAGACCTGCACCTGCCTTTGGAGTAATTGGACCTCTTAAAGCAGAAGTATCGACACGATGCTTATTGCCTTGCTGCACATTATCCTGTTTAGCTCGAGCTGCATTGCCCATTGAAACAGAGGATGCACTGGCGTTCTTGGCCTCATTCATCAGATATGCAAGACCTTCATTGCTAGAAGATGCTTGCATTGCCATGCCATTACCTTGAGTATTGGCAGATCCTCCCCCAAATTGTACTGGGGTAACTACCTTTTGCTTTGGTTGTCTTGCTGAAGCCTCAGACTGATAGATATTCGCTAAATCTTCAGAAGCATGCTCCTGTTGAACTTGAGAGGAGATATTGCGTGATGCTTGAGCCTCTTGAGCTGCTTTTTGAGCTTGGACACGAGCTTGTGCAGCTTGTTTCGCTTGAGCTGCCTGTTTAGCTTGCTCTTCAGCTTGACGCTGCATCGCAGCCTTGGCAATACTCTCTGAACGAGCCTTAGCACGAGCAATAGCCTCTTCACGAGCCTTCTTTAACGCAATACTCTTCTGTTCAGCTGCTGATCTGGCTTTGGCAATTTCTTCAGCCTGCTTTTTCATAGCAACTTCTTGCTGTTCACGCTTGAGTGCTGCTTCTTTAGCAGCCTTTTCTGCCTGTTCTTTTGCCTGTGAGGCTGCAATAGCTTGTTCTTCTTTTGAAACCTCACCTAAAGCGGCAATCTGAGCCTCACGACGCTCTTTTTGCATCTCTTTATCGCGAGCAATCTTCTCTTTGAGATCTTTAATATCTGGATGAGATTGTGCGCTGGCAGATTGTGTCTGTTCTTTATGACGACGCAGTGCTTCTTCGGTTCGACTCTGTTGCTGCTCAAGCATTTGCGCATGGGCTTCTTTTAAGAAGTCATTAGGATCACCTACTGACTCACTTTTAACTGAACCAAACCAGCCCTTCTTACGAACCGCATCAGCACCATCATGCAATGCAGCCTTGGCTCGAGCCTCTTTTTCAGCCTGTTTTTGAGCAGCTTTAGCCTCTTTAGACGCAAGCTTCTGTGCTTTAGCATTTGCCTTGGCGCGAGCTTTTTCATCTTTTAATTGCTGCTTGCGTACGTCTGCTTCAGCATTTTTGTACAGGCGCTCATAAGTCTCACGATTAGACTTGAGCATCTGTTTATTCGACTCAGCAAGCTCGCTTTCGGATGGGAAGTTACGGCTTTTACGACCGTTTGGGCGCATGCGTCCCTTACCCTGCTTCTTATCCATAGCCTCAATCTTACGGCGCATGCTATTGAGCTCATGGCCAACTTGAGGCGTAAGTTCAGCTACGAACTTCTTATCAATTGGACGTCCCTTTTCTACAGCATCAATGATCTTGCGTTTAGCGAGGTAAACCGCAGCTGAGAGAATTACAGAGAATATCAGTGTAGACGGCATAGCAGCAGCCACGCTAGTAAGCGTGAACGGCTGTGCTGCGAAAAGCACCTCATTCAGGGCAATAACAATTGCCCATACACTCATAAACAATAAGATCATCAAATAACCTGTAGCGGAAGCTAGATTGCCAAAGCAGGATAATTACATATATTTGGCTTATCTGCATCATGGCAGACTTAACTTTGCTTGTTTGGACGCTGTCCAAATCTTAGGAGATGAAACTCTTTAAGGCAAAGTAAACAAACTCAGGCCTCATAGGCCTATTTAACTCACCAGGTACAACCATGGTGTTTGCCAAGGTAAAAGCGACCTTGGCTAAGGCTAATGATATAAACACCATTAGCCATTACATACGGCAAATGTTAAGCCTATACAGACTTAACAATAGCCATGAACATCTTTTATGTTTAGATGCTATACACCCGATAGTTTATATGAACTTAATACAAAATCACTAGCAGGTGAAAATTTGCAAACAACAACTTATTAGTAGGAAACACAGAGTGTATTTTTGCAAACCAAAGCTTGATTCTTTCGCTCAAGAATCAATAGCTAATTACTTAGCGATGTGGTTTTTGTATGCCTGTACAGTGTTTTCCATTAAAGTTGCAACAGTCATTGGGCCTACACCACCTGGAACAGGGGTGATGAATGAAGCATGCTTAGCTGCCTCTTCATAACCAACGTCACCACACAGTGAGCCATCCTCAAGACGATTGATACCCACATCGATAACGATAGCGCCATCCTTAACCCACTCACCTGGAACTAAGTTTGGCTTGCCACAGGCTACGATTAAGAGATCAGCTGTACGTACAAAGGACTCAAGATTCTTAGTGAAACGATGAGTTACTGTAACAGTAGCGCCTTCTAATAACAGCTCTAAAGCCATAGGACGACCAACTAAGTTGGAAGCACCTACGATTACCGCATTGATACCAAGTAAGTCAGCATTGATGCTCTTTAAGAGAGTCATAACACCCTTTGGAGTGCAGGCACGTAATACAGGAATACGCTGAGCTAAACGACCTACATTGTATGGGTGGAAGCCGTCGACATCCTTATCTGATGCGATCTTCTCAATGATACGACGCTCATCAAGACCCTCTGGCAGAGGGAACTGTACTAAGATACCGTCGATTTCATTGTTAGCATTGCACTCATCAATGAGCTTCTCGAGCTCTTCTTGAGTTGTAGTAGCAGGTAAGTCATAAGAAAAAGACTTAATACCCACCTCTTCACAAGCTCTACGCTTGTTACGAACATAAACCTCAGAAGCTGGATCGGCACCTACTAAAATCACAGCCAGACCAGGAGCTCTTAGTCCTTGAGCGACCTGAGCGTTTACTTCTTCTTTAAGCTGTGCACGTAAGTTCTTTGCAACTGCCTTACCATCAATGATCTGAGCTGACATTTCTTTCCTCGTTTGCCTAAATAAGGTATATGGCTAAAACGATATTATACGGTAATTACATTGCCTTTTTACTCGCAAGATAATGCTATGCCCCAAAAACGACAAAGGGCCTGTGTAAAAACGCAGACCCTTTGTCTTGTAATTAACTCTTAATGAGTCAATAAATTGCTTTTAGACGAGCTGTACGCAGTCAAAATCAGCAACTGGGTTTACATCAGCGCTATAGTCTACGCCGTCAACCTCGAAGCCAAAGAGCTGCAGGAACTCGTGCTTGTACTCTTCGTAATCGGTGATCTCTTTGAGGTTCTCGGTAGTAACCTTAGCCCATAAGTCCTTGCACTTGAGCTGAACGCTATCACGAAGCTCCCAGCTATCCATACGTACACGACCAGCAGCGTCGATCTCAGGAGCCTTAACACCGTATAAAGAGGTAGCAAACATACGGTAGATGTGCTCGATTACGCTCTCGTGGATGCCCTGCTCACGCATTACACGGAAGCATAAAGCGATGTATAAAGGCATTACAGGAATAGCAGAAGAAGCCTGAGTTACTACAGACTTAAGTACTGCAACACGTGCGTCGCCCTTAACGTCCTGCAAGCTCTCACGGATTGCTAAAGCAGCACGATCTAAATCTTCCTTAGCCTTACCTAAAGCACCGTGCCAGTAGATTGGCCAAGTGATCTCAGTACCGATGTAGCTGTAGGCAACAGTCTTGCAACCTTCAGCAAGAACGCCTGCACCCTTAAGTGCATTCATCCACAGCTCCCAGTCCTGACCACCCATAACGGTAACGGTGTTCTGTACTTCCTCATCGGTAGCTGGCTCTACAGTAGCCTCGATGATGGTGTCCTTGTTGGTATCAATAGCAGTAGATACATATGGCTTACCGATTGGCTTTAAGCATGAACGAACTACTTCACCAGTTGATGGAACCTTACGAACAGGAGATGCAAGAGAGTAAACAACCAAGTCTACCTGACCTAAGTCTTCCTTGATCATCTTGATAACCTGCTCACGGCACTCATCAGAGAAAGCGTCAGCATTAACGTTGCGAGCATATAAGCCAGCTTCGGTTGCAAACTTGGTGAAAGCAGCGGTGTTGTACCAGCCTGCACTACCAGGACGCTTTTCAGTACCTGGCTTCTCAAAGAACACACCTAAAGTGGCGGCACCTGAACCAAATGCAGCTGAGATACGTGATGCTAAGCCGTAACCAGTAGAAGCACCAATTACCAGAACCTTCTTAGGACCATCAGCAACTGCAGGCTGTGACTTTACATAGTCGATTTGGCTCTTAACGTTAGCCTCACAGCCAGTTGGATGAGTTGTAACACAGATAAAACCACGAACTTTAGGCTCAATTACCATAAATAACCTCAATGACAAACTTATCGCTGCCCAACAGCTTTACAGTCTCCTAAGCAGGATCGACCTAAATACCTTGCTGTGTAGGCATTAACCTTTAGACTCAATCAAGGTTCTTACCTTGATTTAGAATACTTAGTCACATGCCTGAGAATGCAGCGACTGTAGATTCAGTTGAGTGCCTGCCTTGAGCTCTGTCAAGAGACTTTGGCAAGGTAGCAGCTGAACCAAATCACAATATTATATGTCATGCTAGCTCATGATCAAAGCGCCTATTTTTGAGCACATAAGCCAACGACAAAATGAGGCAACTAATGCAAATTGCTTTGTCTGTCCTTAATTTGCAAGCTATATCCAAGCGCCCGCTCATTCAATACAAGTCAGAGGCTAGAACATATACGCCTATAGATCTGCGCACTATTTAGGACTCAAAAGGGCTCTAGCTCATAAAAATAGCTTAAGTTTTAAATTCACCACTCATATTAAAAAATGGCCTATTTAAGCCAATCAAGTATGCCTTTGATGCTCAGAGGCATAAAAGCGCGAAAAATGAGCACTCTTGCCATGCTACTTATGCGCTTTCGTCAGTGGCAATAAGGCGCTTAAGCCTTATAATAAATGATTTGTATCATAGTACTGCCTAAGATGGCTTGCACTTAGGGTAGTACCGTCATCTCGTGTGTGGACACTTACTTTAAAATTTAGTGAGTAGCTTGAGATAACGTAAAGCAAGATAGGCTTAAATGCACTGAACGTGTATGGAAGCTAAGCTTTTAGGCCCTATCTTGTCTTGTGGTAAGACTAGTGAGATTTAGCGCTTTTATTAAGAGACCGTGTATGTTGCGCAAAGTACTTTTATCCTGCCTGCTCTCAGGCATCGCCTTATGTACTCCTCTAACAGCCTCAGCTATCACTGCAGATAGCGAGCCTTTGCCAGGTTCTCAAGTAGGCATCGCTTACAAGCTACCTAACAGCAACAAGGTCTATGGAAAGAACAATCACTTATTCTTTCACCCTGCTTCTACTCAAAAGGTAGTAACTGCACTTGCTGCCATGATCTATCTTGGTCCTGATTATGAAATTAAGACCAATTTAGCTGTGCGCAACAATGTGGTAGCTGCCAACAATAAGCTCCATATTGATGGCTCTGGTACTTTAAACTCTGATGTCATTGTTAAGTTCTCAGGTGACCCAACCTTACGTGTTGACCACTACCAAAGCCTGCTATCAGTTTTAAAAAATCACGGTGTACGCGCTATCAATGGCCGCGTAATTTTAGATGTGAGCCGTTTTAGTGGCCAAAGCCGTGCTAATGGTTGGTCATGGGATGACTTACCATCTTGCTTTACCGCCCCATCAGCTCCAATCATCTTAAATCGCAACTGCACCTTCGCTCAGCTGACCTCAGAAGGTCCTGGCACCCACGCCTCTCCTTTAATCCCTGCTGGTATTCCAATTGAAATTAAGTCCAGCGTTACTGCAGTAGCCCCAAATGACTACGGTGGTGACTGCGTGCTTGAGGCCAACCTCTTTATCGATAACAAATACCACTTAACTGGTTGTGTTCCAGCCTCTTTAAAGAACAATCGCCCATGGCCTTTATCTTTAGCCATCTACGATGCCGAGCGTTGGGGTATTGATTGGACTGAGAAGATCATGAATCGTCTTGGCATCAAGGTCAGTGGCGGCATTGAGATCTCTCGCACTCCTGAGTCTGACACTGTAACCATTGCCCACCGTAGCTCTCCAAAGCTTAAAGAGCTGGTGCAATACATGTTACAAAAGTCTAACAACCTGTATGCCGATGCTATTGCTAAGAACGTAGCTGCTGAGTACTTTGACCTGCCAGCAACTTACAACCGTGCTAATCGCGCCATGCGTTCAATCCTTAACCAAAAGGCTCATATTGACCTTGGCAATTCCTATATCGTCGATGGCTCAGGTTTATCCCCACATAACTTAATGTCACCAGACAAGATGCTGGAGATCTTAGACTATATCAATCAAAACAACGAAACCTTAGGCATCATTGAGCTGCTTCCTGTTTCAGGCAAATCAGGCACCTTACAATGGCGTGCCTCTACCTTTGCGGAGCCTTTAAAGGAGCATGTCATTGCTAAGACTGGTACTTTACAAAATGTATCCAACTTAGCAGGCTTTATCATCACAGCCTCAGGTAACCGTGTGCCATTTGTGATGTTCACTAACTCAATTACCTACTCTGAGCGCACCCGTGACAATGTACGTAATCGTCGTGCCCCATCTCCTCACTATGGCTATGAGCGTTACGTTATGGAGAACATTTACCACGAGCGTGTGATTGGCAAAGACTTCCGCTAAATAAAGCTCAATAGCTTCATAAGCTATTGAGCCTTAGCTTAGACTAAAGATAATGCAACGGCCCTGATCTTAATAAGATTGGGGCCGTTCCATTTTGGAGGGATTATTCTTACTTTCAGTTCAAAGCTCAACTGTGTTTATTCGGTGCTACAATCGTTACAAGGACTGAAACTTACAAGTTAATTTGCCATGGCAAAGTAATGCTATGAGGCGCTCAGCTGGTCTGAAAGTGATGGCCGGCGACGTTATGGGCAGCGTAATACAAGGAATTGCGCACCGATACAAAGAGACTTGGACAGTTTTGTGTTTTAACATCCTGTATTTGGAGACTGAGCCGTCTTAAACATCTTTAGACCTCAGGTTCATACTCGATCATAAGACGATTAGTAAGTACTAATTACTCGAAGCATAAGCTAGCTTTTAATGTATCCGGTTAACTTGTTCTCTAAGAGAGTCTAAGACTGTTCTTACGCGCTATGAAGCCGATTGAAAAATCTCATAAACTCGATCATGTCTGTTATGACATCCGAGGACGTATCCATCAAGAAGCCTGTCGCATGGAAGAAGAAGGCACCCGTATTCTTAAACTGAATATTGGTAATCTTGCGACCTTTGGCTTTGAGGCTCCTGAAGAAGTTGTTCGTGATGTAGTTAGAAACATTCCTAACTCTCAGGGTTACTGCGAATCTAACGGTATCTTCTCTGCGCGTAAAGCGATCGCACAGTACTATCAGCAAAAGGGTCTGAAGTACGCTGATGTAGACGATGTTTACATTGGCAATGGTGTCTCTGAGCTCATCACCATGTCGATGAACGCTCTTTTAAACAATGGCGATGAGATTTTAGTACCTGCTCCTGACTATCCATTATGGACAGCTGCAGTTACTTTAGCAGGTGGTCAAGCCGTGCACTACTTATGTGACGAAGAGGCTAACTGGTTCCCTGATTTAGACGATATTCGTCGCAAGATTTCCCCACGTACTCGCGGTATCGTCATCATCAATCCAAATAACCCAACTGGCGCAGTTTATAGCACCGAATTCCTCTTAGATTTAATTCAGCTATGCCGTGAGCACGAGCTGATGATTTTCTCTGACGAGATTTACGACAAGATTCTCTACGATGACTATGCTCACCGTAGTGTTTGCACCTTATGTGACGATGTGCCTATCGTTACCTACAATGGCCTATCTAAGACCTACCGCGCCTGTGGTTTCCGCCAAGGCTGGATGATTATCACTGGACCAAAGGCTAAGATGCGTGGCTATATTGAAGGCATTCGTATGATGATGGCGATGCGTCTATGCGCTAACGTGCCTTTACAACATGCTATACAAACATCCTTAGGCGGCTATCAAAGTATCAATGAGTTAATCGTGCCTGGTGGTCGACTCCACCGTCAACGTGCGGCCATGTACGAGCGCTTAAGTGCCATCCCTGGTATTAGCGTTAAAAAGCCTCATGGTGCTTTATACATGTTCCCTAAGATTGACACCAAGCGCTTTAACATCAAGGACGATCAAAAGTTCTGCCTTGACCTTTTACGTCAAGAAAAGCTCTTAGTGGTACAAGGCACTGGCTTTAACTGGATTAACCCTGATCACTTTAGAGTAGTCTTCTTACCTGAAATTGATGTAATTGATGATGCTTGCAATCGTTTAGAGCACTTCTTAAAGCATTACCATCAGTAACGTTAATCAAACTTGTCATATAGCGTAATGACGCTTGTGTAAGCTTAATTACAAAAAGATAAGCTTTGAGAAAAAAAAATGAGGGGGTACATACAAATGTACGCCCTTTTTTTGTTGATTTGTATCTATGAGGGTTATACTAAACGTCCTACAAAACAATCTAGAAAACGCTTAGAAAACGCTAAGTGCACTTCAAAGAGGCCCTCTTTAACTATGGAAGATCAGAATCTATCTTACTTTGATGCCGAGGCATACACATCAGATAGTAAAGACATTGCTATCTTCATCAACGAAGCACTACAGAGCAACGATGCTAACCACATTGCCAATGCTTTAGGTATTGCTGCACGTGGCCGTGGCATTAAAGAGGTAGCATTACTGAGCAATCTTAGCGAGTCTCAGTTAGAGCAAAGCTTAAATCAAGAAGGCAACCCAACACTTGACACATTAATTAAGACCCTCAAGGCCCTTAATTTAAAAATCGCTGTCGAGCCAATTTGCTAATTTGCTAATTTGCTAATTTGCTAAGAGAGCAAACCCAAAGCCCAGCATCCACTAGAGCTCTAAATATCAAGCACAGCCTAAAATACGCCCCATACTTAAGGGCGGCGTTTTACTGCCGTTTTATTGCCTCAAGGTAGCTTTGCCTATTTCACACCTAAAATGCAGCTGTTTTAGTGCCTCAAGGTAGCTCTGCCTATTTCCCCGCCTAAATGTAGGCGCATCTAAAAGATCATACTAGTGCTTGCTACATGCCGCCTACGCTAACAGCAGCGCGGCATTGCATCGCAGCATGGCTGCGCTGAATGCACGCACTTGCGCTGACTCTTGCGCTGACTCTTGAGCTTCGCTTGCGATGCACACGCTTATGCGTGTGCTAGCTTATGCGTGTGCTTACTCTTGCGCTTGTGCGTGAACTATATTTGATTACTTTTCAGTGTTTAATGAGAACAGCGCATTCAGGTCTGCATTGGACATGCTGCCAATCCACTTCTCACCTGCAGCAACCGTCATATCGGCTAAGTCGCGCTTAGAGTTAATCATTTCATTAATGCGCTCTTCAAAGGTGTTAGCACAGATGAAGCGATAAACCTGAACGGTGCGATTTTGTCCAATACGATAGGCACGGTCAGTAGCCTGACTTTCAACTGCTGGGTTCCACCACAGATCATAGTGGATAACGAAGTTAGCGGCAGTAAGGTTCAGACCCACACCTGCAGCTCTTAAAGATAAGAGCAAGATGCGCTCGGAGCTGTCGTTTTGGAACTTATCCACAATTTCCATACGCTCTTTTTGTGACAGACCGCCATAGAGGAACTGTGGAGTATGTTTAAAACGTGCACCAATTAAGTTTTGCAGAATCTTACCCATACGCACTGACTGTGTGAAGACCAAGACCTTGCCATTACTCTCCATAATATTGTCGAGTAATTCATAAAGACGCTCAACCTTACCTGAGTCCTCAGGATTAACGGTATCATCTTCTTTGGCAAACTGCGCTGGTGAGTTACATACAGCCTTTAAGTTAGCGATCAGCGCTAAAATCGTATGATTACGTGCGTTTTGATCAAGCTTATTTGACTCTAAGATCTTCATCTTCTCATCAAGCACAGCCTGATAGAGTGCTGCTTGAGTTGGAGTGAGCTCGCAGTACTGATCTGAAGTCATCTTCTCAGGCAGGTCTGAAATAATGGCCTTATCGCTCTTGAGACGGCGCATGATAAATGGCGCAGTTAACTTCTTAAAGCGATCTACAGCGTGCTGATTACGATCCTTTTCAATTGGGGATGCAAAATTATTCTTAAAGTCAGTAGTGCTACCAAACAGACCACGGTTGACGAAGTCTAAGATGGAGTAGTACTCCATCAGGCTGTTCTCCACAGGGGTACCTGACATCGCAATAAAGGTATCTGCCTTGATAGTACGTACAGCCTTACTAATTTGCGCTGTAAAGTTCTTAATGGCCTGAGCCTCATCAATAACTAAGGCTGAGTACTCATGTTCATTTAACTTCTTGATACGGCTTCTAGCAGTACCGTAGGAAGTTAAGATCACGTCGCTCTCACCAAAGAACTTACCACGAGCTGTTCCATAGTAAGCACTGACACTTAAATCAGGAGCAAACTGTGCAATTTCACGAGTCCAGTTAGTAATCAGGGAGGTTGGCACAATGACTAACGCAGGACGCTCTTTACTAATATTGCCCTCTTCTTTGAGCTTTAATAAGGTGGTAATTACCTGAACTGTCTTACCTAAACCCATGTCGTCAGCGATGATGGAGCCTACTTGAATGCGGGCATTACGCATCATCCACTCATAGCCACGTTGCTGATATGGACGCAGTGTTGCGTTAAGACCAACTGGTGCACTCACATCCTGATCTTCAAGAAGCTTTCTTAAGTTCTCCTTGAGCCTATCTGAGCACACTACAGTGCTACCATCATGCTCGCCTGTTAATAAAGCCTCGAGCGCTTGGGCACGTGACATATCATTCATGGAACGATAAGTCTGATTCTCAAGAGCATTTAAGATCACAGGATCGGCGTAAACAAATTCATTGTTAAAACGCACGATCTGTCCAGCATTAGCAAGCAGCATCTTAAACTGATCTTGGCTAATGACTTGATCTCCAATAGAGAGTCTCCAGTCAAAAGACACAGTTTCAGCTAAGTTCAAGAATGAAGGACGGGCAACAAAGACTGAATCGTCATCCATATCCATCACCATGGTAGATGAAGGCAGGACAAACTTTTGCAGGGCCTTTGGTAAAACAAGCTTAACGCCTAAGAGCTTGAGAGTAGAGCGTGCTTGGCTAATAGTAGAGAACACATCCTCAATAGGCACGATCGCTACATTGTACTTAGAACTAAAGAGCTCATCTAAGCATGGAGCAAGGCTAGACAGTCGAGTTAAAGTACGCAAACACTCTTGGCGCATGGACTCAAACTGACTATTGGTAATGATGGTATGTAAAGATACAAAGCCAGTTTCATCAATGAGATCTTCGTAATCTGGATCCATGAGCTTTTCTTTAGAAAAGCCAATGAAGCCTAATTCCATACCAATACCACGATCGGCTAAAGATGATGAACCATAGTCCATATCATCATCTTCGTAATAAGTATCATCGTCTTCAAAAGACTGCTCATACTCTTCAATTAAAGAGGCATCACCTGTCTTGTCTGCATAAGCTTGCAAACGTGCAATGGTTTTCTCATGGCTTTCATTAGCCGCTTGAGCAATCTCGTTTTCGAGTTTGCCAAAGATAGTGCCGCCGTAATTGTTGTAATTGCTCAGATCAACAAAGCGCAGTACTGGAGTATATTGCAGCTTGTCAGTAGAAACTGCAGATAAATAAGTCTCTAAACGCAGACGTAAGCTACTCTCAGCAATCTCATGAGATCTGATATCAATGCTTTCGTGGCCAAAGATAAAGTTAAGGTCAATAATGTCCTTTGGCAGCTTCTTATCAAGCTCATATGCAAAGGTTACATATGACTGAATGAAAGCCGATAAGACGGTTTCACCTAAAAACTTTGGATCTAAGTAATAGCGACGATCTAAGCGGTTGTATAAGAAATGCTCATAACCTTGCAGCGCCAAACCTACCTTAGTTACTAAGGTGGCGATCTCTTCAGAGCAAGATGCTGGTACCCAGCGACAGTACATATCATTACGATCGCTTAGATACAGTTGCGGCATAATCGCACGCTTTTTAACTAAAGTAGTCGCAATGAACCACAGATAGTACAGAATGTGGATCTCAGAGCCCTTGCTTGAGAGCATATTCTCATTTTGAATATAGCCTGAGAATAAGTTATATAAGCCAGTTGCACTCACTGAGTCAAAGTCGAGATCACCAAGCTGTGGGCAATGGATTAGCGAACGGATCTTATCAACATCTAAGTCCTCTGGCATCACAGCAACATTGCTAAGGATAGTGCCACTCTTAGTAGTAGTCTTCACTAAGATAGGACTTACGATCTCTAAAAGACCAGTGTTATTGAGGCAAAAGAGCGGATGACGAGCAAAGAAGCCATGTTTAGCAATAGGCTGTGCGCTAAATGGATTAGCAGGTACAATACCCTGATGGGCATACATGTCTTGAACGCTTTGTGAGCTCTTTTCGATAAGACGAGTAAGTTTATTTAGCTCTGTCTTAGTAAAACGATTAGTCTTCTTGCGACCACGTTTTGACTTATCCCCATCGCCTGAAGCACTATCTTTTTCAGAGGCTGGAATAAAGTCAGCATAGAGAGGAACTTTGCCAAATAAAGCTGCAAAATCATCCTTAGTACCGTTATGCGCAATATCCAAGGCATTTTGCATATCAAGATTGAAGCGATGCTCATCGAAAATAAGCACCTCGCGCTCACGCACATCCTTTAGCTGCTTAAAGGCTAAATCTGAGGCGCATTCTAAAGCGGCACTAATCCAGCTTTTAAGTGATCCTTGAGTAAATCCTTTAGCATCGTTGTTATACATACTTAAAAGCGAGTCGCCAATTTCTGGAATCTCGGTATAAGTAAGCATAGCTAAGCTGCTAATACTGCCTTGATAACGACGCACATAGTCAGGCAGTTCTTTTAAGATTTGCTCATCTGCCTTTTGTGCCTCTGCATCAGCAAGGCTGTCACCTTCTTCATCGCCAAAGCTAATGTAATCCTCATTTGATGAGGCGCTCTCATTGGCATCAGGGGCTTCTTTATTAGCATCGCTAGGTAAGGCTGGCTCGATTCTATCTTCACGATAGAGCGCAGCTTCTGCCTCATCTAACAGACTTGGATCATAGCCAAGGCGCAAGACCTCGGCAGTGTGCTGATTGTATTCTTGCAGACGTGACTTGCAGCTTTGCACATGGGCAGCTATCTCAGAGACTAAGGTTTCCAACTTATGCTTATTGTTTTCAATAAGTAGCTGCTCGCGAGTTAAGCTCTTTTGTGCATCTTCAAGCTCTAAATTTAACTCGCTTAGACGCTCAGTCATTGCAAGAGCTTTCGCTGATGGGCGACCTCGTCCGCTTTTCTTTGTGCCGGACAAAGAGATCTCAAGATCTTGGATATCCTGCTTTTTAACAATAATGGCAGAATTGAGGTTTACAGCTCGTTCACGGGCCTCATCGATCTCTTTTTTGGTGGCGTTAAGTTTAACTTCTTGATAGTCAACGCTCTTAAGATCGTTATTGAGCTTCTCATCTAAAACCACAACATCTTCAGAGTAAGTAATTATGTCATCTGAGAAGAATAAGGAGGCAGCATCCATTGGTGATACTGCTAATAAATTCAGATTGAAATCGAGCTTTTTAGCGATCTTGACGATATCACCTGGCAAGCATAGAGCCTTGATGTAGAGTGCATCCATATCAGGAGTCTCAACACCAGTGGCATCGTCATTGAAGATACCTCTTTTTTCTAGCTCATCTTTTAAGTTGACGCCAATGAGGTCAAACAAGATAAAAGGATTGGTATCGATAAGCTCGCTTACAACGTAGATAACAGCAGCAATGTGCTTACAAGGAATGGCGTAATCAGGGCAATTGCACTTCATCCCAATGTCATGCCATGATGTTGGGAAAAGCTTGATGCCGTTCTCTTGTGCAATCTTAAAGATACGAGGGTCGAGCTCACGATTAGACAGACGTGAAATCACTGCCAGATCGCTAATTAAAGCATCAATAAAATGATCACGAGCTTTAGCACTCACCCTATCAAAGGCTAAGGTTACTTTGTAGTATGGATGAAATCTACCCACTACGCAGGCAGTAATACGGCCTGTAGTAACATCGGCCTTAACATCAAATACCTTGTCGGTACGAGCATAGGTAAGACCTCGAGGAATACGATTAGCTAAATCGATTCCTTCTAAAGAGTCGAGCCACTTCTTACCCCACCAGGTAGTTCCATACTGCTTTCTTGCCATAACAAAAGCCTTAACCTTATTGCACTTTGTTGAATCTACGAACCCGTTATTTTACAGCATATGTAGAACCTTTTGACAAAAAGGCAAGATCTTTTATAGCCAAGGGCATATAAGCATAATGCTTATTCATATCGAGAAAATACCTGACAGACCCACATGACAAGCTAAAGGATAAAGTTATCGCATAAGGATCATTAGAGTAATGCGAGCATTGCATGCCATTTAGCTATGATGAGTGCGGCGGCTAGAAAGAAATAAGTGAGAAGAAAAAAAATGGCGTAGATAAGCCAGGGAATGAAGTAAATGAGGTAGGTGTTGTGTCTTGATAATGTTGTATCTATGAGTATAGGCAAAAAAAAATCAAGCCGAAGCTTGATGGATGGTGCGGGAGAAGGGACTCGAACCCTTACACCGAAGGCGCAAGAACCTAAATCTTGTGCGTCTACCAATTTCGCCACTCCCGCAGAGTGGTGATTACTAAATCGTTAAATGGGGTGGCTGATGGGGCTCGAACCCACGACAACCGGAATCACAATCCGGGACTCTACCAACTGAGCTACAGCCACCATAGAGATTTAGAAATCAATTTTTGTTGACGCATGGCGCGTCCTGAAGGAGTCGAACCTTCGCCCCACAGCTTAGAAGGCTGTTGCTCTATCCAACTGAGCTAAGGACGCCCTGCAGGTGACTTCAAGCTACGCATAAGCCTGTCGTCTCAACGGAGGCATATGATAATGATTTGAACCTACCTTGTCAACAGTTTGTAAAATTATTTTCAAATCTAGCCACAAGCACGCCTCAAAATAGCATAGAAATGCCATTTATAGCCTGTTTTAGGCTTTGGTATTGGAGCCGTCACAAACTTAATGCTACCAATTTTTTGCCTCTACACCCACTTTATAGCCACGAGCTTTTACCTTTTGCTACCTTGCCTGGTCTTTTCATAAACAAAGCAATGGCAAAAGGTGCGAGTTTAATGCTTTGAGAGTAAACTTTATTACAAGCAATGTTTTTGGTACCTAGAACTATTTGTCTTATCTTTTTGACAGTCTAGGTATTAGTCGAATGGAGATTCAAATGTTTGGACTTGAATGGTCACAAATTATTATGACCGTGGGAGT
Organism: Anaerobiospirillum succiniciproducens DSM 6400; assembly: GCF_000482845.1. Taxonomy (GTDB): domain Bacteria; phylum Pseudomonadota; class Gammaproteobacteria; order Enterobacterales; family Succinivibrionaceae; genus Anaerobiospirillum; species Anaerobiospirillum succiniciproducens. The sequence goes on from NZ_AXWV01000017.1 coordinate 53,410, forward strand.
GCTAGCTAGCTGTGGCCTTCTAGCTGGTTTCTTTGCAGGACTTTTGGGCATTGGTGGCGGCATTATCTTTGTGCCAGTCTTCTTCTATGTCTTTATGAGCGTCTTTCATGTAAGTCCTGACGTTGCCATGGTCTTGGCCACCGGCACCTCCCTTACCTGTATGATCCCAACCTCGATTACAGCGGCAATTGCCCAATATAAACGCGGCAATACAAACCTCAACACTATCAAGGTATGGGCTCCAGGCATGTTATTAGGCGTGCTAACTGGCTCTTTAATATCTTCATTCTATGGCGGTAAATGGCTGGCTATTTTGTTTGGCAGCATCATGATCTTAAATGCGCTCAATACTTTCTTCCGCGCTAAAGCCAAACCAATGCTTGACCATATGCCAAACAACTTCATTCAACGCGTCATTGCCTTTTGCATCTCATTCTTGTCTGTAATGCTCGGCATTGGCGGTGGTACCCTTACTGTTCCTGTGCTCAATGCTTGCGGTGAAGAACCACATCGCTCTATCGGTACCTCATCAGCCGTTTCTTTATTCGTAGCTGTGCCTGGTGCTATCGTACTGTTCTTAACTGGCTCAACTCCTGACAATGCCCCAATGTTTACCATTGGCTATGTCAGCTTATTAGCTGCAGCTTGTGTTATTCCTTTATCCGTACTAACTGCTCCATTTGGCGTATCCATCGGAAAGAAAATCAGCCCAGTTACCCTCAAGCGTATCTTTGCTGTTGCCATGTTCATCGTGTCCGTACGTATGATCGTAACTGGCATTAGCTAAAGCAAAATAATGAAGCAGCGCCTCTTGCCGCGAAGCATTCATTTTTTGGCCGTAGCTGCAGATTAAAAACAAAGCAGCATAAAAAACAAAGAAACATCAAAAAACAAAAGGGCCGGTCTTATTAACTAGACCGGCCCTTTTGTTTAGTGCACTGCATGCGTAGATTAAATACCTAAACGCTTAACCTCAGCACGTGCCTTTTTAACGATATTAGAGCGATACCAACGTGGAATTGGACGAGTAAAGCCCTCAAAATCCTGCATAATGCGCTTAGACTGAGCCACCATACGTGCCTGCTCTTCTTTAGACTTACGTGCGTGCTCGGAGCAGCGGGTTAAAGAGTAAATAGCGCTATAAATAGCAAAACCAACCCAGAAATTAGCAGGGACAGTAACGCCACCAAAATAGCCGTCAATCACACCAGCAACGGCACAAGGCATGGCTCCGGCGTCTTCACACTCAAAGAGCACTAAATCCTCAATAGCATCACCAAAACCATAACTAGCTGACGGCTTTAAGATGATGTTACCAGTGTCGGTTAAAAAGACGTTATCTAAGCGTAAGCCACCATAACGGCGGGTAAGCTTGTAATCGCCCAGACCATCAATACGATCGATGATGGCAGATAAAATTGGGGTTTCGTGATTGAAACGTGGGCCCTTAGTTAGATAAGAGGTCAGCTTCTCATGAACTACATCACGACGAGCTTCGGCCTTATCTTTTTGTGGACCAGTCAGGGTATCCTGATGGATAAGTGCAATGGCTCGTCCTAGCTTCTTGCCGTTAGCGTACTGTAAGTGCGGATCAACTACGGATAAGAAGTTCTTGAACTCACCCACATTCTGATAAGCAAATACAGCAGAGGTGTATTCATTGTCAGACTTCAATGAAATACCCTCAAGAATATGGTTAGGCGCAAGATCACGGAATACCTGCGTGCTCTTAAACTGTCGGGTAATACGCTTCTTATTAGCCTTTACAGATCCCTGCAAAGCCAGAAACTTATCATTTGCACCTTGCAGCGCTACATACTCATTGCCATGTAAATCAAATGAGACTGAGCGATATCCTAGTTGCACGCCTTTTTCTCCAACAATTGATGCTCTTGCCTGACCTCGGCATCCCCCGCAAAGCCATCCACATCATACTTAAAATCACAGCACCCTTTATGCACCATCTGCATATATAAGGGATTTTCCATGATTATGACCATGTTATGTGATGATCTTGCTGTGCAAATGTTACCACACTAGGCCAAAACTTTCTTTTATTCGCCACTATATGCATCTCAATGGTACGCAAGTGGTGCTATTTCATGCATCGCAAGAAGATTAATGAGCACGCTCTAAATGGATAAGCTCATTAAATTGTTTGCTCTTTAATAACTATGTTGAGAAGAGCAAATGCTGTGACGTTTCTCAAACTCAGTGGTCGGACAAATATCGATAAAAGATTAGCCAAGGCTAATAAGCTAAGGAATGGCTAAGCTGTGCGCAATGCGCATAATATGTTAGCTAAAGGACGTGATCTACATTTAACTTTTATGATATTGGGGCTATAATAGCGGCCTTAACAAGAGACAGAAGTGGCATATATAAGCCATTTTACAACCGTCTTGATTACAAGATAGCTGTATTAGGCTTTAATACTTAGCTAGCTTAGCTCTGTAGGCTTCAATGCTTGATAAATTACAGCTGCTAAGATCTGATTATGCGCCCGATGCCTAAGCTTACTTTAGCTTACTTGTGGAAGCTTGCATTAGCTTACTTTAGCTTATTTTTGTAAGCTCGCTTACGCTTGTGCAAGAAAGCACCTGGCATCTTTTATTTTTGCTAGCTAATTGGCCACTTTACATAGCACATTCACTAAAGCTCAAAGTACTTTATCTACCTAAGTTTAGGTAGGTCGGTGCCTGCGCTTATTAACTGTGCCATGTCTTAGCTATCGGCAACTCAACACGGGAACTTTGTCATGCTTGAGCCAATCAGCCCAAACAATCCTATTGCTAGGTTCTTTAACGCAATTCCTTTCATCATGCAGGTCATCATCGGCCTTATCTTAGGTATCATCATTGCGTTAATCTATCCGCACGATACTACTGTGATGCCAGCTTTAGGCAGCCTCTTCGTATCCGCCTTAAAAGCCATTGCTCCACTCTTAGTTTTTGTGCTGGTTTCCTCAGCTATTGCACGTCACAACAAGGGCACTAAGACCAATATGAAGCCTGTGATCGTGGTGTATTTCTTCTCCATGATCTTAGCCTCCGTACTGGCTTTATCCATGTCCTACATCTTCCCTGTTACCTTCCCAACCTTAGCTGATGCAGCTAAAGATATCGCTCCTCCACAAGGTATCTCTGAAGTTCTCATCAACTTCGTGATGCAGGCTGTAGACAATCCAGTCAATGCTTTATTACGTGGTAACTATGTTGCAATCTTAGTGTGGGGTATCACCTTTGGTCTGATGTTCCGTGTTGCTCACGAGCCTACCAAATTAGTATTAGATGACTTATCTCAGACTGTTGCTGGTGTAGTACGCATCATCATCCGTTTTGCTCCAATTGGCGTTATGGGCTTAGTTTACAACTCCTGCACCCAGCCAGGTGGTTTTGCCAACCTTATCAACTACTTACAAGTAGTGCTGGTGTTAGTTGCTACCATGCTGCTCATCGCCTTCGTGCTCAACCCACTGATGGCTTTCATCATCTGCCGCAAGAATCCATACCCACTAGTGTTTAAGTCCATCACTCAAAGTGCGGTAACTGCATTCTTCACCCGTTCTTCTGCAGCTAACATCCCAATGAACTTAGCTCTGTGCGAGCGCCTCAAGCTGCCAAAGGACACCTACTCTATTTCTATTCCACTTGGCTGTACCATCAATATGTCCGGTGCTGCTGTTACCATCGTTATCATGACCATGGCTGCAGTACGTACCTTAGGTATCGAGGTTGACTTTGCCTCTGCCTTATTAATGTGTATCGCCTCTGTGCTGTGTGCTTGCGGTACTTCTGGTATTGCTGGTGGCTCTTTAATGCTCATCCCACTTGCTTGCTCTATCTTCGGTATTAGCAATGACATTGCTATGCAGGTTGTGGGTATCGGTTTTATTATCGGTGTCATTCAGGACTCAACCGAGACTGCCTTAAACTCTTCATCTGACGTTGTATTCACCGCTGTTGCATGCCGTCAGATTGAAGTTCCAGCAGACTTTGAAGACCCAATTAAGAAAGCCTAAGCTTTTCAAGAGCCACTAATGCAGTGCGCACTTAAACTTGCTTTTGTAGAGCACTTAAGTGTCCGCATTAGAGCTAATAGCATGGCTGCTTGATTAACTTAAGCAGCCAAGCTCTTGTACAAGGCTCCAACAAAAAACGCAGTTGCAATCAAAACCAACTGCGCCAAAACAAAAAACGCAGTGGCCCTCAAAAGCAACTGCGTTTTTTGTATGTAGCAAGCAACTAAAGTAAAGTCATATCGCTATTAGCGATAGTACATGTCAAACTTCGTTATAAGCAATGTGCTTACTTTTTACTACACTAAAGGAATATTAGTTATCAGCCTTGGCACGCGGATGAGCTGCCTCATAACTTGAGTGCATTCTAGCTAAAGCAACATGAGTATAGATCTGTGTGGTAGTTAGCGACTTGTGACCAAGCAGCATCTGCAATGAACGTAAGTCAGCATCGTGGTTTAACAGATGGGTTGCAAAAGCGTGGCGGAAAGTATGTGGCGACGGAGCGCTCTCAATACCTAATTGCTCAGAGTAGTACTTGATTCTAAACCAGAAAGAAATACGGCTCATTGGCTTAGGTACATCATTGATGGTCTTAGTAGACAAGAAGACGTAATGGCACTTAAAGTGTGGATCTTTAAGCATGCGGCCTTTCTTGATATAAGCCTCTATCCAAGATGCGCAAATCTTAGTCATAGGAATCATGCGCTCAGTTTCACCCTTACCACGAATGATAATGTAGGATTCACTTAAGTGCAGATCGGCAAACTTGAGATTGCAAAGCTCGGTAACACGCAAACCGCAAGAGTAGAGCAGTTCTAGCATAGCCCTGTCGCGCAGACCAATAAAGGTCTCGATATCTGGGGCATTTAAGAACATTTCAACTGTCTGTTCTGACATAACCTTGGGCAGGTTACGGCTGCGTTTTGGCCTCTCAATATTGGCTATTGGATCATCGCTTCGCATTTCCTCGGCATGATAGTAACGTATCAATGCCATGAGTGAGGCTAGAGAGCGGCGAATGGAGAGTGCAGAGATACCCATTTGTGTACGCACTTTCATAAAGTCACGTACGTTATCTTCGGTAAAGTTAATTAAGTCTCCATCGATTTTCTCTAGATAAGCAAAGAAGATCTTTAGATCACGGCAATAGGAGATCACAGTGTTTTCGGAGAAGCCCTTATCAACACTGAGATAATCGGCAACCGCCGATAGAATCTCCAATTTTTGCTGTTTACTTATCATAAGCATTTCCTGAGTAGGCAATAGTCACTGCTGTGGCTTGTCGCAACGCTCATATGGCCGCTTAGGATCAAGCAAGCGTGTGCTAACAGCTAGTCACTATCACCCATAGAGCTACCTGTCATATAAGCTCTTTAAAATATAAGATACAAGAAGGTTCATTTGACTGGTTTTGCATAAAAGCACTGTCCATCAAGATAAGACTCTAAGATTTATAAGTGCATGTGAATAAGAGCTATCTTTGGACACCTAGTCAAGTTCCTACCCCTTATTGTTTGACATCTAACTAATCATTATCTAGTGAATCGTTATAACAAATCAACGCGATTTAACATAAAAGTCACTAAATCACTCAAAACATCTGCTTTTCTTTAACCCTTGCTAGCTATGCTATTCCATACAAATTCTATTATGTTGTATGAGCTCAAACTAAGCTAGGCAAAGCTTAAAGACCTTCTTGCTGTTCAACTCTGTAACCAAAACTGAGTGAACGAGACTAAGCAAAATAGTCTAACATATCTACTCAATTTTACTTACACAACACACCAATGATGTATCAAGTAATTTAGTTGCGTTAAGAGGTAGAAATGAATCTCTCAATGAAGAGCTAAAGCTCTGGATAATCCTAAGCTTTAGCTTTCAAAATTATTTGACGGTATCGTCAATTGCAAAGTTACGATTAATTTCTTCCTTGATGACCTCATCCATAGTGGTGAGTTTGCCATCCTCTAATAAAGTTACAGTCGCGTACGGTACCGAGCCATCATAGATCACGCAGAAACGGTAAATACCATCCTCTTGTGGTACATAACGCAGTTCTTCAAAGCGAGAAGTTGGGTTCAAGCGAGCACGACCTGATCCTTGACGTAATACTGCAGGAGGTTCGGCATAACCAAAGTTAGTACCATTGCTCCACTCAGCATCAGCAAACTTAAAACGATAAGGAGCCCAGTCCGAACGTAAAGGAGCTACAGTGCAATAAGTGTCTTCTTTAAACTTACGTAAACGGTAGGCTGATTGAACACCATAGTCATTCATCTCACCGCGTAAGTAGATAGCACGACCTCTAAATAAAGGATTATCTAAAGCGCCCTCTTCTGCCTTAGTTACTAACTCAGAGTACCCCTTATTCTTACTAAGAGAGCTGCTATCATCTTGTGATGAACATGCAGTAAACAGCATAGCTGCTGGAATTATCCCTAAAAACACTAATGCCTGCTTAACTTTATTCACTTTTCACCCGACCAATAATCTTCTTTCGCTGTATACATAAATGTATACATGCATTGCAATCCATACTCAAAAGCTGTGACTTGCCAAATCTCAATGCCCTTACATTGAGAAACAGTGTTCTATGGCAAATCGTTTTGATACGCATGGTATCGAATGTTGACTACTCCCATGCTAGTGTAAAGTCACGCTCTAATAGAGTTTTAAACCCTCAAATTTCAAGAGCTCCCAAAACCATAACATCTAATATCATGATTACTTTCTGAGAACACAAACTTAAGAACTACACACTAGCTAGACCTATCAAGTAGCCTTGCTATTTTACCAACTCGAAAGATAACAAAATGCATATCAACGCAAAAAAACCATCTTAGGTTAAAATTTGCCACCCACCTCATATAAATGCCTTATTAATGCTGTTTGTATGCACTAATTTGCACTCTTTACTAAGTACTTTTTGCACCATTTATGATAGTTACAACATTAAGGCTAACATCATCGAACAAAACCTCATCCCCATTCACGCCATAAGCTTATCTTCACTACCATCCTTAGCTGCATTCCGGCTTTAAGCCTATCTTCATCACCTGCCTTAGCTCCAGCCTTAGCTGCATTCCGGCTTTAAGCCTATCTTCATCACCTGCCTTAGCTCCAGCCTTAGCTCAACTTCAACCAAAACTCTATATGCAGCCACAAGCGCCTGCAGCAAATGAAGAGGAAGAGCAAACTTTCCATGCACCGCAAGTCACTGGCTTTCATTTGAATAATCGACTGCCTTGAGTGCCACTGCCTCGCTACCACTGCCTTACTATCACTGCCTTACTATCACTGCCTTACTATCACAGCTTCGCTGTCACTGCATCGACTGCATCGACAGACACTCCCGACACCTCATAGATGACACTCTAGACCAAATTATGAGTGCATAAATGGTGGCTATGGTGGCGATCTATCAGGTTCTTTTGCCACTAACCGATGGCTAAGAGCACATCAACCATGGGTTGTACCAATGGCTCTCAAACCAATGCATGACGGAATCGGCTATGGTTTTGAGGGAGTTTTGGTGGTTTTTATGGCGATCATAGATGTGGGCCTTATGGGAATTGTTAAATTTTACACAAGTTAGATTACATAGCTGTTTATGATGGCCATCACAAAATATTTAGCCTATTTATCGGGTTTGATGTGAAAAAGTGGTGATTTGGGGTGACTTTTAGTTTTTGTGATGGCTTACGCAAAACTGTAAAGACAATAGTGCTATGTCTTTGCGATCTACATCACAAAAATTTGAGCGGTCAAAAATACTCGCAAAATGGTACTTTTTGCTACTTAAAAAATTTTTACCTTATAAAAACGGCTTATATAAGCCATTTGTGAAGATATTTTCGGACTAATTTCGAGCTTGTGCAGAGATTTGCGATAGCCATCGCAACGGTATTTTGAGTCTAGTTTTACCTTATGCATCGCGAGTTGACTGAAGCCGCCCCCTTGCTATGAGTGAGGGGGCTTTTGTAACTCATCAGATTTTAGGAAGTGCTCAGAGCTTTATAACTCTTGTGTAAGTCCTTTTAGATAAAAGTGCATTTAATAGCTATGTACGAGTCACTTTGCCAAGCATGTTAAAAGTGCGAAAGCTTATGACGCTTAGCTACACAGTGCCAAGTTGTTAGTTTGGGAAACCAACGATTTGTATTTGAGGAGACGCGAGTGACATATGACTTGCTTTAACTAAGAGGCAAGAGTATCTGCGCGTGATAATGATGAATTTAGTAAAGGTAATGAGCTCTTTGAAATATGGAGCGTTATTTTCAGCTATCAGCTTCACTGCAAATGCCGAAACTGCAAACAACGACCTATTAACCGAGCTAGACATGATCACTACAAGTGCTACTAGCAAGAGTGCTGCTGTAGTTGAGAGCAAGCTTGCCTCTTCTATCGCCCGCACCACTGGCTATGATGCCAAAGACGTTTTAGCTTATGAGTTAGCATCATACATTAGCTATGGCGATAGCGATGATGATGATGACGATGTAACCATGCAAGATACTGCTTATATGGTTGTCGAAGATAGCAATAAGAACGTCGGTGCAGAAGATAGCATCATCAGCAATGCTAATGAGTCTTTTAAGAAGAATAGCTCGATTTATTCAAAGGTAGCAGCTTTCACTGAGAGTAATGTAAATGGTTATGCTGATGGACTTGCCGATGGCAATTCAGCTAGTCACGCTGATAACTATGCTGACATTAATCACGCAGCATATGAAGTAATGGTCGAACAGATGTCTGCAGATCACGACATTAGCGAGCCAGAGGAAGATCATATTGCCCTCATTGGCCAAACTACTGTAGCTAAAGATGACTATTCTGATTATGAGCCACTTTTAAGCCCATCTGAACAATCAGAGGCTCTAGCTAGCCTAGGTCAGAGATCAAGCGCATACTCAAGCACTAGTGCATATGATGCCAATAATCGTGCTGCAGCCATTAATCTTGCTGTATCTGAGTTAAATCAAGCTCAACAAGAGCAGCTCTCAGCATCTCAATTTTCATCAACACGTGCCCAAGCTGCAGCCCTTGCTGCGCTAGCCTCACAGGTAGCTAAGGATAGTGTTGGCTCACGCATGGGACTTGAAAATAGCGTTAGCTCTCAAGATCTCACTGACAAAGAGCGCTATCGTGTTGAGCAGATCTCCAAAGATGGCCGAGTCCATAGCACTATCTTCGCTCCTCCTGGCGGTATTGAGCGTAGCAAGTTACCTGGTCTTGATGTCAATCGCGTGCTGGTATCTCAAGTTACTACAACTGAGCGCAATACCATCGTGCATGATGACGATGAAGATACATCTTTAGATACAATTCGTTTTATGGGAATTGAGCTTATTGATGCTCCTGAGTTTGATAATGCGTCCCTTAAAGCTCAGCTTGCACAAAAGATTAAACCCTTTGAAGGCAGAGCTTTAAATGCTGAGCTCTTACAGGATGTAGGCAACACCATAAAAGAGTTCTATCGCAAAGAAGGCTACCTTAACTGTGAGACCTACATGCCTCAGCAAGATATCAACTTAGATCATGCCGTCTTTAAGATCGGTGTCAAAGGAGCTGAGCTTAATCAAGCTCATATTGAGAACCAGTCCTTTGTATCTGATAGTTATCTTGAATACCTGCTTGGTGGCATTAGAAAGTTAGAGGGGCAGACCATCAACTACAACACCCTCTTTGGTCAGATGCTAAAACTAAATGACTTAGGCACCTTTGCCCTGCAAGGACAGTTTGATGCAATTACTCCTGATAACATCGTCAACAATCTTGATTTGATGGCTTTAAAGGGGATTGATAGAACCTACTTTACTGCAGCTGTGGATAACTTTGGCTCTCAAAGCTCAGGCCGTTATCGCTATAGTGGCAGTTTTGAGATCTTAAGTCCTACAGGCAGTGCCGATAGGCTCAATCTCTTTTACTCACACACTAATGAAGAGCAAGCTGACTACTCTATTGGCTATGCCATACCGATAAACTCTCACCCAAGTTTGCTAGGAGCTACCCTGTGTTACTCCCATGCTGACTTAGGCGGTATTTATCGTCAGCTCGGTACTAAAAACGAGGAGCTTACCTTTGAAGCTTTCTTACGTGAGCCGCTGTATCGTACAAGCAATGCTATTGCTAACTTACAGTTTGGCTATGTCTATCGCAAGATGACTACCGACTTTTCAGTCTTTGATCTCAAGACCAAAAAGCACTCCAATACTGCCTATCTACAACTCTCGGGTAGCAAAGACTTTGTTGGTAACGCTCTTATCTCTTCTTCGGTGCGCTTAAGTGCAGGACGTATTGTCAATGATGATGACTACGAATTAGGCATTGATGGCAACTTCGTAAAGCTCAACGGTAATGTCGGCTATAACTACATCTTAGGCGAGAACTTCTCAACAGTTACCAATATTGACGTGCAACTGTCAAACACCATCTTAGACGGATCAGAGGTAATGCAAGCTGGCGGTGAAAACGGACTGCTTGCCTATCAAAGCGCAGATCTGTGCGGAGATAGCGGCATCGTTGTCAAACAGTCACTGCAGTATATGCCTAACGTAAATTGGGGTTTAGTTATCGCACCTCATATTGAGGCTGGCAAACTCTTCACCCATGACTATGAAGCTCAAAGAGCCGCATCAGCTGGTATCTCTCTTATGTATAGTCGCTACGGCGTGAATGCCATGTTTGATGTAAGCCACGTGCTTGGCAACAAGCTTGACTACGTTGAAGACTCAAGCCGCCTTAACTTCAAATTTAGCTACACCTTCTAAAGAAGAAAAGTAGCTTTCACTACTCCACCTTGCAATATGAGCCCTTTTGCCAAGATCTCAGGGCTTGCTTAAGCATTTTAATTTGTGCCATGACGCAAAGCGGCATGGCATAACAAGACTTGTTCACAGCTCCACTATGGTGGGGCACATTAAAACCGCTGCTTCTTGTATCTCAATTGATGAGCACTTAAGAAGTCGGTTTAACTCTATACAGGAGATGGCGCATACGTAAGCCGTATGTGGCAGCAAGTTGCGCCAAAAATCTATGATGATTCGCCAGTGCAAAGCCTCTCTCACTCACAGTAAGTGCAGTGAATCTCACACTCACAGTAAGGGCAATGAATCTCACACTCACAAGCATGTACGCTTAGCTACCTTAGCAAGCGCTCTTGCGGCTTTGACCTTAAGCTCACAAGTTATGGCAGCTCCTCGTAATATGCTTCCAGTACTTGACCATGCGGTCAATGCAGGCCTTACAACCACACCAGCTGGCACTACTATGCAAATCACTGGCAAAGGCAATAACGCCTTAATGGTGTGGAAAGAGTTTAATGTTGGCAAAGGCGCATCTGTGACTTTCTCTGCTGACAAAGGTCAGGCCATGTCATTTTTAAATGTAGTCAAAGGCCCAGGAGCTTCATACATTGATGGTCGCATTGCAGCAAATAAAAACAACATCAATGTCTATCTCATCAATCCAAATGGTATTCACCTTAGCAATACCTCTAAGATCTTAAACTTCAATAAAGTTTATTTGGGCACTAACAAGCCATCTCAAGAGTTAATGGATAAGTTTAAGCAAGCTGCTCTGCCGCCAATCAATCTTGATGCTATGCCATCAGATCGTGGTATGGGCAAGGTAGTGGCCTTAAATACCATTGAAGCAAGTGACATTAAGATCAACGCTGGCCATATTGTCATCGGCAGTATCGATAACACCTTATCTAAGAACACTTTGCCTAAGTCCCTTGAGCTTAATAGTTCAATTAACCGCATTGACATTGGTGGCGATCTCGACAAAAAGCATGTTGCCGGTGGCAAGAGCTATCGTGAGTTTTTAAAAGACAATGGCTATAGTGCTGCCACTACCAATGATATAAAGTCCTCTGGCACTTTAAAGAAAAATACCTATGTTGACCACTCCAAAGAGATCGCTATTTATGAGGCTGACCAGCTCGATAGAGTCAATCAGAATTTAGATAAGAACTTCTGGTTAGCTGATGACATCATTGTTACTGACCATATCCCTTTAGGCAAAGATCAAGGCAAGGCCTTTAGTGGATCTTTTGATGGTGCCTTTAATAGCATTACCTATTCTATGCAGGCAGATAAGGCAGGTGACTATGGTCTCTTTGGCAAGCTTGATGGTGCTAGTGTTAAAAACCTTAAGATCGTCAACAGCAATGTAGATACCGATGCTAAAGTTGCAGGACAAAAGCTCAATATCGGTGCTCTGTCTGGCTCTGCAAAAGATAGTGACATTATCAATGTAGAGATCAGCAACTTTGATGTACTCCTTGATGATGCTAACCGTATTGATAATAAGAGCAGCATTGGCGCACTAGTTGGATCTATGGAGGGTAATAACTCCCTTAACAATGTGCTCTCAAGCTATAACTCAGATGCTGAAGAAGCTATTGATAACGCCAAACAGCAAGGCTTTTTAGTTAATGCAGGCACGCTCATTGGCTCACACTCTGGCACCTTAAATAAGCACAATGTAGTAGTCGGTGCTCATAGCTTTAATAACTCTTCTTTACAGGGCATTGGCCAAAGTAATAACGGCCTCTTAGTAGCTACCACCTTTGCAGATGCTGCAAAGGAAGCTATTAACTCAGGCATGAGTGTTGATGAGTTCTATGAGAGCTATGCAGTAGATGGCTCTATGGATGAGCCTAGCCTAAAGCTCAAGCATAAGACCTTCTTAAAGCCTTTTTATGTAGAGGACTTTAACTTTACTTATGATGGCACTAAGCATGACTATCATCAGCTTGTAAATAACGAAGGCTTTGAGCTTGATAATCTCGTTACTAAAACCAATCAAACTAACTTTACTCAACAAAATGCAGGTAATCATGTCTTTGAGCTCACCACACGCAAAGAAAGCTTAGACAATGGCCATGATTATTTCTTTAGCTACAAGTATGCAGATGAAAGCTGGGATAATAACGCAGGTGGAGATGCTGCCTTGCAAGATCGCACTTCTCGTCATGACAGTGCTAGTGGTAAGGCTACTTTAAATATCAACAAGAAAAAGCTCGTTGTAGACATTGCTAATCAAGTAGTTGCCGATGGCAAACAGCCAAACTTAAAGCCAGGTAAAGACACCATTAACAACTACGATGAGCTTATCAATATTGGCCTTGTCAAAGGCGACAAGTTTGATGATCTCAATTTGAGCCTGACACTTCGTCCTGATGGCACTATCGTGGGAGCATCACATAGCAACAACTATGAAGTAGCGATTAACAATGGCACCTTAACTGTCATTAAGCCACAAAAGCCTGTTCCTACTCCAAATCCAGGTGAGAACATTAAGCCAAATCCACAGATTCCACCAAAGGTTGAAAACTTAAAGCAAACAGATACTCTGCCTGAAATTGCCAAGTGCTCTCATTGTGGAGAGATTGGCTCATACAAGGGTGTTGCAAGTCAAACCGTTTTGCCATCTAGAGGCCATCTTGTAACAGGTGCAAATGACTATAGCGACTCTATCTATGCAGCTTTAGAAAATACAGAGTTGTCCAATGACAGTGAGTTTAATGCCTACGTAATTGCTCACCACAATCAAACAATTAACGGCGATGACAACGCTAAACTATTTGCCTCTAACAACACGGTTAAGGCCAAGAAGCAAACTGATGCTAAAGGTGCAAATCTATTGGCATCATCGCAACAGACAAAGAACAATACTGCAAGCGGTGCGGGCGATAATAAGAACATCGACAAAGATAATGAGCAAGATACATTCGCTCAAAACCGCTATTCAAGCTTAGAAAAGTTACTGCTTGCAAATAACTAATACGATGCGGTCGTGTATTTAACTAAAGGTCGGAGTGATTGCCCGGCCTTTTTTGTCTTTTCCCCGCCTAAAAAAAATTCCTTGCTCGTTTAGTCCACCATCCTTGCTCGTTTAGTCCACCCTCCTTGCTCGTTTAGTTCGCCTTCCTTGCTCATCAAGCTAAATTTCACTTTAGAGCTAAAATGCCACTTGCGATCTGTGCTCTATCAGGCTTAAATAGTATCAAGACTAATAAACTAGTGATGATTTGCTCATTGTTGATTGCAAGATCTTGGGGGAAAACTGATGTTAAAAGTTGGACTCACTGGCTCTATTGCCTGCGGTAAAAGCTTCGTCGGCAATCTCTTTAAGGTCTATGGCGTCCGTATAGTAGATAGCGATGTGATTGCCCGTGAGATCGTTTTGCCAGGTTCTAAAGCCCTTCAAGAAGTCAAAGAGAAATTTGGCGCTGAATTTATCCTTGAAGATGGCAATCTCAATCGTCCTAAGATGCGTGAAGTAGTCTTCGCTGACAAAAACAAGCTCAATTTGCTCAATTCCATCATGCACCCTGCTATCAGACAAAGAACTGATGAGCTTTGTGATCTATGTGCTCATGGCTTGCCTTTTCCAGAGAGCTACTTAAATATCATTAAAGAACAAGCTCAGGCAAAACACTTAGCCACATGCAAGACAACACCTGCAGCAAATACCTCAAATAACTCTGTTAATCATTCTTGTGAGACTAAGATTCAGCTCGATCTTAACCATGGTAGCGAAAAGGTTATCGATGAAAGCAAAACACAATTAGGCATTCAGGCTTTAAACGAGCCTCTTGATCCAAGCTATGTACTCAAAGAAGATGAGATCCCTCCGTACATCCTCATTGATATCCCATTACTATTTGAAAATAAGCTTGAGTCTTTTGTCGATCGTATCTTAGTTGTAGACGCTTCACGTGAAACACAACTTGAGCGTCTTTTGCATCGTGATGGATGCTCAAAAGAGACCGCGCAAAACATCATTGATAAGCAATTGTCACGCGAATACAAATTACAACATGCCGATGATGTTATAAAAACAGACACTCTTAACATAGAAGAAAAGCGTGCACACGTGCTAAAATTACATATAAGCTACCTAAAGAATGCTCAAAAGCTGCATAAGATAGCAAATAGCTAAGCTTTAACGTCAAAACCTGAGTGCAACTGGTATTAAACGGCGTTATTTATTATGCGGCGCAGTGTCAAAATTTATGTGGAATGACACGTGCATTAGTGCCTCATGATGATTATTAAAAAATCATCACAATTTAGTTGTAAGACACCCACAACAAGCTTTTTAATGCGGATCCTAAAATGTTTGTTTACGATTTCCCTTTAAGTCCGAAGGCAAGAACATATCTAAAGTTTGAAACCATTTTCAATCGTGTTGCCGAGTGCGCTGACTTAAATACAAATTCCGATACTCTCAGCTTGTTACGTGGCCTTATCGATTTTATCGATTTAGTCGACGGATCAGGCGCACTTAAGATTGACATCGGTAAAGACCTCGACAAACTCTCTAAGAGATTGCGTGGTTGGCAGGATAATCCTGAGGCAGATCAGACCTTAGTTAGCGAACTGTTAGAGCAAGTCAAAGAAGGCCACAGTGCTTTAAATAGCTTTACTCGTCAACGTACAGTACTGCAAAACGATCCGCTCATCGAAAGTATCAAGCCTCGTTTCTTAACTCCATCTGGTGTTAACTGCTTTGATACCCCGCTGTTCTTCTTTTGGAATCAGCTTCCAGTTGAGGAAAAGCGTCAGGTGATTGGCAAGTGGTTACATGAGCTTGACTGCATCCGCATTCCAGTTACTTGCATCTTAAAGCTCTGGCGTCTGTTCTCAGACTTCCAAGCACGTCTTGCAGTTAACGGCTTTATGCAAGAAACCTCAGAGCCTTGCGAACTTATTATTATTAAGTACCCAAAGCACGTACGCGGCTATCCTGTGGTTAGCGGTTTCCAATCTAACATCAACGTACGCTTCTTACCTTTTGTAAAGGGAGCTCCGGTTGGTGATATCTCATTTGAACTTGCATATGTCCGTGGAGGCATTCTTTAATGAGCCTTAAAGACCTGCTCCCACCAGGCACCTACGACGAGATCGAAAAAGAGGCCAATCAAGGTCACAGCTCTGATACTAGCCATGAGACATCTAATGATGAGGGCGCTCAAGTAATCATGGTCTCTTGTCCTACCTGTAAAAAGAAGATCAAGTACTCGACCGACAATCCATTTCGTCCATTCTGCTCTGAGCGCTGCAAACTCTTAGACTTAGGCGCTTGGGCAGATGAAAAGCATGCTGTGCCAGGCAAGGAAGTTAATGAAGACGAAGATGCCGATTTGCTTTCAGATCCAAACCTGCCTGTACGTAATCTGCCAGATCAGAACTTATAGTGTAGCCCCTCTTAGCCCTTTGATGCTTCTTTAAAATCACATCCCCTAAAAGCATCAGGGCTTAATTTAGCCTTTGTGTTAAAATTATCGATTGCGCGTTTAGTTTCCCATAAAGCTAGGCCTATTTATGGCCATTTTTCTTGCTTTTAAGAAGCTCGATGCAAGTATTACTGTAGGCATAAGATATCAGTTTCAACTGAGTCACATGTGGCAACTGCCTGTTATGTAGAGTAGCTAACAGAGCAGTTTTGTTTTCCTTAAGGGTCAATAGTTTGATGCGCCAACATAAACCACATCTTAAGGTCAGTGCTTTAGCATTTACGCTAACATGCATCCTTTACGGCCAGGGAGCTGCACTTGCTAATGAGCAAGCTCGTGGCATTGCTCCATCTAATCAATTAGCTGCATCAGGCCAAGCCCCCACTACCAATAGCAAACTTGCCTATCTGCAACAGCAGCAATCAAGTGGTATTGATAGTGATAGCATCGACCCCGTTGAGAAAGCTAAGCTTAAGCGCTTAAATTCAGTTACTGAATTTGCAGACAATATCTATGGCGTTATGGTCAAAAATATTGCCACACAACAGTATCTGTCTAATCGCCAATTAGCCGCTGCATCTACTTTCCCACTGCGTCTTATCTCTACCCTAAGCAAGAATCCATGGCGTCCTTCTCCATTCATGCCAGTACCTGAGCGTGACATGGAGTGCTACTACGGTATTCCAGCCTACTCTGAGCCGCAAAACTTTGACCTTGAAACTACTCCAGTAAATATTAGCGCTAATGAAGTAACTGCTAGCGGTACTCAGAATTTAACCTACTCAGGCAACGTTACTGTCAGCCAAGGCGACCGCCTTATCAAAGCAGATGAGGCTGTTTATGATGGCGATGCAGGTACATTAGTTACCTCAGGCAACATCTCTATTCATACGCCACAGCTGACCATTAACAGCCCTGCTAGTCTTGAAAGTAATCTTAAAAGCGATGTCTCGACCTTCTCTGATGCCACCTTCCAATTAAATGGTTCTGTAGCACGTGGCTCGAGCAAATTAGTCACAGTGAACAATGAGCAAAAGAGCACTGAGGTTGAGGACTTTACCTTTACCACCTGCCCAGTGGGAGATAACTCTTGGTACTTTCAAGCTGGCTCTGTAGAGCTTGATCAGAATGATTCATTTGGCGAGTCTTATCACAACGTTCTTTATGTCAAAGACGTGCCTGTATTGTACTTACCATACTTAAACTTCCCGACTACGAATCGACGCAAGTCAGGTCTTTTATATCCATCCGTATCGATTAGCTCCAATAACGGTGCTGATTACGAGCAACCAATCTACTGGTCCATTGCTTCAAACTATGACTACACCTTTACTCCTCGTTTGATGAGTAAACGTGGCCTTCTTTTAGGCAATGAGTTTAGATATATGCCAATTGAAAATTCTATTGGCACCTTTATCTTTGACTATATACCTAACGACAATGACTGGGCCTTGTCAGAAAACTTTGATGATGACTCACGTTATTTCTTCCGTTGGAAGCACACTAGCTCATTTTTTAATAATGATCTGACTTTTGATATCGACTATCAGCGCGTACGCAATGGCGACTACGACTACCTTGATGATCTCGGTGCTAAAGAAACCAATGTCACCGATGACCACTTAAAGCAGTCGTTAAAGGCCGCCTATGATCGTCCAGACTTCCATATCCAAGCAGAAGCCCGTGACTATCAGCGTCTGCAGCCAGATACAATTTTAGGTCACCGTCCTTTCTCAATGTTGCCGCAGATCTCTGGACAGTACTACAGCACTGTAGGTTCTCTCACCCTTAACTTTAATGGTGAGATGACGCGCTTTAGCTCTTCATCAGACTCTCGTGCTCAGAACTTCGAGGCAACTCGTATCCATTTTGAACCTGAGATCGGCATGCAGTTATTCAACATGCGTGGCACCTCAGTTGATGCGAGCTTAAGAGGTTTCTTTACTCACTATTCACAAGATAGCATTGAGGATATGCCTGATTATTACAGAACTAATTTAGGCTTTACTGAGCTTGATTCATCTGTAAATCGCGCCCTTTATTTAGCGCAAATCAAGGCCAAGACCACTCTTGAGCGTAAAGTTTTAGACTTAAGACATACTCAGACCTTTGAGCCTGAGGTCTTATACCAATACATCCCATATGAAGATCAGTCGAATATCGCACTGTACGATACTACCGACCGCATGAGTGATTACTACTCAAACTTCTCATTTAGAAACTACACAGGTAAAGATCGTATCGCTGATATCAACGCGATTACTATGGGTGTAACCTCACGACTCTTAGATCCACATGATCGCGAGATTGTGCGCTTTGGTGTGTCACAGACATACTCATTTAATACCTCAAAGGTAACCTTAGCGCCACGTGACCCAATTAATACCTCACCACGTAGCCCAATGGCCATGTTCTTTAATGCAGAGCCAGTTAATGGTCTTACTTTGCATGCCGGCCTTAGCTATGACTCTGAGGAAGATAACTTAAAGTCATGGAATGCCATGACTCAGTATAAGAACGAAAACGGCTTATTAGTTCAGGTAGGCTATCGTTTTGCTGACAAGGGTAACCGCTCTTTAGCTAACGATTTAGTAGACTTAAGCCAATTAGGCTTGGTCACATCTGTTCCAATCAATGAAAAGATCTCCGTTAGCTTTGCAGCTTATAACGACTTAGAGCAAAACGAAGATATCGATACCAAGGCAGCAATTAAGTTTGAAGACTGCTGCTGGTCATTATCTTTTGTCTATGAGAACTACAACTCATGTGATTGGGACTCCCTTAAGCGTGAGCGTGACCATATCTTTGGTATCCAATTTGAGTTCAAGGGTGCAGGTGCCGTTAATGTTACCGGCGACTTCGACCGCAACTTTACCGACACTCGTTTGCTCAAGCACTTCGACCCAACCGATCTCAACCGCTAAGCAAACATCTGTGCTAACGCATAGAATCATCACAAGGCCCTGCTCAAAAATAGCAGGGCCTTTTAGTATCTACCGCCACATTTTGCTCCTCAATTGTGTAAAGCAAATGTTGTGCTTTGTTGCCTTAGCAGTGTTTTGCCTAAGTTTCTAGAGATATGATGATGCTCGTTCAAGTAGCCATCTACACAAACATATCTTCAGGTGCCTATTTAAGAAAAATTGCAAATATGCCGCTTGTTGAGCGTCTTTTGTATACGATTAGGTATCTGTATGTTAGAATTTCGCGACATGACCGACGTTCGGAAGAGTTTTGAGAGAAAGCCGCTATGGTATTAAGCAAGATTAACAAGTCAATTGCAACAGCACTGGCCGTTATGTCCTTTGGCACTATGTTTTGTGCCTCATCAGTCGCCTCAACAGCGCAGGCACAAGAGGTCACTCTGGACTCATCCGTGGCTGTTGTTAATTCAGACATCATCTTACGTAGCGAACTTGATGCTGCTCAAAAAGCTGCACAAGCTCAGTTTAAGAGCCGTGGTGCCAACGTAGATGCAGTTACAGCACGCCGTGCCGCTTTAGAGCAATTAGTCACCCGCTCTATTATTGTTCAGATTGGCAAGCGTTATGGCATTTCCTTAACCGATACCCAAATCGACCAGGCATTAGCTCAAACTGCAGCTCGTTCTAATACCTCAGTAAACGATATTTTAAAGAGCTTTGGTAATGTAGATTTAGCTACTGCTCGTCAGAAGTTTGCCGAAGAGTTTGTTATCAACGAAGTACGTACCAATCAGGTTCGTCGTCGTGTGCGTATCTCTGATGCTGAGGTTGAGCTGCTTGCTAAGAACCTGCGCAAAATCGGCAACGTTGAGCCAAGCTACCACTTAGGTCAGATCATCTTAGGCTTAGATGCTAACGCTAGCTACAATGAGGTAAACCGCGTTACCTCTATTGCCAATACCATTAAGTCCCAGGCAAGCAAGGGTGCTGACTTCAACGCTTTAGCTGCTCAGTATGCTCAGGGTAGCAACGCTGTACAGGGTGGTGATATCGGCTTCGTTCCTGAAAGCCAAGTACCAGTACCATTCTTACCTGCAATCTTAAAGGCTAATCCAGGTGCCGTCATTGGCCCTATCCGCTCACCTTTTGGTTTGCACTTAATCAAGCTTTACGAAGTTACTAATCAGGCAGTTGAGCCAGTAACTACCTACAAGGCTAAGCATATCTTATTAAAGACCTCCATCATCTTCTCTGATGAGGCTGCTGTAAGCGAACTCAACGCTCTGCGTAATAAGATTGTTTCTGGCGGTATCAGCTTTGCTCAGGCTGCCAAAAAATACTCAGAGGATACTGGCTCTGCATCTTTAGGCGGTGAGCTTGGTTATGCTCCAGCTGGTCGTTACGATCCAGGCTTTGCTCAGGGTTTAGTTGCTCTGCGTGTGGGTGAGGTTTCACAGCCAATTAAGTCAAGCTTCGGCTGGCACCTTATCTACCTTGAGGATCGCAAGATTGACAAGGATTCTGACGAGGCCTATGAGGCACGTGCTCGTGAGCTTATCTTCCGTCGCTTATTTAACGAAGAGTCAGCAGCTTGGGAGCGTGAGATTCGCGCTACTGCCCACATCCGCGTTACCGACCCTATCTTAGTTAACGCTGGTATGGCTGACAACGCTAATATCGAAGGTGATCCAGCTTTACATAAGTCAAAATAATCGGCACTAGACCTATTTAGGTCTAGCTACTATGAGTACTCAAAAGCTCAGCCTTAGTGCTGAGCTTTTTGCTTTATGCGTAGCTCAATTACAGTTAAATGGTACTCACAGGCATAATCTAGATGATACTCACAGGCATAATCTATACGGCACGCAAAGATGTAATCTAGAAGATACTTACAGGCGAAGTCTATACGGCACTTAAAGATGTAATCTAGATGATACTCACAGGTATGAGCGAAGATGATGAGCGCACGTTTGTGGCTCATTAACAGCAAATAGCCGTGCTGTGGATTACACTAGCTTATCGATTGTTAATGCAAATGGATGGATAACCATGTCGGATACTAATTCAAAGAGCAAGCAAATGCGTATTGCCATCACCACTGGTGAGCCTGCTGGTGTTGGTCCTGAACTCATGTACCATCTTGGTCGTTACCACGCAGCTACACTACCTCTGCATGCACGTTGTGCTTCAGTTGCAGAAGGTGGTTTAAGTTCAGATGAAATAGCCAAGTCTCAAGTTGAGTTAGTACTGATTGGTAACAAGGCTTTACTTGAAGAGCGCATGAAGCTCTTTGGTAGCGACTTTATTCTCCATGACTTTAAGGAAGATGAGTTTGTCCCATCAGGCCCAGATGAGTCAGGCTTAGGACATTTAAGTTGCCTGAATATTGAACTTGGCACTCCATCAATAGCAGGAAGGCAAGATGAGCGCAACTCACCGTATGTGCTTGCTACTTTAGATAAAGCCATCGAGCTGTGCTTAAGCGGTCTGTGCGATGCCATGGTAACTGCCCCAATCTCTAAGAGCATCATTGCAAAAACTGGTATCGAGTTTACCGGACATACCGAATATCTGCAGGAGAAGAGTCATTGCAACGAAGTGGTTATGATGCTTGGTTGCTCTAAGATGAATGTGGCTTTAGTTACTACTCACCTGCCTTTAAATAAGGTCAGTGAAGCTATTACTAAAGAGAAACTTACTAACATTATCAGCATCTTGCACCACGATCTTAAAGCCCATATGGGTTTTGCCTCTCCTCAGATCTATGTATGCGGCCTCAACCCACATGCAGGTGAAGATGGCACCTTAGGCATGGAAGAGATTGAGACTATCTCTCCAGTTATTGAGAGCTTAAACGCCACTGGCAATTACAATCTCATCGGCCCACTACCTGCAGATACTCTCTTCCAAAAGAAGTACTTAGACAAAGCTGCAGCTATCCTTAGCATGTACCACGATCAAGGATTGCCAGTTCTTAAATATGCAGGCTTTGATGAGGGCTATAACACTACCTTAGGCCTTCCATTTATCAGAACCTCTGTAGATCATGGCACCGCCTGTGATTTAGCAGGTAAGGCCATAGCTGATGAAGGTTCACTTCTGAGCGCTGTCAGCCTTGCTATCTATATGGCCAACCATCGTCACAAGGGCCAATAGAACCTAAACTAACATCATACTAACTTGCGCTTAGAGGGCATGATACTTAGCTTTGCCAAGGATGATTGCTAGGTAATTACCCTCTAATGCGCTTATCTATGCTAAAAAGTGTGATCTTGTTGGTATAATTCGGGACAAATCATTGCCCTTAAGTAAGGGCAAGTCCTTTCTTTAAATGACATCGAGAACGATTTCATGGCAATCATCCCACCTCCACATATGAAAGCGCGTAAGCGTTTTGGACAAAACTTCCTGGTTAACGACCACATTATCAACTCAATCGTGGACTCCATTAACCCAAAGGAAGGTGATTATCTCGTTGAAATCGGTCCAGGTCATGCGGCTTTAACCCGCCCTGTTATCGAAAGAGCCAAGGCTTTAACTGCCATTGAGCTTGACCGTGACTTAGCTGAGCGTTTACGCCACGATCCTTTCTTAAATGGACTGACCTTAATTGAGTCGGATGCACTCAAGGTAGACTTCACTAAGTTACCTGGTGCAGGCAAGTTACGCGTGTTTGGCAACCTGCCTTACAACATTACTAGTCCGCTCATTTTCCACCTCTTAAGCTTCCCTGGCATTGTTGATATGCACTTTATGCTGCAAAAGGAAGTAGTAGAGCGTTTAGCTGCAGGTCCAGGCAATAAAGACTATGGCCGTCTTACAGTCATGGCTCAGTTCCATGCTCAGGTCATCCCTGTACTTACTGTGCCACCATCAGCCTTTATCCCACCTCCAAAGGTAATGTCTGCAGTAGTACGCTTAAAGCCAAAGCCACTTACTGATGAGGAGCGTGCACTCTCTCCATTCTTAAATAAGATTACTACTACCGCTTTTGCTGCCCGTCGTAAGACCATTCGTAACTCCATGGCACCTCTTTTTGAGGCAGAAGAGCTAAGTGCAATTGGCATTGATCTTCAAGCACGCGCCGAAGACCTGCCACTGTCAACCTATGTGGAGCTAGCTAAACTCTTAAAGAGCAAGCGTACTTTAGAAGAGCTTATTGCTCAAGAAGAGATGCAAACCCAGCTCAAAAAAGAAAAGCGTATTGCTAAGCTCACAGCTGTACAAGCAGATGTAGGCTGCAAAGATACTGATGATAGCGATAATGCTAAAAAGAGCGCACAAGATGCCTCTAGTGAAGATAATATGCTTGAACATGGCTCATCAGAGGCTGCTCAAAGCACTGGCAAACCACTGACCGCCAAAGAGCGCAGCATCTTAAAGAAAGCTCAGAAAAAGCGTCCTCGTAAGTTTGAGGATATCGACTTTAACGACATCAACGCCGATCTGTAATCCTGGGAGTTTTTTATGAAGGCAGATAATCCTCTAGCTGAGGTTTTTGAGCGTAATAGTAACTACTGGGAACACAAGAAAGTTCTGCTGTGCGGCCAGATTCCGTCACTACAGCTGCTCAATTCTCTGATTAAGACCGAAAAGGCCTATGTCATCACTGATAACTACCCAATTGCACAGGGAATGAGTGCCATGATGGGCATCAAGCTCGGTAACAGTGACTTTGAGGTAGCCTCAAAGCGTCACGTGAGCGTGATCTTCTCTGACTATGGCGATGAGCGTATTAAAGGCCATCTTGAAGCAGTTGACACCATAGTGCTGTTCTTAAATAAGACTAAGAGTCTGAGCCAAAAGATTCTGCACTGCCTCATGCCTTACATTAATCCACAGGTACAAATCCTGTTAATGGGAGCAAATGCTATTGGCGGCAAGAGTGGCGACTCTTTGGTTAAAGATGTAGCTCAGGTATTTAAAGTAGATACTGCTCGTAAGTGCACTGTATTTGCAGCTAACCTCAATGAAGGTGCACAGTTTAAGGACTCAAAGGCCCTTTCAGATGTAAAATTCGGCGGCCTTACCCTTAAGCAAAATCATGGTCTCTTTAGCCAAGGTGAACTTGATAGAGGCACTCACTTATTACTTAACGCCATGCACCGTGATCTTAGCGGTATGGATAAAGTAGCTGATGCAAAAGAGCTTGAAGATCTGAGCAATGCTGATCTTAAGAGCTTACCAACACCAAAGGATCATGCAGCTCACTACGTTCTAGACTTAGGCTGCGGCTCTGGCATTATTGGCTTATCTTTAGCAGCACGTGGCTACAAAAATGTCATCTGCTCAGACATTAGTGCTACTGCATTAAACTGCACTGCTGCCAATGCCAAGCTCAATGGTCTTGAGCTTAAGGTATTAGCCTCCGACATGCTGCCAAAGGCTGACGATTTGGAGCGTGCTAGCATCAATGTGCCAGGTGGACGCTTTAACATCATTGCAACTAACCCTCCATTCCATCAGGGTATTAATCGCACTACAGCCCAAACTATTAATATGATTGCCCAAGCTAAAGAGAGCCTTACATCCGATGGTGTGCTCTACTTAGTTGGTAACACTGCACTACACTATGAAGAGCCGCTTAACGAGGCTTTTGATAATGTAGAGATCATTGCAGCTACCACCAAGTTTACTGTCTTTAAAGCTTGGAATAATTAAGGCTAGTACAGTAATTCATTACCAAAAAACGGCGCTAATACAGCGCCGTTTTTGATCATAACTTTGCTCAAGACAGTCTACGTACGCTAAAGATAAGCTTGAAAAAGTTATGATACTTTTGTGGTTCTACTATTCTTTGTTAGAACTAGCTCCTTTCTCAAAACCTCGCTTTACATTAGAACATTCAGCAAAGTACTGATAGCGCTCATCGCTTACAAAATGACGCAGTCGCATTTTGACACGTTGATGCTCAGAGCTCTTCTTGTATTGTATGAGCTCTTCAAGTGAGTTAAAGCGCTCAAGCTCTTCACTTGACTTAATGCGCTCAGGATCTTTACTTGACTTAATGCGCTCAGGCTTGTCCAAGAAAATTGGAGCTTTTGTGCTATTGGTTAATGACTTGTCTTCAAGCATGGCCTTAGCATTCTTGCTAGCTTGCTTTTTACTCGCACATTGCGCACCACCATTTGAAGCTAATCCATGATCGTTAGCTAAGATGGTATCTATATCGGTATTGTGAAAAGCGCAGCGCTTAGTTGAACAAGTACCGCTCTTCACATTATCTACAGCTTCATCAGCGCTAAGATCGCGGCTAGCAGCACCATGGCTACAATCATACTCATGGCTGCTATCACACTCATAGCTACTATCACCACAGCTGCTATCAGCCTCATGGCTGCTATCACACTCATAGCTGCTATCAGCACCATGGCTGCTATCAGCACTATGGCAACTATCAGCTTCATGGCTGATATCTTTGGCAACCTTATTGTGCTGTGAGCAAACTAAGCTTTGCTCATCCTTACTCACCTCTTCTTCGCTTATGAAGCTAAGGTTATCTAGCTCGTTCTCAGATGCATCGCCCGCACAGCTATGCTCATCTAACATACGATCAGATGTAGCATCTGCAAGGCCAATACAGTCTAGATCTAAATCATATGCATCAACTGCACTGCTAAAATCATCTAACTCTAGATCAGATGCAACGTGTGCAAAGCCATGGCTCTTGCCTTCAGATAGATCAATGTTGCTTGATAAGTGGTCACGATCTTGTGCGTGCTCATGTAAATCGGCTGTAGCCATTGAGCTATTCTGCTCCTTTTCGGCACCATGTCTTAACGCGCTAA
>NZ_AXWV01000018.1 GCF_000482845.1 Anaerobiospirillum succiniciproducens DSM 6400
ATGTACTTATATTATTCTAGCATATTTTGAGTAAAAAAAAGCAAAAGCATGCGGTTAAACACTGCTTTTGCTAAAAAGTTTTGAAAAACTCAGGTATAAGCTAGGCTTATAGCAACATCTTGCATGAACATCACTACGTCTTGTTGCAGCTCAAATTTAAGATGGTAGCATCAAAGATATGTACAGAAGCGGCGTTGTGTGTTGGTGATAGGGCCGTTGTTTTTTTAGCAGTAGCGCATGATCTTTGGCATATAGCACCACAGCTATGTCTTGTTCATATGCTTCTACCAGCATCCATACGGCTATTGTTCTAAACTTTGTAGCTTAGATAAGGGGAATTTATATGTCAGGAGTAATGGCAATGATCCTCGCTGGTGGCGAGGGCACACGCTTAATGCCACTCACCAAATCGCGCTCCAAGCCGTCTGTGCCTTTTGGTGGTTCTTATCGACTGATCGACTTTGTGCTTAACAACTTCGTTAACTCAGGCATTCTGCGTCTGTTTGTAATCACTCAGTACAAGTCCCAATCTTTGTACATGCACTTGAAGAATGGCTGGACAGTTTCAGGTATTCCAGGCTGCTTTATTGATCCAATCCCTGCACAGATGCGTACTGGCAAGGAGTGGTATCAGGGCACAGCAGATGCTATCTATCAGAACTTAACCTTCATTGAAGATCTGTACCCATCCGATGTGTGCGTTTTCGGCTCTGACCATATCTATAAGATGGATATTCGCCAGATGCTGCAGTATCACACTTCTCATAAAGCTGACTTAACTGTAGCTGCTATTCGTCTGCCATCTAAAGATTGCGCCGGCAACTTCGGTGTGATTGAGGTAGACCAATCTGGTCGCATGATTGGCTTTGAAGAAAAGCCAGCCGTGCCAAAAGAGATCCCTGGTGATCCAGGCTACTCTTTAGTCTCCATGGGTAACTACATCTTCAAGACCGAAGTGTTAGGCCATGAGCTGCGTGTAGATGCAGAGGATAAAGAGTCCTCCCACGACTTTGGTAAGGACATCATTCCTAAGCTCTTCCCACGTGGCAATGTTTTCGTCTATGACCTGTCGAACAATGTTATCGATGGCGAGCCTAATGAAGTGTACTGGCGAGATGTAGGAAGTATAGATGCCTATTGGGATGCCCATATGGATCTACTCCAAGATAAGGCCCCATTCTCCTTAATGAACTTAAAGTGGGCTCTGCACACTTTCTACCCACCTCTTCCACCAGCTCACTTCTCTGATACAGCTAACAATCAATCTGAGGTATCTCAGTCTATGATCAGTGCTGGCTGTAACATCGATGGCGCACGCATTCGTAAGTCAGTAATGGGCTTTAGATGTACTGCTGAAGATGGTGCTCAGGTTGAAGAAACCGTTCTCATTGGTGATGTTAAGATTGGCGCTAACTGCAAGATTCGTCGTGCCATCATTGACCGTGATGTAGTCTTAGCTCCAGGTTTTACTCTAGGCTATGACAAAGAAGCTGATATGAAGATTGTCACTCCTGATGACAAGAACGGTCCACAAATGTCACCAAATGGTATTATCGTCATTCCTAAGGGCATGCGCCTTGGCTTTGACGAGTAGGCTTAGCAACCTTAAGCTTGGCTAAACATGGTCAATTAAAGTGCTAGGCCATAGTGCCTGTTAAGTAAAGACTATTGGCTTTCAAAAGCCCCAATGATTAGAGTTTTGGGGCTTTAACAAGCCATGATAATTAGCTATTAATCATTTTACAGACCATCTCAAAGTCATCTTGATAGAGGCTTTAAGATGCTGATTGCTAGATACTTGTTGCAAGTTTGAGTATTTGACTGCACATCTAGGCTAGAAATTTCATACAATAGCTAGACTAGATGTACACTTTTGACACTAGTAAGAGCGTTAGGTTTTTAAAGCTATGGTATGCAGCTTTAACTTACGCTAGCTTGGTGTTGGTACACACAAGCACCACACAAGGTGCATTTACTCAGTCAGTTGCGAAGTTTGCTCTTAAGAGTGACCAATCTCTTAAGGATCTGTCCTTGAGACAAGTAACTGTCTATTCCTCCTGATTGCGACGTTTAGGAAGGTGCGTTTTGAATATCCTATTTATTTCTTCAGAGGTTGCTGACATTATCAAGACTGGTGGTCTTGCTGATGTGGCGAAGGCTTTGCCGGCACAACTGAAAAGCAACGGACATCAGGTTCGAGTAGTAATGCCTTGCTACAGTCTCATCAAAGGCGTTGAAAACTTCCCTGTCATCGGTTCTTCATCTTTAAATCCTGGAACCGATCGTCAAATCGATTACACCATTCGCTCAACTCACATTGCTAATGACGTTGAAGTTTGGCTTATCGATTGCCCACGTTACTACAACCGTACCTCCATTTACGGTGATAACAACCAGGCTTACTGGGATAATGGCGAACGTTACGCCTTCTTATCTGCAGCCTCTTTTGATGCAGCCGAGAAACTTCAGTTCCGCCCTGACATCGTACATGCTAACGACTGGCATGCTGCCTTAGCTCCAATGATCCTGCGCATCAAGTACGATGACAATAAGTTCTTTGATAAGACCCGCTCAGTAATTACCGTGCACAATGGTGCATTCCAAGGCGTCTTTGATCGCGGTCAGATTTATATGATTCCTGAGATTTGTCAGGTCTACAACGACATGATCTCTCAGGGCACTTACATTAACTTCTTAAAGTGCGGCGTGTTCTACGCTGACAAGATCACTACCGTATCCCCAGGCTACGCTACCGAACTTACCACCTACTTAGGCGGTCACGGTATGACAGTTAACTTCCAAAGCCGTAGCGCTGATTTAGTAGGTATTATTAACGGCTGTGACTATAGCGACTGGGATCCTGCTACCGATAAGCACTTAAAGATTCAGTACGACATCAACACCCTCGAAGAGAAGATTTTAGGCAAGTACCTGCTACAAAAAGAGCTGGGTCTGCCAATGGGTGATGACCCTATGTACGGTATGGTGGCACGTCTTACTGACCAAAAAGGTGTGGGCATCTTAATCCCTATTCTTGAGCAGTTCTTACGTCACCGTGTACAAATCGTTATCGAGGGCACTGGTGATCCAAACTTAGCTCGTCAAATTCAAGAGATTGCCGATCGTCATCCAGACAAGATGATTTTCCGCTCGGTTTATGACAATGCCTTAGCTCATAAGATTGAAGCTGCAGCTGACTTCTTCTTAATGCCATCAATCTTTGAGCCTTGCGGTCTCAATCAGATGTACTCTCTTGCCTACGGTACCATCCCAATTGTGCGTGGTGTAGGCGGTCTGCGTGATACCGTTACTAACTACGATACCGACCAAGTTAACGGTAATGGCTTTATCTTCTGGGATCCAAATCCTGAGGAGTTACTAAGCACCTTACGTCGCTCTTTAATTCTCTACCTTGAGGATCCTGTGGAGATGGAGCGTCTGCGTAAGAATGCTATGAGCGTTCACTTTAGTTGGGAAGAGTCCTGCGCTAAGTACGAAAAACTCTACGAGGAAGCTCTTACTAAGCCAAAGTGGTGGTAACACTATATGTAACTGCTACCTAGGTAGCGACAAAAAAGGCAGCCAAATGGCTGCCTTTTTTGTCTCTTGGCTCTTACCAAGATAAGCACTAAAGATAAGCGCATACCTCCTACAGGTACATGCGCCTATCTTAGTGAAAGATGGAATCTAATTACTTAGAAAAAGCGGCGATAGCATCTTCAATACGCTTGAAGGTACGCTCGCGACCAACTAACTCCATGGTGTCACCGATACCTGGAGAAGTTGGGGTGCCAGTCATAGCAAGACGCAGTGGCTGACCTACCTTACCCATGCCTACCTCATGCTTTTGAGCAATAGCCTCTAAAGCCTTATCAATAGCCTCTGGCTCCCAGCTGTCTAATGCCTTTAAAGCCTCTAAGCTGTCCTTTAAGATCTCAACAGAGCCTTCCTTGATCCACTTCTTAACACCTGCTGCATCATACTCAGTGATGTCTTCAAAGTAGCAACGAGCCTTCTCTGCCATCTCCTTGAGAGTCTGAGTACGCTCGCAGTAGTTCTTAACTACTAACTCTAAATCAGGACCTTGAACCTTATCAGTATCGATACCAAGACGGTTTAAGTGCCACTTGAGCTCTGAGGCTACCTCAGCACGTGGCTGGGTCTTCATGTAGTGAGCGTTAAGCCAGTTGAGCTTCTTGGTATTGAATGATGAGGCTGACTTGTTGATCTGCTCTGGAGTAAAGAGCTTAATCATCTCGTCAATGGTGAAGATTTCCTGATCACCATGAGACCAACCTAAACGTACGAGGTAGTTTAATAAGGCCTCTGGCAGGTAACCATCCTCACGGTACTGCATAACGCTAACAGCACCATGACGCTTAGAGAGCTTAGCGCCGTCATCACCTAAGATCATAGCTAAGTGACCAAAGACTGGCTCCTTTGCGCCCATAGCACGGTATAAGTTGATCTGACGTGGGGTGTTGTTAACGTGGTCATCACCACGGATAACGTGGGTAATACCCATGTCAAAGTCGTCAACTACTACGCAGAAGTTGTAAGTTGGGGTGCCGTCAGAACGCTGAATGATGAAGTCATCTAACTCTTCGTTCTTGAACTCAATGCGACCCTTAACCATGTCATCGAAAGCTACGATGCCAGTGTCTGGGTTACGGAAACGTACTACGTATGGCTCATCAGGTGAGTGCTCGGAGTGATCTTCACGGCAGTGACCGTCGTAACGTGGCTTAACACCGTCCTTCATCTGCTGAGCACGGATCTCTTCTAAGCGCTCTTTAGAGCAGTAGCACTTATAAGCCTTACCCTCAGCTAAAAGCTGATCGATAACTTCCTTGTAGCGGTCAAAACGCTTGGTCTGGTAATAAGGGCCCTCATCCCAACCTAAGTTGAGCCATTCCATGGACTCTAAAATGGCATCAATAGCTGGCTGAGTAGAACGTTCACGGTCGGTATCTTCAATACGCAGAACGAACTCACCATTGCAGTGTTTGGCATACAGCCATGAGAATAAAGCAGTTCTGGCACCGCCTACGTGTAAGTAACCAGTAGGTGACGGAGCAAAACGAGTCTTGACTAGTTCCATTGTAAAGTCCTTAAGGCCGAGAGTGCGGAGTAGGAAGTGCCCGCACCCGTATAAAACCGTGTTACCAGATCAGGCAGCCCTGGAGGTAACGCGCCGTTGTGAGAAATTGCGCCTATTTTAGCACCTCACGCCCTAAACGGCGCTGTAATTGTGCCTAAATATCTTAGATCTCATACTTAAGCTCTTGGTAAGTTAGCAATAAAAGCAAAATGGCACTTGCTTAGGCATACTAAATTGCAGACAAACAATGTTTTTTCTTTAGCCACAAATAAGAACAAACTAACTTAAGAGCAATTAACAGTCAAAAGCGTTCCTACAATGACTTTGTACACCATATATAAGCTTTCAAAAGCTGCTTTTTTACAAGCAATGAGGATAAAGCAACACTTAATTTGATACGCAGATAAGCAAAGCCTTAGTACATAAGTTAATATTGAGGTGTTAACGGTTTGTGGACTAGTCAAATTGAGCGATCAAAACCAATACCCTAATTTAACATCACCTACTCCCGACTCATCGTCAGTTAAGGGAGTAACTATGGGTGAGAATGCTGATAAGCACACTCTTGATGGCACTAGCGTCACCACGAGTGCTGCCTCATCACATGACCAATCATTTGCCAATGCAGATACTGCTAGCAAAGCTGCAGCGACTGCATCAGGTGCTGATGCATCCGCCTCTTCTGAAGCTACTGCTACTGCAGGCAGCACTGATGCTGCAGCTGCTGTAGTCATTGCAGATACTGCTGCAGGCAGCGCTGATGCTGCAGCTACTGCAGGCAGCGCCGATGCTGCTGCAGCGCAAGCTCATGCAGCAGGAGCTGATGGTGTATCTGATAGCGGCAGCCTCAATGAGAGTGCCTATATCAACGGCAGTGCTAATGGATCATTAGATAGTGATGACAACCATTTAAGCGATACTGCTACCGTTGGACTTAGCTATGGTGGCTACTCTAAGTATCAAAGCCCTCTGCCAGAGCCTGATGTCTCTGCATGCGATGCATTTCAAATCCTTAATGGTATTCCAGCAAGTAGAGGCATAGCCGTTGGAAGAATCTCTTTTCTCCAACGCGATGCACAACTTGCTACACGTAGATCCATTGAGGATGTGGATGCAGAAGTTGCACGCTTTGAAACTGCACGTGCTGAGGCCATTGCCCAGCTTGGCACCTTGTACGAGACCACAGTAGAAAAGCTTGGTGATCAGAACGCAGTCGTGTTCCAAATTCACCAGATGATGCTTGATGACCCTGAATACGTTGATGCCATTGAAAGCACCATTCGTGACGAAAAGGTCAATGCTGAGTACGCTGTAGAAATCACTGGTAGCCGTTTTGCAGACATGTTCCGTCAGATGGAAGATAACGACTATATGCAAGGTCGTGCCGCTGACGTGATGGATGTTTCAAGACGTCTTAGCGATATCTTGAACCAAAGCTCCGGCTTTAATGCCCCGCATCAATTCGTTAACTCTGATGAGCCAATCATTCTGGCCACAGATGATCTAGCCCCATCTGAAACCGTACAGCTCGATCAAAACTTAGTACGTGGCATCATTACTTCGGCAGGCTCTGCTCGCTCTCATACTGTTATCTTCGCCCGCACCTTAGGTTTGCCTGCAGTTATCAATATTGGTAACGATTTAAACAGCGATCTTGAGGGCAAGATAGCGATTGTCGATGGAGCCACTGGTCGTGTCATCTTAGATCCTGATGAGAAGACACTCTCCATTTATGCCGAGCGCAAACGTACTGAGGATGCTCTAAGAGCCCGCTTAGAGCAATTTAGAGGTAAAGAGACGAAGACGCTCTCTGGCCGCAAGATCAATTTATTTACCAACATCGGTACCATTGCTGATCTTGATTTGGTCAAAACCTCTGATGCTGAGGGTATTGGTCTACTTCGCTCTGAGTATATCTACTTACAATCACAAGATTACCCAGATGAAGAGACTCAATTTAATATCTACAAAGAAGCTCTCCTTGCTTTGAATGGCAAGAAGGTGATTATCCGTACCCTTGATATCGGTGCTGATAAAACCGCTGAGTACTTCATGCTTAAGCACGAAGAAAACCCTGCCATGGGTATGAGAGCAATCCGTATTTGCCTCACCCGTCCTGAGGTCTTTATCACTCAGCTGCGTGCGCTTTACCGTGCCTCAGCCTTTGGTAACCTCTCCATTATGTTCCCGATGATTACCTCTGTTGAGGAGGTTAAAGATTGCATCAGGATCTGTAATGAGGTCAAAAAGCAGCTTGATGCAGAGGGTATTAAGTACTCAGATGACGTAGAGATTGGCATCATGATTGAGACACCGGCTTCAGCCTTAATCTCAGACATGCTTGCAGATCATGTCGATTTCTTCAGTATCGGAACTAACGATCTCACGCAGTTCACTCTGGCAGTAGATCGCCAAAATGCAGAGGTCGGCCGCTTTTTAAACCCTTACCACCGTGCTGTTATCCGTCTTATTGAAATGACAGTGAACAATGCCCACAAGAAAGGCATTTGGGTGGGTGTCTGTGGTGAGCTAGCTGCAGATGAGGGATTTACTCACGAACTTATCCGTATGGGTGTAGACGAAATATCCGTTGTCCCATCATCGGTGTTAAACATTCGTGCACGTATTTCAACTTTAGGTTAATAGCGGCACACTCCTACACAAGGTAGCAAACTAAACATCACATACTAAGAACATCACTTAATAACTAGCAAATACACTAGTAAGCTTAAGCCCCAATAATCTGGACTTAAAAGAAAAAGGCTGATAATTGTTGATTGTGTTGGTATGTACGCTCCAAAATTTTTAGGAGCAATGAACAGCAAAATGTTTTTACAGGCTGTCAAGTAACAACCTTGTCTAGCCAACATGAATAGAGCTACCTAGGAGCGCCCTCAAAGAGGATTATTTTTTTCTATGGCTCAATGTGTCGTAATTGCAGATGAGATTACTGGAGCTTCAGCAGTTGCAGCCATGCTGCAAAAGAACCGCTCCACCGTATGTTCTCTAGCAAGCTCACGAGGCTTGAAAGACCCTTTAACAAAAGATTATGAATGCTTAGTCTATTCAACTAATAGCCGAAATCTGATGCCTATTCAAAGCTATCAGATGGTGTTTTATGCCGGCAAGCTCTTAAAGTCTCCAGACATTAAGCTCTATGCTAAGCGTATTGACCCTGCTATGCGTGGCAATACCTGTGCCGAGACCCAGGCTCTGTTAGATGCCTTAGGCGATAACGATCGCGTGGCTATCGTGGTTCCAGGCTTCCCAGAGCTAAAGCGCTCCAACGTTGGCGGCTATATCTTAGTTGATGGCAAGCCAATGGAGAAATCACTAGCCGGTCTTGAGGATTTACACGCCACCGAAGGCAGTCGTGTAGCCGATCTCTTTACAGAGAAATTCCGCTATAAATCTGACCCTATCTACTTAAAAGACCTGCTCCATGGCCCAGACTATCTAGCTAATAAGATCAAAGCCTTAGCCTCAAGCGGCACTAGAGCCCTTGTCTTTGACTGTACTTCACAGCAGGACATCAATACTATTGCCGATGCTGTGCTCATGTCTGGCATTAAGTTCTTAGCTGTAGATCCAGGTCCATTCACTGCTACCATGGCTCGCAAGGTCATGCGCATGCAAAACAATCAGCGCATCTCCTCAGACAAGATCTTTGGTCTAGTAGGTGGTTCTAACCCTCTTATCGCAGCTCAAGTTGAAATGCTGCGTTTAGAGGAAAAGACCCTCTTTGTCCCTGTTAAGAATATCGATCTTATTGTAGATGATCAGACCCGTGCTGTAGAAATTGAGCGTGTCGTCAACAACGTCATCGCCCGCGCTGGCGAGTTTACTACCGTCTTTGCTGTCTCAGACCACCTTGGTGCTAATGCTCAAACCATCATGGAATTTAACAATATGATCGAGCAAAGCAATCGTTCTGCAATTGAGGCTATGGACATCATAGCTACAGCCTATGCACAAATTACCCATCAGGTAATTGAGCGCTGCCCTGAGTTTAGAGGCATTTACTCTACTGGCGCTGAATACACAGTAGCGATTTGCCGTGAGCTCAAATCCCTCGGCTTTAATATTCAAGGTCAGGTATTACCTCTAACCTCTTATGGTCATCTCTTAGGCGGCCCATATGAGGGTCTGCACTATGTTGCCTCAGCAAGCTCTGCAACCGACCCTAACACCCTCATTGAGTCCATTCAGTACCTACGCCGTAAGATGGTTCTATAACCCGATCGCCACCACGGACACAAGCCCTCAATGCCAATATAATCTTGCCACCTGTTTACAGGTGGCAGCTTCGCCTTGTAAAGCCGTAGTTGCTAAATGGCGGTATTGCCCGGCTTATTAAGTGTGCACCAAGCTTGTTGCAGCTTGCTTTTTAGGGCCTTTAGTATAGAATGACACTCACGCGACTTTAGTTTAATGGTAGAACTGTAGCTTCCCAAGCTTCAAGCGCGGGTTCGATTCCCGTAAGTCGCTCCATCCTTTAGATGCTTGTCATCATCATCTCTTCATCCCGCTCTTTGCTGCTTTATCTAAGGCACACCTTTCCCAAGCAATAAAAACAACCAAGCCTTGCTAATGCTAATTTGTCGTGCGCAAAGACAAAAGCTGATGCTAATTTGTTGTGTGCAAAGACCAAAACTGATGCTAATTTGTTGTGTGCAAAGACCAAAACTGATGCTAATTTGTTGTGCGCAAAGACAAAAAAAGCCGCAACCTCACAGTAAGGTATGCAGCTTTTTTTACTTTAGCTAATGCCTGTATGCTTAGGCATAAGCATCGCCTTGTAGGCTTTTAATTAGATGAGTTCGGCTGTGGTCTTTAAGAAGCCGTTTTGAATTACGTAACGGATCTTGAAGTCATCGTTGAAGACGATAAGGTCAGCACGATAGCCATGGTCAATCCAACCAGACTCGTAGTCTAAACCAAGCACACGAGCAGGAATTGTGGATGCGGCCATCAGAGCATCGTCAAGAGGAATACCACAGGTCTTAACTAAGAACTTAACACCGTCCATCATACAGATGTTAGTGCCTACTAAAGAGCCCTTAGCGTCGATAAGACCACGCTTAGCATCGTTGAATACTTCAGTACCAGCAACAGTAAAGCTGTTGAGAACCTCAGGTGAGCCAGCTACAGCCTGAGAGTCAGATACGATGTACATACGATCTTTAAGCAGCTGATGAATGATACGAACGATAGCAGGGTGCACGTGACGACCGTCAGCAATAACACCGGTGGTTACAGTCTGAGCATTTAATACAGCACCGATGATGCCTGGCTCACGACCGTTTAATGGACGCATAGCATTGAATAAGTGGGTAATGTTAGTAACACCCATCTTAAATGCATCCACAGTATCGTTGAATGAAGCGTTAGTGTGGCCTAAGGATAACTTCATACCCATGCCCATGAGCTCCATAAGGAACTTACCACGCACCACTTCAGGAGCAATGGTCATATAGGCGATGTTATCGATGTTATCGCGCAGATAAGCAAGGTCAGAGTTAGAGATACCACGGATATAACCATTACCGTGGAAGCCCTTACGCTCTGGGTTAATGAAAGGACCTTCAAGGTGCAGACCTGGGCATACACCTGGGTGCTTATCCATGAACTTACGGGTAACAGCCAGTGCACGGGTCATGTTCTCACGTGGACCTGAAACCAGTGTTGGAACAAAGGTTAAGGTACCGTGTAAAGTGAGCCAACGACGCATACGCTCTAAACCGTCTAAAGAGAGGTCAGAGCTGAAGGTTACACCAGCGCAGCCGTTAACGAGCAGGTCAATAAAGCCTGGGGCAACGTGCATTCCGTTAAGATCGATTTCCTCAGAGGTGCCATCCTCTAATAAAACTGGATCGAGCGGAATGATGCGGTGGTTTTGTACCGCTAAAGAGTCAGCGCCTTCAAGAACACCCTTAGTAAGGTGTAATCTTGCGTTGCGTAAAATGGTTGCACCCATGGTTTTACTTCCGACTAATTCATTAAGTAACTTCTATGGCTGATGCTACGACTTAGTTTTAGCATAGCCAGTACGTTAAGAGCCCGATGGAGGTATTGCGACTACCTAAGCTTAAAAGAGAGTGCCATATGTTTAACATTCAAACTCTTTTAGGCTTTCAATATCAAGTAGCCTTAAAGCTACCCCTCAATATCGTACGTCACAAGGATACTTATCTAAACGATCCTTGTTAGAAAAATGTGAACCTAACCAGCTTATTGTTTTTTAGAAGCCGCGCTATTAGCAAGCTTCTTTAACTTATCTTTAGGTTCGGCCTTTGCACCGGTATTGTTAACTGATGCATTGCTCTTTGCTTGAGGTGCACTATCTGCCCCATCAGCAACGGCGGCTTTAGCTGCAAGGCGATCAGCTTTCTTTGCGCGCTTAGCGGCAAAATCCGGCTTGCCTTTATTCTTCTTATCGCGATGACGAATCTTCTTATGAGGCTTCTTCTCTTCTTTGGTCTTTTTATCAAAACCGCCATTAGGAGAAGCACGACCGCGCTTTTTCTCACTCTGATGAGTTGCACCAACCTCTTCAAATGAAGCACAGAGTCCTTTAATCGCTCTACGCTCAATGCTTCGGTCGGTATAACGCTCGATACGCTCTAAGGTAGCAAACTCATCAGCCTGTACTAAGCTAATTACAGTACCCTTAGCGCCGGCTCGAGCTGTTCGGCCTGCACGGTGTACATAGATCTCGCCTTTTGATGGCAGATCAAAGTTGTACACATAAGCTACGTCATCAAGATCAAGACCGCGTGATGCAACGTCAGTGGCAAGGAGTAAATCTACTTCACCGTCACTGAAACGACGCAATGCAGCTTTTCTCTCATTTTGTGAGCTCTCACCTTTAAGACTTGCAAAGCTCATGCCTTGACGTGAAAGTAAGGAAGATAAGCGGCTGAGCGTGTCTTTCGTACGCACAAAGATAATAGATTTACCCTTGATCGTACTTAATAAGTGCAAGAGGATCTTAACCTTTTGAGAGTCATTAGCTGCATAGTAAGCACGTGACTGCAAGAGCTCTGGGAGCTTCTCAGTAAATTCCTCACCACCACCTACGACGATCTCAGATGGATTATTGAGCACATTGCGAGCAAAGTCTCTTACGCCAAAGCCCTCTAATGTGGCTGAGAAGAGCATGGTTTGGAAACGACGCTCTAGACAACGGGTAATTG
Source organism: Anaerobiospirillum succiniciproducens DSM 6400 (assembly GCF_000482845.1). GTDB lineage: Bacteria > Pseudomonadota > Gammaproteobacteria > Enterobacterales > Succinivibrionaceae > Anaerobiospirillum > Anaerobiospirillum succiniciproducens. The sequence continues at coordinate 12,298 of NZ_AXWV01000018.1, forward strand.
CAGCAATGTCATCTCTAAAGCCCATGTCGAGCATACGATCAGCCTCATCGATGACCAATAACTCGACATCGTCACTGTCAAACCAGTCTTTGCGTAAGAACTCTTGCAGACGACCAGGGGTGGCACACACGATGGTCGGCATCGAGACTCGCTGAGCTGCACGATCTTCACCGCCAATAATGGTACCTACGCTGATCTCTTGAGTGATCTCTCCCTCGCCTGACTCAATGGCCTCATCTTGGAAGGCTAAGAGTTCTTTAGCTACTTGAGCTACCTGCATAGCAAGCTCACGAGTCGGCTCAAGAATAATACATTGCACACCTTTACGAGGACGCTGAGCAAGACGCGCAATCACAGGCAGTAAGAATGCAGCACTCTTACCGGTACCTGTTGGTGCACCTCCTAAAATGTCGACACCTTCCAAAGCCTTCGGAATGACGAGACTTTGTACATGCGTAGGCTGTTCCCAGCCCATCTTATCAATCGCTTCGAGCACAAAACCAGGAAGGGTAAACTCTTCAAACATCAGCATTTCCATTTACTTAAATAGGCACGCAATTGCATATTGATCGTGATACATACCTAAAGCTTAGACAAGGTATGTATCAAAACAAGGGATTTAGAGCAAATCATAAAACCATAACTTTAAAGATGGCTGATTTAAGCATAAATAAGCGCATATCCACCATCTTTAGACCAAGGTTCTATGTGTTAAACACCCTCACGGCCAGCACGGCCTGCGTGACACTCAATAATAATGTCCACCATCTTGCGACGACGTTCGGTGTCGGCTTCATTGATGCGATGGAACCAGCGGAATAACTCAAGATCGCTGGCATCGAGTAGATCTAAATAGTCATCTACTACGCTTGCATCCATCTTAGGCAGATCAATATCAACAAAAGGCAATAGCATCAGATCAAGCTCACGCATACCACGACGAGACTGCCACTTAATCTTGCCCCAGTTAATTTCGCTCATAATATAAAAATCCTTTTCCCAAGCCTTTTTCAGCAATAATTAATAAGGATGCTCTACTGCCTCCTATTTTCAACCAAATATCTTATTATGGTATACCAAAAGTCTATTTTTATCCTAAAAAAATTAGGACCCACCCTACCTACTCAACAGTGACAGATTTAGCCAAATTGCGAGGCTGGTCAACGTCACTACCTTTGATTAAGGCCACATGATAAGCCAACAGTTGTAGTGGAATAGTAAAGACTAAGGCACTGATAAAATCAGGAGAATGAGGCAAAGTAAAGACCTTAAGATGTTTATCATCAACTTCTAATTTTACTGTAGTATCAGTAAAGATATAAAGTTTGCCGCCTCTTGCGCTAACCTCTTGGATATTGGAAATCAGCTTAGGCAACAGCTTATTGTCAGGAGCTACGACAATTACAGGCATATGACTATCAATTAGCGCTATTGGGCCATGTTTTAACTCACCTGAGGCATAACCCTCAGCATGGATATAGCTAATTTCTTTAAGCTTGAGTGCACCCTCTAGAGCAATAGGATACATCATGCCTCTGCCTAAAAATAAACTATGATCTAAAGAGACAAAATCTTGAGCTAAGGTCTCAATAACCTTATCAAGCTTTAAGACTTCACTAATTAGATTAGGAATACTCTTAAGATCTGCAATTAAGCTTTGAGCTTGTTCTTTATCAATATGATTATGAGCCCTACCTAAAGCAATAGTAAGTAAATTAAAGCATAGCAATTGGGTAGTAAAAGCTTTAGTAGAAGCCACGCCAATTTCAGTGCCTGCACGAGTTAATAAACTATAGTCACTCTCTCTTACTAAAGAGCTATTAGCTACGTTACAAATACATAATGAAGCAAGATAGTTTTGTGTTTTAGCAAGCTTTAAAGCAGCTAAAGTATCAGCAGTTTCACCAGATTGTGAAATGGTCACAAAGAGACTGTTGCTAGGCACAATGGTCTTTTTGTAGCGATACTCAGATGCTATAGAAACATTAACGCTAATTTCAGCATATTGCTCTATTAAATACTTACCTACTAAGGCGGCGTGATAAGAAGTGCCGCAGGCAACAATCTCTAAATGATCAATGTCCTTTAATAGCTCGGTAAAAGAGCACTTAACCTTATCGTGGTTAGCAATAAAGCTATCTTCATCAATATCACTATCCTTAAGCCTACCCATCATAGTATTAACTAAGGCATCGGTTTGCTCAAATATTTCCTTTTGCATGTAGTGCTTATAAGGGCCTTTACCTAACAACTCACTACTATGTTCTAGGCTATTAACCTCACGGGTCACCGCCTTATCATGGCTATCAAAAAGCTGATAATCATTACGTCCTACAATGCCTCTATCGCCATCTTGTAAGTAAATAAAGCGAGAGGTAACACTAGTGAGAGCTAAAACATCAGAGGCAACAAAGTTTTCACCAATGCCCAGACCCAACACTAAAGGTGAACCTTCTTTAGCAATATAAATATGGTCATGGTCATTATCAAAAATTACTGCTATAGCATAAGAGCCTTTAACCAAGGATAAGGCACAAGATAGAGCTTGATAGTTTAATTGCTCTAAAGAAAGCTCTCCTTGAGCACCGTGTTTTTCCTGTTTTTGGTAACAACTATCAATTAAAGCAGCTAATACCTCAGTATCAGTAGAACTCTTAAAGCTATAGCCACTATTAAGTAATTGCGCTTTTAGCTCTTGGTAGTTTTCAATAATACCGTTGTGAACTAAAGTTACAGCTCCCACCTGATGAGGGTGAGCATTCTCTACGCTAGGACGACCATGAGTAGCCCAGCGGGTATGAGCAATACCTATCTTGCCATTTTGCTTTTGCTCTTTGACCAAATTCTCTAAAGCACTAACTTTACCAGGGCTTTTAATAATCACCATACAATCATCATCACACATACAGATGCCTGATGAGTCATATCCTCTGTACTCTAAAGACTTAAGCCCATAAATTAAGATTTCGGCAATAGGACGCAAAGCAACAGCGCCCACAATTCCACACATACATTATCCTTAGTAATATCTGTAAAGCTTAAAAAGCCTTACAACCACACACATACACACTCAAAAAAATCTTAAATGAGTTCCAAGACAATAAACAGCCCTACCATGCTACCATGCAAGCATTGTGCACCCGCCATGGCACTGCACCAGCGCCCGCTATGGCCCCGTACATGCGTACGCTATAGCGGTGTCTTTGCACCGCCATCAGGCAGCTTCTTTTCTTTTATACAATCCATTTTGTTTAGGCAGGGGTGAATAAAGAAAAAGCTAAGAGCACTTTAATGCCCTTAGCTTTTAATTATTGTTTAATTTTGGCGCTAGCTGTTAACAACTAAACAGCAATAGGAGCCTTGATGACTGGATATGGGTCGTAATCGACTAGATCAAAATCCTCGAACTTATAGTCAAAAATACTATCTGGCTTTCGCTTGATTAACATTTTTGGTAAAGCACGTGGAGTACGTGACAGCTGCTCTTTGGCCTGCTCAAAATGGTTGGAGTACAGGTGAGTATCACCACCTGTCCACACAAACTCACCAGGCTTGAGACCACATTGCTGAGCGATCATCATGCACAGTAAGGAGTATGAGGCGATGTTGAAAGGCACACCTAAGAAAAAGTCACAGCTGCGCTGATAGAGCATGCAGCTTAAACGATCATTGGCCACATAGAACTGGAACAGTAAGTGGCATGGAGGCAGTGCCATCTTATCTACGTCAGCTACGTTCCAAGCATTGACGATAAGACGACGGCTTTGTGGATTGTTCTTGATCTGCTCTACTACATTGGAGATCTGATCGATGATACGTCCATCAGCACATTCCCAACGACGCCACTGCTTACCATATACAGGACCTAAATTGCCGTTTTCATCAGCCCACTCGTCCCAAATGGTGACATTGTTGTCCTTTAAGAACTTGATGTTGGTATCACCACTTAAGAACCATAATAATTCATAAATGATGGAGCGTAAGTGAACCTTTTTGGTAGTCAGAAGTGGGAATGATTCAGACAGATCAAAACGCATCTGTGTACCGAAAATTGAACGAGTACCTACTCCGGTACGATCAGAACGATCTACACCCTCATCGAGGATCTTCTTCATTAAATCAAGATAGACCTGCATATTACATTATCCACACCCAAAGTGTGGCTCCTAACTAGCAAAACAGCAACTTTCTTAAGATCGAGCTTAGCTCGGCCTCAAGAACAAAAATCACCGAATATTAACACAGACATTATCCTATCGCACAATCAGCGCAATATTATCGTAGTTAAGCTAAACCACGACACAAAGATCTGGCATTAATAAGCTGCAGCATATAGAAAAAAATTAAGGCCGCAAAAGCGGCCTGTTAGTGCCGCTAAGATCTCTAAAACTTAGCGGCTAAGTGGGCTTTTAGCAGCATATAATCGCTGCCTAATAGCCCTAATTATGGGTGTTTAAAAGCCACAAATTATTGGTATTTCAAAGCCTTAAATTATGGGTAATTTAAAGCCCCGTATGAAAAGCAAGCAATACTAGTGATTGTCGGTCTTCTCACCGCTTTCAATAATGGCTTTAATTTCCTGTTGGTAAGATGACATGATCTTACCTAAGCCCTGATTTGCAGCATAGGCATCATACAGCGCACGGATAGACTTACCATCAGTAAGCTTGAGAGCCTCGGCTGCTAGCTTTTGCAGATCCTCACAGGATACACGACGCATGATGTACTTAATACGAGCAATAAATGAGTTATTCATGCTCAGTGAGGTGTAGCCAAGTGACAAGAGCAGTAAAGCAGACAGAGGATCACCAGCAGACTCACCACATACGGTAATTGGCTTATTGTGCTCTTTAGCCTTATCGACCAGACCCTTTAAGCAACGCACCACTGCAGGGTGGAAACAATCATAGAAACGAGCCACATTTGGATTAGCTCTATCTACTGCCAATAAGTACTGAATTAAGTCATTAGAGCCGATAGAGAAGAAGTCTACCTCTTGAGATAGCTCATCCATTAAGTAAGTAGTGGATGGAACTTCAATCATCACGCCAAATGGTGGCAGAGTAACCTCTTTGCCAGTCTTCTGTCGCAGCTCATTAGCAACCTCAATAATGGCACTCTTAACAAAGTGCACTTCTTCCATGCATGACACCATAGGAATCATGAGCTCTAAGTTGCCATACTTCTGATGAGCAAGCAGCATAGCGCGTAACTGAGTATGCAGAATATTTGGCATATCCACAGTGACACGTACACCACGCCAACCTAAAGCTGGGTTTGGCTCCTTGCTTTGCAAATATGGCAGACCCTTGTCTGAGCCAATATCTAAGGTACGCATACATACAGGCTTAGGAGCTGATTGCTCTAAAATACGTGAGTACCACTCATATTGCTGTTGCTCACCAGGGAAAGTGTCACACATCATGAAGGCAATTTCAGTACGGTAAAGACCGATGTTATCGCCAGCTTGCAGTGCCTCAGAACCATTCTGATTTAAGCCTGCATTTAAGCTTACAGTGACGTGCTGACCATCTAAGGTGTTAGCAGGCTCGGTTGCCTCTCTTGAGAAGAGATCCTGCTGCTCCTTGCTCTGACTTACGAGCTGTTTGAACTCACCGATCACTGACTCAGGTGGGTCAAGAATCACTTCACAGTTTCTACCATCAACGATCACGGTATGACCATCAAGATCATTGATGTTAACCTTAACGCCTAAGACAGAAGGAATACCAAAGTCACGGGCTAAGATAGAAGCGTGTGCTGAGGATACTTGTGAGGTTGCTACAAAACCTACGATCTTATCCTTTGGCAAGTCAGCAACCATGGCTGCAGGCATATTCTCCATAACGAGCACTACTTGCTCGTCAATGTCGAACTCACGATTACATGCGTGCACCAGACGTGAGACTAATACCTGACCAAAGTCTTTAATGTCGATGACTTTATCATCCTGACCTTGGATTAAAGCATCCTTCAGACGACGCTCGATAACAAACTTAACTGCTGAGGTGGCTAAGTAATGGCCTTGCTCAATGCAGCTAATTACCTCATCAGAGAAAGTAGAGTCATCGAGGAGCTTGCCATAAGAGGCCATGTAACCAAATGCGGCATTGCTCTTTTCGCCCTCTTGCATCTTGAGAGTGGCCTTATCCATCTCAATTTGCATTTGGAAAAGAACTTGGGTGAACAGATCAACTTGTAGCGTTGAATCCTCAGTCTTTTGAATTTTTACATCATCAAGGGAGGTATCTGGCTGCCACACTAATGCTTTAGCAATGGCAATTTCGCCAGTGGAGCTAATACCCTTGATACGCTTAAGTTCGTCATCTTCTAAAGAGTGCTCTTCACGGCTTCTAGAGATGATGCTGCCCATTTGCGCAGCAAGAGTGACTAAAAAAGACTCCTCTTGCTCACCAAATTGCTGTCTGCTCTTACTTTGAATAATGAGCACACCAATGGTAGAACCCTGATCGAGAATAGGCACGCCTAAGAATGACTGATACTCGTCTTCACCAACATCAGGCAGGTACTTAAAGTTTGGATGGCTTGGAGCATTAGCTAGGTTTAACACCTCGCCAGTAGTACCAACTACGCCCACTAAACCTTCATCAAAATGTAAGGTAGCCTTACCTACAGCAGACTGTGACAGACCGTCAGTCGCCATCAGACGATAGCGTTTGCGGAAGCTATCGAGAAGATAAATCGAACAGCAATCGGTCTCAGTAGTCAGGCGAATCTTATGTACCAGGATATCCATTGCCTTTTTAATATCCAGCTCGCCCGTTACTGCCTCAGTAATCTGACGCAATGCTTGTAAGAATATTCTTCCGTCCATACCGTAACTCCGCACGATGTTTATCTATCTGCTGCTCAAGCAGCATTGCGAGTTTGTCGCGCATTGATTAACAAGTTAAACATCAGATAGCTAAACGTTTACATACGTCTCTATCTGTGTCAAACCAAACTCTAGACATGATAATTAAGTAAAGAGGTGGTTTCACTAGTTAATCTTATAATATGAAAGGTGCCGTGACTTAATAAGTGCTGATAATCTTAGATCAGATAGCTAAAATCACATGCCAAAACCCACTAAAGAGTCATTAAACCAGCTTAATTACTCTACTAAGTCGCACACGCTAACAAGAAGCGCTTAGCGACGACGCTTTGAGTGGGATCGACTACGCCTTTCACCATGTTTATGAGGATGTAAATCAAGTCCTAAAGCTGCAGAGGCAAACTCTGTAAGAATGGCCCTGTATACATCGCGTTTGAATGTAACTACATTGCGTACTGGATACCAATAACTGACCCAACGCCAACCATCAAACTCTTGATGCGATGAGCTCGTGAAGTTGATTACATCATTAAGTTTTGATTCATCTTCTAAAGACAATAAGAACCAGCGCTGTTTTTGGCCTAAAAACTCATTGTCTTTATGAGCATCTAAAATTCGTTTAGGCAAACGGTAGCAATGATGATCTTTAGAAGTTTGAACAATCCAAACATCTTTTTTAGTTAGCCCTACTTCCTCGTAGAGCTCGCGATACATTGCCTCTTCTTCGGTTTCGTTGTCCCTCACTCCTCCTTGAGGAAATTGATAGGAATTTTGCCGAATGCGCCGTGCCCATAGCACCTGACCTTTGCGATTAAAGATCACCATGCCCACATTGGGTCTGAAACCGTCTTGATCCATCATCGCAAAAAAGCCTCATACAATAGCGCCGCACTCTACGTATAAACACTCAAACACTCTTTTCGAGCACAAGATAAGCGTTCTATCTCATGCACCTAAGTAGCTGTTACTCAACTATTTTAAAGCGCTTACAAGCGTAAAAATGAGGCGTTAAACACCTTTGACAAAGATGCACAAAAACGTCTTAAAGCCGCCTCCTGCATTGTTTTGTCAAGCAATTATTATCCCATAAGGCGTAAACTATGTTTATGGTATGCATCGCAAAATCGAACATTACTCATTACATAAGCTCTGAGTTTTTACCTAAAAACATGCAAAAATCGCAAAAATGCCACAAATTCAGCTAAAAACTGCCTCAAACCCCAATAATCCCTAGCTCCAACACCAACAGGCCTTTACCACAATAGTCAATACATAATCATACAAAGAAGCAGGATAATACTCATGCACCTGTCATGCTAAAAGCAAGACATACTCTCTTAATTGGTTTAGACTGTTGAGCTCACATTGAGGAAGACTAGATCATGAGTAATGCAGCGATTTTACAGCCACAGCATTTGTGCGAGAGTAAAAGTGCACCTAAGTACCGTAAAGAGCTCAATAGCTTACTCAAACTTAGTCAACCTAAAACTCGCGCCGATCTCATTAAACGCCTTGATCTCATCACAGGCCGCTCCCTTAGTGAGCTTGCCTTTCTCTCCGGCGTAGATTCTCCTTATAACAACCGTGCTGGAAAAGGCTTTGCAGGTCAACTTACAGAGATCTTCTTAGGAGCTGATGCTGGCACCCTCTCAGAGCCTGATTTTACTAATCTTGGTATCGAGCTTAAGACACTGCCAGTAGGCTTTGATCTCATGCCTGCTCAAAGCACGTTCTTGTGCATGGCAGATCTAAATCCTGAGCGCTTCATACCTTTTGAGCAATCTCACCTTTACCACAAACTGCGCCATATGCTCTTTGTGATCCTTTTAGCGCCAAAGGGAGCCAAGATCACCGAAAGACGCATCTTAGGCTACTTCTTTTTCAAGCCTGATAATCAAACGCTTAAGCTCTTTGAACAAGATTACAATGAGTTTAACGAGCTCATTTTGAATGCATCGGCACGTGAAATTGATGGTAGCGCAGGCAATGTCATTCAGATGCGACCAAAAGCAGCTGCATCAAGTGAATACATCAAAGTGCGCGATGTTTCTGGCAACTTTACTACTACCTATCCTCGTGCATACTACTTAAGACCATGGTTCACTAAAAAGCTAATGCAAGACTTTATGGCCATGAATAAGATTGATGATCTCGCTCTATCACAACTTGGCAAGCTCAAGAGTGCATTTGGCATAGATCCTAGCGATCTTGAAGCAGCATTAGCCGCAGATGATGATCCTCTAGAACTACAAGATAGCCAAGCAAGTAAGCATACTCAAGCCTCGACCATCGATACAGTCTCTAATCATGAGATCGAAGATCTCTAGTAAGAGCGAGTCCAACTTCAGAAGTTTACTAATCAACGGCTATAGCGCCTCATCAATACGTATTGCCGTATTACAACTGCAATATGCTTAGCTAGCTTGCTCTTAAGATATGTTTAGCTATAGCCACGCACCTGACACCCTCGTTTAACCCTAGGCTTAACCCTCAGTTAGCACGCTTTGTAAAGACTAGGAACCCTACCTACTTACCCTTATAAAGTTGATATATATCACATTTTCAAGTTAAAGCACCCTCTGTATCGTTTACTTACACCCTCATCTAACCCTCATGCCACCCTATGCCTACCCCAAGGCCTAGGGTACTAAATTAGGAAAAGATCACGCCATTTTTGTCACTTAATTGTGCAACGTCCTCAAGATCTTAGAAAATTTTAAGATTTCACAGATATAACTACTTATTTACGCGATCGTTATCTAACCCGCATACAACGTGGCAAGAGGGTGTCTTAGAGGGTGGCACCACCCTCCCAAAATTAACAAATCCGCAAATTTAAGCAATAGATCTATGCATGCAAGTTACCTATAATAGCCCTTATGCATAATCTTTGTTCGTACTTAAAATTTACCAAAGTACTTTTTGCATAGGGTGTTCAGAGGGTGTTCACACGGGGGTGAGACCCCCCTTATACAACCCTCAATACGCACTGTCTAAGCTAATGAACATATTGGAAAAGATAAGGCGTGACATAGGCTTTATGTAGGATCACCACCTACCTATACAGGTCAAAGCATCTGCGTAAAGAGCGATCTCAAAAGCAGATACACCTGATTAACTTGTGAACAAAGACGTTTAGTTAAGAGAAGCTTACCTTCGCTTGTCTAAGACAGCATCAACATCAAAACTTAGCTATCAAATGTTGTAATCAGATCTGCCAAGCACTTTTATTGGTGCCAACAGATCTGCAATCACTTTTATTGTTGCAATCAGATCAGCCAAAGCACTTTTTGCCATCAGATCTGGCCAAGCACGTTTTATCTATAACAGTGGCGCTCGTTTGAGTAGCACCATAATGATTGCAACTTGATAACTAAGCACAAAAGATTTCACTGCTAAGTGGCAGCACAATTCACTAACTTGCTGCCACAGTATGACCACAAGATTGCTAATGCAGCCCCTATCAGTTAACGCACCTAAGAGATGTGCACTGATTGCTAACGACTGCGATGCAACAACTGTAATAGAGGATATTTGCATGAGTATTGCCAAGAGCCCAACCAAGGACGGCAAGAAGATCACCATTACTTTCTACATCAAGAAAGAAGCTGCTGCAGGCGCTGACAAGATCTTCTTAATCTGCGAGCACAATGGCTGGGAGCCAGTTGCTATGAAGCCACAGAAGAACGGCACCTTCAGAGGCTCAATCACCGTTCCTACTGATATTCAGCCAAGCTATCAATACCGTTTTAAGTACATCATGAACGACGGTGAAGTTAAGTTCGACAACGACTGGGATGCAGAATCCTACTGCCGCAACGACTTTGGTACTGAAAACTCAGTATTCACCGTTCAGCAAAAGTAATCGCTCTTGTAGCTAAAATATTTTAATTAAAAGGCTACACCTTAACTATGTGGCCTTTTTAATTTTCCATCCCAAGCACATAATCTGATTCCTCTACCCAATAGCAGCATGCATCTGTTATAGAGCCCGTCTCAAACCTCCCTTTTAGCTCCTTTCTTAGGTGCCTAATTACTCCATGACCTACATTCTTCTTTTTTAAGGAAGTGTCCGGGAGTGTCCAGTCTCTTACCGACATCCCTTAATTTTATTTAACGAGCAGCATATAGCCTTACAGAGGGGTATGTGAACGGCGATTTTGCATTCTAAGTGCTAAATACAAACAATACATATGGTCTATATGCCAATAATTTTAAGTTCGTAGTCAAATATTTTTAGATCTAGATCAAAGTTCACAAATGGCATGTATATGGGCATCACGTACTATTAGAGTATGATTATATATTTCTGATAAGGACAAAAAACCAAACTTTTTTCATAAAAGTGTTGACAGATAATAGCCCATTCCATATAATGTGCTCATTCAATCGCGGGGTGGAGCAGCTCGGTAGCTCGTCGGGCTCATAACCCGAAGGTCGTAGGTTCAAATCCTGCCCCCGCAACCAACTAAGCTAGTTGGTCTAGACTGCTCCGAGATGACCGCAATTAGCCAGCTTTATGCTGGTTTTTTTGTTTTTGGGCATTTCAAAATTTTTCAAAGACCAGCTTCAGGCTGGTTTTTTTGTATCTACCGATCCGATCTACCGCCATCAAATTCTTATCTTCTTTCTCTCACTCATTTTTTCTACCAATTTAGACCTCTTGCTATTAAGAGCATCATGCTCATTTTGGCATTACTTTTGTTGTTACTATAGTTATTAGCTATACGGCAAGAATCCGCATGTATATTGGCTTTGAGTAAATTTAAAACTTGATGTTGAAAACAAGAAAATGAGAAATCATATCATGAACAGAGAGAAAATTGTCATCTTATACATCTAAATTTACCATTTTGTTTTAGTTTTCTAGCCAGCTTCATAATTCACAATTCCAGCTTATCTTAGTCAGCTATACGTAATCTAAAATATGCACAAATGCTCATGAAATGAATTTATGAGATGTGTGTGATCTGATTAGGGGGCCTTATGGAGCTCTTTACTTCAATGTCCGATGGTATGCAGTTTTTCGTGCAAATCATCGTTGTTCTAGCCTGTTTATTCTATGGCGCTAAAAAAGGCGGTTTAGCACTTGGTATGCTCGGTGGTATCGGCATCCTGGTTCTGATCTTCGTTTTCCACATTCAACCAGGCAAGCCTGCTATCGACGTTATGATTACCATCTTAGCGGTAGTAGTTGCCTCAGCTACACTGCAGGCTAGCGGTGGCTTAGATGTAATGCTGCAGATTGCAGAAAAGGTTTTACGTAAGAATCCTAAGTACGTAACCATCATCGCTCCATTCATCACCGGCTTCTTAACCATGCTCTGTGGTACTGGCCACGTGGTTTATACCATCATGCCGATTATTTATGACATCGCTATTAAGAATGGTATTCGTCCTGAGCGTCCAATGGCAGCCTCTTCCATTTCATCACAGCTTGCCATTATTGCATCCCCTGTATCAGTAGCAGTTGTTTCACTGTCTGCTTTCTTACTAGCCTCTGATCACAAGATCCCTGGATTTGACGGCTACTTAGACCTGCTTGCTGTAACCATTCCTAGCACCTTATTTGGTATCCTCTGCATTGGTATCTTCAGCTGGTTTAGAGGTAAGGATCTTGAGGACGATAAAGAGTTCCAAGAGAAGCTCAAGGACGAAGAGTTCAAGAAGTACGTATATGGTGATTCTAAGAGTCTTTTAGGCGTAAAGCTGCCTAAGTCTAGCTGGCTTGCCATGTGGATTTTCTTAGGCGCTATTGCTGCTGTGGCTGTGGTTGGTGCCTCTAATGACATCAAGCCTTCATGGGGTCAGAAGATGGCCTATGAGACCACTATAAGCGCCGATACTCCACTGCGTTGGACTTCTACTGGCTCAAATAAGGGTGAAATCAACCTTAAGGCATTAGGCTTTGATCAAGAGTCTGATCACGGTGCTGATAGCAAGTTCAAAGAGGCTATCAAGGATGGCACTATCACTGCTATCCCACTTAAGGACAAGATGGGTAATCCTGATATTAAGTACATCTCTATGGTGCATGTAATTCAGGCCTTTATGTTACTTGCTGGTGCCTTAATCATCATCTTTACTCCAACTGAAGCCAAGAAGATTGCCTCTAACGAAATCTTTAAGTCAGGTATGATTGCTCTGGTTGCTGTGTTCGGTATTTCATGGATGGCTGACACCATGTTCGCTGTGCACACCCCAATGATGAAAGAGTTCTTAGGTGACATCGTTAAAGAGCACCAGTGGACCTACGCTATCATGCTGCTGTTAATCTCTAAGTTCGTTAACTCACAGGCTGCTGCATTAGCCGCTTTCGTTCCAATCGCCTTAGGCATTGGTGTAGAGCCAGGCATCATCGTAGCCTTTGCTGCAGCATGTTACGGCTACTACATTCTGCCAACCTACCCATCAGACTTAGCAACTATCCAATTCGATCGTACTGGTACTACTCGCATTGGTAAGTTCGTAATCAACCACTCATTCATTCTTCCAGGTCTGATTGGTGTAGGCTCTTCATGCGTATTTGGCTACATCTTAGCTACCTTATTTGGCTATATCTAATACTGCAAACCTCTAAAGCTTATGCTTTAACAAGCTAAGCTAGAACCATAACCTTAAAGCCCTATTCCCAAGCAATAGGGCTTTTTTTTATGCGCAAAAGCCTAGTCTTTACTACTGCACCATACCCCTAGAGTTCCTGCTATAAAGACTAATAGTCACGTATAATCACTAAGACGCTCAGCACCCTTGTGTTAGTACGCAATGCTCTAACCAGCGTTAGTAAGCAATGCTTAACCTGCAAATGACCATCTACAATGGCCTCAATAAAGCTGCTACGTGTGCACATATGTCATCTTTGCATGCAATGGATGCGTAGTGTATAAAGCAGTTAGTTGATGCGGCTAATAGCCTTCGCTGCCAGTTGATGCGGCTAATAGCCTAGAAGATCTTTGACACAGCTAGTAGCTTTAGGTGGCTTTTAGCGTTTAAGGCCTTTTGATGAATAGTAAGCGCTTGGAAAAGTGAGGGCACTTTGAGCCTGTGATAAGAGCAATAGCCCGTTGTCGGTGGGATCGAGGAAGAATGGTGGCTTGTGTTTAGGGTATAAATTAGACGGAGTTATGGCGTGCATAGGCAGCCAAACATATTTTGAAATTTTGGAGTGTCTATAAATGACAAAAGCCTTGTTCGTGCAAACAAGGCTCTTGGCAGGCTCAAAATTTGAGCCATAAATGACCGCAGGCATGAGTCTGCGGCCTTAACAGGAATTAAACCTGTCTGACTGTTAAACCTTCTCGCGGATACGAGCAGCCTTACCAGTACGTGAGCGTAAGTAGTACAGCTTAGCACGACGAACGTCACCACGACGGGTAACCTTAACAGAAGCGATCATTGGGGAGTGAGTCTGGAAGACACGCTCAACACCCTCGCCAGAAGAGATCTTGCGAACGGTGAAAGAAGAGTTTAAGCCACGGTTACGCTTAGCGATAACGTTGCCTTCGAAAGCCTGCAGACGGGTCTTGTCGCCTTCTACTACACGTACTTCAACACGAACGGTATCACCTGGGTTGAATGCAGGGATGTCCTGACGAAGCTGCTCTTTCTCAAGCTGGTCAATAATTGGATGGCTAGCCATTTTTTACCTACCTAAAGTAAATTCTTCTAATCCTTGAGCTGTTTTTGCTCAAGGTATTCGTCTAAGAGCTTTTGCTCTTCACGATTTAGTAATCTTGACTGCAATAAATCAGGACGCCGCTCATATGTACGGGCTAATGCCTGCTGCAATCGCCAACGACGGATCTTTTCGTGATTGCCGCTCATTAACACCTCAGGAACTTCCATCCCGTCGATAACTTCAGGACGAGTATACTGAGGAAAGTGCAACAATCCGTCGGCAAAAGAATCCTCATGCGCGTTACGTATATCTCCTAGAACTCCAGGAACCATACGTGATACCGCATCGATGACACACATAGCAGGGATTTCACCACCCGAGAGCACGTAGTCACCGATTGAGACCTCCAGATCGACTTCTTTCTGAAGGATACGCTCATCTATTCCCTCATAGCGTCCGGCTATAAGGATTAACGAACCCCAGTTATGGAATCGCGTGACCAGTGAGTGGCTAAGACGTTCTCCTTGCGGAGACATATAGACGACTTTTGTTCCCTCAGGTGCTCTTTGTCGAGCTGCGCTGATTGCATCTCGTAACGGCTGTACTTTCATAAGCATACCTGGACCGCCGCCATATGGCTTATCGTCCACGGTTTGATACTTATCTAATGTGAAGTCTCGAGGATTCCAAACGTTGACCTCTATAAGGCCACGTTTGACAGCTCGTGACGTTACACCTGAATTACATACAGCACTGAACATCTCAGGGAAGAGCGATATTACACCAAACCACATATTTAAATCCTGTAAAGGTACCAGCATTGCTGGCGTTTAAACTCTTATTTGTCCTTTCAGGAGCGGTTTAGTAATCTTCGCCCCACTCAACCCGGATTGTCTTTGCATCGAGATCGACATGCGTAACAATCGGGCCTTTAACGTAAGGAATTAACCTCTCACGAGGTCCACCTTTCGTTTGGTCAGAGGGAGACACTACCATATAAGGAGCAGCTCCTTGATCCACAACCCTCGAAACAACTCCGAGGTTTACATCATCAAGACCGATGACTGTGCATCCTTCGAGGTCTACTAAGTAGAACTCGCCGTCTTGAAGTGCGGGCAAGCTTGAGCGCTTGATCCCGATATCCATGCCAGTAAGAAGCGCTGCTTCTTCCTTGACATTGACCGCATCTAGCTTAACTATAAAGCCGTCAGCATGCGGTTTCCAAGCTTCTACCTGAACCTCACGCCATTCTTCTCCACGCCGACGAATATACCATGGCGAGTAGTCAAAAAGGTTTTCAGGTTGCTCGGTAAAGGACTGAACTCTTAAGTAGCCCTTTAAGCCATAAGTAGAGCCTAGTCTACCCATGGAGCGTGGTGCATCATCGACCATTAGTCGGGTAATGCTTTATTAAGCTTCAGCAGGAGCTTCTGCAGCAGCAGCCTCAGCGGCGGCAGCAGCGGCCTCAGCCTCAGCCTTTGCCTTACGAGCAGCTACAGCCTTCTCGTACTTTGCAGTCTTGTAAGCTGCAACAGCCTCAGCGCCCATTTCCTCGTCCTTGATTAAACGAGCAACGCGGTCAGATGGCTGAGCACCTACACCCTTCCAGTAGTTAACGCGCTCCATGTCTAACTTGAGACGGACTTCCTTACCACGAGCGATTGGGTTAAAGAAACCAACCTCTTCGATGAAACGACCGGTTGCTGCAAAACGAGAATCAGCAACTACTACGTGATAGAAAGGACGCTTCTTAGCGCCAGCACGACGTAAACGAATGACTACCATTTCGTAATTAACCTATTTTAAAGTTCAAGCTGAGAGGTGCATAAGGACTAAATCGTTATGCGCTTCAGCCAAGATATCAATACAGAAGTGCGATTTTACATCTTTTCTCACAAAAATCAAGATCAAAGACGCATTTTTTGGCCTTTCTCCTATCAATCCCCTAATGCTTATGCTAACTAAGCTGTGATCTTGCCTTTTAATCATCGCACTGATGGAGCTTAAAACGCATAAACATAGCCTTTGTTGACCCATCGCTCTATGATCTTGATCCTAGTGACCGAAAGTTTAGGGATCTTACGTTGATGTACGCTTCATGATCTTGTGGTGATCTTATATGGCGACTGTATATAAGCTGCCTTTAGTGGATATAAAAAAGGCAGCCATATTTAGCTGCCTTCTTTTTTCAGTATAGATGTGCGCTCAAGTTTGTCATCTTGTAGCGAGGATTTACGCATCTATAGTGGTGATCTTTTCATCTAGCCTAACGCTTAAAGCCACCGCCACCCATTGGAGGCAGGCCACCGCCGCCCATCATGCCGCGCATCATACCACCAGCGCCCATCATACCGCGCATAGTGTTCATGATACCCTTCATGCCACCACGCTTGAACATCTTCATTGCCTTTTGCATCTGTTCAAACTGACGTAAGAGCTGATTTACATCACTTACATCTACACCTGCACCTGCAGCGATACGCTTTTTACGTGATCCCTTTAAAAGGTCAGGGTGATTTCGCTCCTTTGGAGTCATGGATAGGATGATAGCTTCAGTATGCTTGAGCTGATCATCAGTGACCTTGGAGCCAACTTTTTCTAAGAGCTTGGCACCACCTGGCAGGTTACTAATGATGTCATTCATCGAACCCATCTTCTTCATCTCACGAATCTGATCTAAGAAGTCTTGAAGAGTAAAGGTTTCACCCTTCTTCAACTTATTAGCCATCTGTTCGGCCTTAGCAAGATCGGTCTTACGTGACATCTCTTCAACTAATGAGAGCACGTCACCCATGCCAAGGATTCTAGAGGCGATACGGTCAGGATGGAAAGGCTCCAAAGCTACAACCTTTTCACCCATACCGATGAACTTAATTGGCTTACCAGTGATCTGACGAACAGACAGAGCAGCACCGCCACGAGCGTCACCGTCAGCCTTAGTTAAAATGACACCGGTTAAAGGCAGAGCTTCAGCAAAAGCTTTAGCGGTATTGGCTGCGTCCTGACCGGTCATGGAGTCAACCACGAACATGGTCTCGGTAGGCTCACAGATAGCGTGAAGCTCTTTAACCTCGTTCATCATCTCTTCGTCTACTGCAAGACGACCTGCAGTATCGATAATCAGAACTTCGGTATAACGACGCTTAGCCTCAGCCATTGCATCTTTAGCAATTTGCTGAGGAGTTGAGGTTGGGTCAGATGGGAAAGAATCAACGCCAATCTCTTTAGCTAAAGTATGCAGCTGATCAATAGCGGCTGGACGGTAGGTATCAACAGATGCCACCATCACAGTCTTCTTTAAGCGCTCTTTGATATATAAAGCAAGCTTACCTGCTGAGGTAGTCTTACCAGCACCTTGAAGACCAGCAAGCAAGATTACTGCAGGAGGCTGGTGGGCAATATTAAGTTCGCTATTAGCTGCACCCATAGTCTCGGTGAGCTGATCGTATACGATCTTAACGAACTCTTGGCCTGGTGTAAGACTAGTGCTTACTTGAACGCCTAAGGCACGCTCTTTAACTTTAGCAGTAAAGTCTTTAACAACGCTCAGAGCTACGTCCGCCTCAAGCAGGGCAGTTCTTACTTCACGTAAAGTGCTTTGAATGTTGTCTTCGGTAATACGACCCTGACCTGAGATATTTTTCAGGGTGCGATTAAGTCTTTCGGATAAATTCTCAAACATCGAGGTACTATCTTCCCGAAGTTAGAAGTATTAACAAAACCGTGTACTCAAACGCCTGCTTTAGTAGCAAGCGATCTGGCTTAAACACATTGTGCAACGGTGTTCTTATTACTTAAGAATGAAACTGTAGACGTCATTTGCTACAAGATAGCTAGACTATAGCCACTCACTTTTGTCAGTTACTAATGCAACTGCATGTAGTTTAACCACTCAACAAAACTAAGCTGAATATATGAGTGCGTACTTAGAGCGTGACATACAAATGACGTGATCTTATGCCCCTTAACTTACCGCTAGTAAAACTAAGTCTTACGTAAGATCAAGATCGTAACGGATCTCATTGGCCGGGCAAAAGCCGCTCATCATTATACACTGATGGCCTATATATCCCAAACTACGCCTAATAACGGAGCGAGTAATCGCTGCATTTTGCTTAATTAAGTATCTACTTTTTTATTTATCGCGTAAAACACTATTGATGGGAGGTACCTTTATACACACCAGGCATGAGATAAACAGTGCCTATGATCGCTCTAAGAATGTGAAATGATTTTATTCTTTTAGATGTGGATGCAGTGATCTTTGTAAGGAGGAATTTTAGAAAAGATCTGATGGAAGTGTTAGTTTTTTCATGCCTATAAATAAATAATCCCGCAATGCATGAACATTACGGGACTCAGAACAAAAACAACTAACTATTGGCAGAGCAAAAGCTCCGCTCTACTTTCACAGGCTTACGCCTTTGAAACTTTTTTATGGCTAAGGCCTAAATATCGTAGAAGCCGTCACCCTTGGCACGAGCAATAATGTTTGGAGGCATCATCTTCTGCATTTCATTTTGCAGATAGGTACGCTTTGTCTTCTCGTACTCGTTGAAGTATAGAGAATGGTAGAGCCATGAATATGCTTCTTCATAATAGGCAGGAGCGCCTAAGCCACGGACAAGCATATCGGCCCACTGCAGACGTGCAGTTCGAGAGCCTAAAGAAGCTGCAGCTCTCATCAGAGTAACTGCTTTTTCCTTGCTATGTGGTACTAAGTAACCACGCTCGTGGAAATCGGATAAACGGATCATTGCTGGCGCATAAGCATGGTCAACTGCTTTCTTGATGTAATCAAGACCAAGCTCGACGTCCTGCTTTACGCAAGTTCCAGTAATCAGCATATCACCCCAGACGTACTCGAATGCAGGCATACCTACGATACGGGCACGGTCTTCAATATCAGGAGTGAACTGACACTTATCACGCTCACGAATCACCTTCATGTAAACGCCGCTCTCAACATAGGTGTTGAGCTCGTCTACGGTGTATACGTTAACGTTTGAGTTATCGTCTTTGTACTTCTCAAGTGTGCTTTCAATTGCCTTGCGTGCTGCTAAAGCTTGAGTGTCAGTAACCTTATCGTATTCTGACGACACGCTAGCGTAAGCAGAACTTGAGAGGGCAGCCATAAAGGCCACCGCTAAAGCTAGGGGCTTTCTCATAAGTAATCCTTGCCAATAGTTTAATAGTTGTTGTTCTTACCTATTCTATCGCCAAATCGTTGCCGTTTTTTCATACTTTTTGCCAAAAAAGGCAAAATTTTCCTCTACACTTTACAAAAAGCGCTTATTTATAGGGTTTAGAGCTATTGCACCACAAAAGAAAAAAGAGCTTCAATAGTTCCAACAATACAAGTTTTTAGCTTATGTCAGTGCTTTTGTGAAATGTTAACCGCGATAAGGCTACTTTTTGCCCTTCCAAAAAAACCAATAACTAGCCTCTGTAGCTCTGATCTTTTGATCTCTAAATGCCGCAACAAAAATATACAATGCCTTGCCCTATGAGGCTCTCAATACCGATACTAGCCAATATTGTTCTGATCTTTATACCCACAATACCAGCGGTGATCCTATACCCATCCGTGATCCTTTGATCCACGATCTTAAAAAGCATCTGATCTTGAAGCGACGTACACAAAGCTCCCAACTACGCCCATACTGCGATCTTTTATTGATCCTCATAAAGAAGCAAAGCGCTTATTTGTGCGCCTTTACCTCATAGCAAGCTCCACAATCCTCATTAAACGATCTTAACATCATCATCTAGATTGGCGTACTAATTTGAGAGCTCAACGCTCGTTAAGCGGTGATCGTGCGATCTTTGTATGATCTTCTAATAGATACACACGCGTGATCTTGATCGTGGGCACATGTATGGCAATCAGGCATAAAAAAAGGAAGCACATGGCTTCCTTTTTTTTAATTTAGCTGTTTGATACAGCCTTAATTTAAGTAGGATTACTTGTTCTCAGCAACCCACTTCTGACCGAACTCAACACCCTTCTTGATGTTGCCTTCTAATACAGACTTAGCCTCGTCAAGGCACTTCTGCTCGTAGTCAGAAACTGGGCCGAAGTCGATAACGCGCTTCCAACCCTCGGTGCCGAACTCAAGACGCTGTGCGAAGAACTGGCCGTACTTTGAACCGCCCTCAACATAGCCGTACTCGGTAACACCTGGCTCACCAGCTAAGCCACGGCCTACCTTCAGAGCAAAACGAGCACCTGCTAAAGCCATGGACAGGGTAGCAGAACCTGCACCAGCCTTAGCCTCAACAACCTCAGTACCAGCTTCCTGAATACGCTTGGTCAGCTGCTCGATACGCTCCTGAGAGATGGTCTCGTAGCCGAGAACCTTGGAGAGTAATGGGAGGATGGTGTTGCCAGAGTGACCGCCGATTACTGGAACCTGCATGTAAGCCTTGGAGAGGCCTAACTCTTCAGCAAGGAAAGTCTCGGAGCGGAGAACGTCTAATGCAGAAACACCGAATAAGCGGTGTGGATCGTATACACCCTCAGACTTTAATACTTCAGCTGCGATAGGTACAGTTGAGTTAACTGGGTTGGTGATGATGCAGATGCAAGCCTTAGGGCAAACCTTGGCGCAGTTCTTAACTAAGTTAGCGATGATGCCTGCGTTGATGTTGAATAAGTCATCACGGGTCATGCCTGGCTTACGTGCAACACCTGCTGGGATAACAACAATGTCAGCACCCTCAAGTGCCTTAGGAAGGTCATCACCAGTGAAGCCCTTTACGCAAACATCGGTAGGGATGTGGCTTAAGTCAACAGCAACACCTGGAGTGAAAGGAGCTACGTCATATAAAGACAGAGCTGAGCCAGCTGGTAATTGGGTCTTTAAGATTAAAGATAATGGCTGGCCAATACCACCTGCTGCACCTAAAACGGCAACCTTCATTTTTATATCCTCATGCGTAAAGCAAGCCGGAATTTGACGATCTCGCTCTGAACTATGAGCATCTGATCTATACCTGACTAAAACACAGCCCTTATTACGCTTATAGGTTGTGAACATCAAGCATCCCGGACTCCGGTTAAAATCTGTTTTTGCAGTTATACAACGCAATGTGCGTATTGAGCACAGTTCTTACTGCAAATTTGCTAGAGGGCCATATTGTCAGTTGCTTTTAGCAGCTGATAAGAGTTATTGCCCGCTGCAATTCTCCATTTTAGCAAAACATACCAAAGCTGCTTCTTATTTTTCCATTCTTTGTTGAACTTGTGCGCACCCTCAATTTTTTAGCGCTTTACTGACATGGCCGCAACCATAAACGCACCATTTCTACCGCTCATTGCCCTATGATCTTGACGCTTTGCATGAATTGTCACTGCAAAATTTGCAAACTATCCACCAACCATGCCCAAAACTATTCAACTCTAAGCCATAAGATCACCCTCGTAATACAGATGCACTTATTAATCTGCTCAAAGATCAAATCATAAAAAAAGCCGCCTAGATCTAACTTGTTAGTGCAAGCAAGACATAGGCGGCGCATATGCTCTAATCATCTGATGCCATAGGCTTAGCTTATAAAAAGTTCATGCTCAATATTTGTAATCAAGTATGAACCTCTCAAGTAAAGCCGTGCTCAGGGCAACTGAGCTTCGTTTGGTATTAGACCTGAGCGAAGTTTAAGAGCTTGTAAAGAGTTTGCTCATTACCACTTAAGCATTCAGTGAGCTTAAAGTACTCTTCCTTAGTTGGAATGTAACCTAAACGAGCACATACAGCACACAGCTCAGCAGAAGCTAAGTATACCTGTGAGCCCTTACCTAAACGGTTAGGGAAGTTACGGGTTGAGGTTGAGATTACAGTGGCATTCTCTGCAACGTGAGCCTGGTTACCCATACATAATGAACAGCCTGGCATCTCCATACGAGCACCAGCTCTTACGAAGGTTGAGTATAAGCCTTCAGCACGCAACTGAGACTCGTCCATACGGGTTGGAGGAGCCATCCAGAAGCGGCACTTGCTTTCCTGAGACAGGCCATTAAGGATAGAGCCTACAGCACGGTAATGACCAATATTGGTCATGCATGAGCCAACAAAGATCTCGTCGAGCTTAGTACCAGCGCACTCGCTTAATGGGTAGGCTGCATCAGGATCGTTTGGCACGCAGAGCACAGGCTCATCAATCTCGTCCATGTTGATCTCAAGAATTGCAGCATACTCACAATCTGCATCAGCCTGAATGCGTGATGGGTTAGCAATAAACTCATCCATAGCTGCAGCTCGGCGCAGCAGTGCATCCTTATCCTTGTAGCCCTCTTGAGCCATTTCCTTTAATAAAGCTGAGTTGCTCTTTAAGTAAGCACATACGCTATCTAAGTTCAGATCAATAGCGCATGCTGCAGCTGAACGCTCAGCAGAAGCATCAGCAAGCTCAAAGGCGTGCTCTACAGAAAGATCCTCAAGACCTTCAATCTCGAGAATACGACCTGAGAAGACGTTGATCTTGCCCTTCTTATCTAAGGTGAGCATACCCTGCTTTCTAGCAAAGTAAGGGATGGCATGAACTAAATCACGCAGAGTAATACCTGGCTTACGAGTACCAGTAAAGCGTACTAATACAGACTCAGGCATATCTAAAGGCATCATACCTGTTGCTGCAGCAAAGGCAACTAAGCCAGAGCCAGCTGGAAATGAGATACCTAAAGGCATACGGGTATGGCTATCACCACCAGTACCAACAGTGTCAGGCAGACACATGCGGTTTAACCATGAGTGAATAACACCATCACCAGGACGCAGAGCTACACCACCACGCTCAATCATGAACTTAGGCATGCTCTTGTGGTTTTCTACGTCTACTGGACGTGGGTAGGCGCAGGTATGACAGAATGACTGCATCACTAATGGAGCAGTAAACTTAAGGCATGCTAAGTCCTTAAGCTCATCACGAGTCATTGGGCCAGTAGTATCCTGAGAACCTACGGTAGTTACCTTAACCTCAACGTACTGACCAGGACGAACACCCTCAAGACCACAAGCACGACCTACGATCTTCTGAGCACGGGTAAAGCCCTTCTTGCTTTCACTTGAGCAAGTGCTGCTTTCTTTGGCAAAGACATCAGGTAAGTCCTTACCTAAGAACTCACAAGCACGCTTGGTAAGCGCACGGCCAATAATAAGAGGAATACGGCCACCAGCTCTTACCTCATCAATGAGGCTTGGACGCAGGCTAAAGCTTGCTGCTACTTCACTTTGACCTTGCTTAGTTACAGTGCCTTTGTCGAAGTTAACTTCAATGACATCGCCAGTATTGAAAGCTGAAACATCAAGCTCAATTGGCAGAGCACCTGAGTCTTCTAAGGTGTTATAGAAAATTGGGGCGATCTTACCGCCTAAAACTAAACCACCAGCTTTCTTGTTTGGAACACCCTCGATCTCATCACCAAAGTGATAGAGAACAGAGTTAGTGCCAGACTTACGTGAAGAACCAGTACCAACCACGTCACCAACAAAGACTACTGGTAAACCTTTAGCCTTTAAGGAGTTAATGAGTTTAACTGGGCCAGTTACACCCTCTTCATCTGGAGTTAAACCATCACGAGAGTTTTTGAACATGGCCAGTGCGTGTAGTGGGATATCTGGACGTGACCATGCATCAGAAGCAGGTGAGAGATCGTCGGTGGTGATCTCGCCTGTAACCTTAAATACGGTATAGCTACGGGATGCAGGCAGAGCATCACGTGAGGTAAACCATGAAGCGTCAGCCCAACGGCTAATCAGCTCTTTGGCATTTACAGATCCTTCTTTTGCAAGCTTAGCCACATCATCAAAGGCATCGTAGATCATGAGAGTGTGCTCAAGTGCATCTACGGCATCTTCGCCAAGCTCTGCATCATTTAAAAGAGAGATCAGCGGGGCAACGTTGTAGCCGCCTTTCATATTACCAAGCAGCTCTACAGCCTGCTCTGGGCTTACTAATGGACTCTCAACTTTGCCAAAAGCAACTTCAGATAAGAACTCAGCCTTAATCTTGGCGGCCTCATCCACACCAGGTGGAATACGGTTAGCCAGAAGATTAAATAAAACGGTCTCAGAACCTGCTGGCGGATCCTTTAACAGTTCAATAAGCTCACTAACCTCAGAGCTGTTCAATGGCAGCGGCTCAATGTGCTGACGTGCTCTCTCATTAGCTTTTAGGAAATAGTCGGATAAATACTCTTGAGCCATAGTGCCCCTCATCCCCCTGAAATCTGTGAATAACTGCAATCTCAATGTGAACAGAGATCAAACAGTCAAATTATCTAGACAAGTCTAGCCAACTTTTTGCGGCTACAACTTAGTGCACCACATTAATGCAATATATTTTCAGCCTCTACCATCTTGCACCAGATCAGTAATAAAGCCTAGCAAGCTCACTTAACAGCGCTCATTAGCCTACCAATCTCTAACAGATGGTGTTGAATGCTACTAGTGCAACACGCCGATGCGGCTATAGCTATACCGTGGAATGCTAGTCGTGCGGCACGCCGATGCGGCTGTAATCAAAGTAAGGGCCTGGATCAGTCTTGCGGGTTGGAGCTACCTCTGAATGAGAGGCTATGCGATCTCCAATGAGAGGGTATGCCTCTTTTATGAGTGGAAGAATCTGATTTAAGGCAGCATATTGCGCATCGGTATAGACGTCGCTATCAGTGCCCTCAAGCTCGATACCAATACCAAAGTCATTACACTCTAGCTGGCCTTTATAAGAACTTCGCCCTGCATGCCAGGCACGATCTAGGAAGGATACGTACTGAGTTATGAGACCGTCACGGTTGATAAAGAGGTGGGTGGATAGCTCCATATTACAAATATCTTTGAAGTATGGATGATCCTCACCATGCAAGGAGTTAGTAAAGAGCTGATCTACATATGGACCACCGTACTGAGCTGGTGGTAGCGAGATGCAGTGCATGACAATCATGGAAATCTCGCCTTTTGGTCTCTTATTGAAGTTCGGGGTAGGAACCTGCCTTATGCCCTCTCCTTCAAGCCATCCTGATACTATCCTCATGCACCCTCCAAGCTAAAATCCTTTAGTAAACTTAGTCTTGAGCATAAGCCCGATTGCAACTTATGACAAGATTTAGGCAAATGCCACTGCTAGTAAGTCGAATATCTGTGGTGCTTGGATAAGGAAGGCCTTATTGGATGGCAGAACTTTGAGATACTAAATCGATATATAGCCTAATGTTTGGTCAGTATTAGGCTCAAGGTGAGCGTGGCTTGGGAAAACTTGGTGGGTAAAAACAAAAACCGCCTTAGCACTTTGAGGCGCTAAAGCGGCATTTAATCAAATACTCGACTATCGCTAGTCAGATAATTAATTAGTTAAGAACTAACTTGTGGCCTGCCATTACTGGAGCACAATCACGCTCGCCTAAGAAGTCGATGGCGTTGTTAGTTGCTCTCTCACGCTCGATTTCGATAACTTCGTAGTTAGCTGCATCAGCTAAAACGGCACGTAAGAGCATATTGTTCAGCTTGTGACCAGTCTTGTATGCCTTGAAGTTGCCTAAGATGCTGTGGCCATTCATGTAGAGGTCACCAATAGCATCTAACATCTTGTGCTTAACAAACTCGTTTGGATAACGCAGACCGTCTGGATTGATCACGCGGAAGTCATCGAGCACTACAGCGTTCTCAAGTGAACCACCTAAAGCAAGGTTGTGGCTATGCATGTACTCAACATCACGCATGAAGCAGAAAGTACGTGCACGAGAAAGCTCTTTTACGAAGTTCTTACCAGAGAACTCCATAGCAAAGTGCTGCAGCTCTTTGTCCATTGCTGGGTGATTGAAATCGATAGTGAGATCAACACTAAAAGCATCGGATGGAGTCAGCTCAGCCCACTTGTCGCCATCCTCAACACGTACTGGACGCTTTACGCGGATGAACTTCTTTGGAGCATTAAGCTCTTGAATGCCAGTTGACTCAAACAGGTAGATGAACGGCTGAGATGAGCCATCCATTACAGGGAGCTCTGGTGCGTTGACATCAACATACAGGTTATCAATACCTAATGCGCTTAAAGCTGCAGTTAAGTGCTCAACAGTTGAAATACGAACACCGTCAAGGTTAACTAATGCGGTGCACAGCTGAGTATCGCGCACTGCCTCTGGCTCGCACTTAATTGATACCTGAGGATCTAAATCTGTACGGGTATAGACAATACCAGTGTCGGCTGGAGCAGGGCGAAAAGTTACTTCTACCTTCTTGCCTGAATGCAGGCCAATTCCGGTAGCAGAAACCGCTTCTTTTACTGTTCTCTGTAGTACCATGGAATTGCTCTCCTACGACTATGTATCAGAACTGAATGCAAAGGCATCTTTGCAATCTAAATCCGCATAATTCTAATACAAACTTTGATCAAAATCATGTTTTTTTTGACATCTTATCTCAACAATAAATATCGATCGAGACAAAAGAGATGATTTTGACTATCTCAGGACTATTTAACAAATAGTCTTGCTGATCTAGAAAGATTAGTACAACGGATCTTACATGTACAGTATAGCCTTATAAACTTAGCGCTAAATTGGATTCACATCAAAATTGTCTTTAAGCCCTAAGCTTAAAAGTAGTTGCTTACTAAAGCACTTGGTTGCCACTTTAACTCACTGCTGTCGATTAGACATCCAGAATTACAGATAGTTCCCACAAAAATAATAGCACTGCACCTTGCGCCATACTGCTATTTGTATATATAGGCAGATTAGAGCCTACTAAATTCTTAACATCCTAAGCATTAGCAGACAAGAGGCAAAATTCCCCAAACTCAAAGCTACTAATGCACTTAAGTGTTTGTTAATGCTTTACTAGAACTTCTTAGAAGCGACCTGCTGATGCTGGCACAAGGTACGGCTATGTTGGCACAAGGTACAGCTATGCTGGCATCTGGCTTTTGCAAAAGACGTGATTGAAATTAACAGCTGCTATATCGGGAGATGTTGTGGAGCTCAAAAGAAAGGCTCTTAAGGCGTAAGACTGAGGCCTAGAAACGGAAGGGCGGCACATCATGGTGTTTTACCTTACAGGTGTTAGACCTTGACGGTGGTTTTACCTGACGTGCCGCATGCCTTAAAGACGTGGCGACTTAAGGACGTGGTGCCTTAAGGCATGTATGAAAATACAGGACTTTTAGAAACGCTTAGATGAGACCTCTTGAGAGATACGCTCAGCTAAGGAATCAAGCTCTCTGGTGATGCTTTGTGCGTCGTTAACCAAGGTTGCATTGTTCTGGCTATTTGCACGCAGCTCATCGGAGGACTGCTCAATCATCTGAATAGAGTCTGACTGAGTTTGTACTGAGTTCTTTAAGGTGTGGATATTCTCAATGAGTAAATCTGCAATTGAGATAATGTCATTGAGGCTGCTCTGAGTGACGCTAGCAAGTGAGCGCACCTCATCAGCTACCACAGCAAAGCCACGACCATGCTCGCCGGCACGGGCTGCTTCAATTGCAGCATTCAGTGCTAGTAAGTTAGTCTGGTCAGCCACCTCACGAATCTTGGCTACTACGTTTTGAATGCGAGAGGCGTTTTCCTCAATCTCAATAGTACGACGACCTACTTCAACATTGGACTGAGTAATATTTCTAGTTGCAGCCAAAGTACCATCAATAAGGCCGAGCTGCTCTTTAAGAGCGGTTGCTACAGTTGATACAGCTAAGGTTTGCTGGCTAGACTTATCCTTTAAGTGATCAGACAGTTCCTTGTACTCACGTAGCAGAGCACAGACAGCATCGCCTAAACGGTTAATACCAGTTAACAGATGGCTGTACTGGCCTTCAAACTCATTGCTATTGATACGCGCTTGGAAATCGTTTTGAGCGTATGAACCTAAGACCGTAGTTGCCTCATTCATAACAGTATTAACAGTGGCAATGGTATGGTCTAAAGAGTCGATGAGCACAGAAATATACTTATCGTTACTCTTATAGCCAACCTGATCCTTAAGGTTACCCTTGTTCACATTATCAATGGTATTTTGCACGGCATGCATTGCTGCCATATTGTCCTTAAGGCCAGCCTCGATCTTATCACCCATATTACACAGAGTCTGAACGGCAGAACCAATTTCATCAACAGTGGAAGGACGCTGCATATTAGGCTCATTAGTCTTACGCTCAAAGAAATCTGAGAATGAAGTAATGTTCAGATGTAGCAAGCTTAAGCGTTGGTTAAGGATACGTGAGATATAGCTGTTAAAAGCAAGCAGAGCTAAGATCATTAC
The DNA here is from genome assembly GCF_000482845.1 of Anaerobiospirillum succiniciproducens DSM 6400. Lineage (GTDB taxonomy): Bacteria > Pseudomonadota > Gammaproteobacteria > Enterobacterales > Succinivibrionaceae > Anaerobiospirillum > Anaerobiospirillum succiniciproducens. The sequence continues at coordinate 41,003 of NZ_AXWV01000018.1, forward strand.
CACGATAACAACACTAGACTGCAGCAAAATGCTCTTGAGTGGAGCCATAACCTCAGACTTAAGTACACGACCAACAATGATCCACTCAAGCGTAGGATCTTTAATAGCTACTAAAATGTATTCCTGCCCATCTCGTTTTGAGGTAAAAAATGCAGAGTGCCCTGGGTTGTTAACCGTCTGTAAGATCACATCGAGCATACCAGGCTCGATATCATTTACATTGGTCTTGAGAATATAATCCTGATTTGTATGCAGCTGAATTAAGCCTGAGTCATTGATACAGAAGAAGTATCCTGACTTGCCTAACTTCTGAGCCTTGATCATATCCTTCATGCTATTGATCTGAGCAGAAGCGCCAGTAATACCGATAACCTTGCCGTTCGTATCTTTAACCTTGTAGTTAATATATAAGGCAAGATCTCCAGTATTACGATCCTTATCCATGTTTACTTCATAGTCGCGAGTAGAGTTCACAATGCCTTGCATCCATGAGTCTTTACCGTTGATGTCCAATGCACCGGCATTATCACCATTGAAGAAGTAAACATTAGAGATAAACGAGGCTAGGAAAGTAGAGAACAGATTGTTGTTTTCCTTGATTGCCAGACTGCTTTCCTTAAACAAGGCCTTGCCAGACTCTGGCTCTCCCTTTTGCATCCAGTCGATAGTGTAAACAGATTGAGCCATCGAGCGAGAGAGTGCAATGTATGGATCAATGTTTGCGCGTATGTTGCTTGCGATGATATTAGTTTCAGCTGGCAGCTGTTTTGAAATGATCTCGCCTTCAATCAATGCCGCTGAAATACGATAAAACACTGCAGTAATGGAGATAAATGCCACTACAGCTGCAGCAACTGAAATCAAACCAATACGCTTTACCAAGGAGTGCTCAATTTTAGGTGACTTGCTAGAATCACCAGCACCTTGACCTTTAAATGACGCGTTCAGATTAAGCGCTGACATTGCAGCTCCTTCCTAATAAACAGGCTTGTTATTGCCTATATAAGCATGCGACTCTCAAGCATTAATTCCATGTCCTGTAATTAAGAATTTAAGTTTTATAAGACATGCAAGTGCAAACTTCAGCTTTAATCGATATGGCCGTAATATTGATGAGCTATATGAAATTAACAGAAGCTTGTTTATGTAGAGCAATTTAGATTGCTTATTGAGAAAATCGAAGTCCTTATGTAGTAACTATGCCTGAAGATGATGTACCAAAACTAATGTGCAATAGAATGTAAGAGCACCTAAAACAGCAAGGCAAAGAAGGTTATAAAGCAGATTGTGAAACGTAAATATCTCGCTTTAAAACCCCAAATCTTTGTCTGATTTCTTAAATTGCTACACTTCATGGTTTAAACAGATAGGAAAAAAACATCCTCTGAAAACCAATGTATAGCAACCTAGCATAGATATTTATCCAAAATCTATAAGTTTAGTGTTGAAGCTCTAGCCTGACCATTGAACTGACAGTAACCAAATGGCACTGAAAATTGATGACATGGCAATTGCTGCACTATGGATAAAATCAGCTGGTGTTTGTCAACAAATGCAATAACGCCTATATAAAGCTCTGACTAAGAAATTATTTAAAGTCGGCAAAGGCCAATCGCATAAGGACGCCCATTTTAAAGCACTTTGCATCGATTAGTAAGCAAAATCGATGGCAATGTGAAATATAGAAGCACCACTATGGGCTCAACATAAATGGAGCTTGTTGAAAAACCATTCTATAACAGCTATCTCAACTATGACCATGCAATTGTGATATATAACATATCTGCCTAGTTACAGCATCATAGACTACGAATGAATGCCAGTCTAATCACATTAATTTGAGTAAGCATCATCAAATTTGTAACGACTATCACGCAACCTTTTTACCCAAAGCCATTACCATATGCAATAAGCTAAGCCTACTTACATCAGAAAATCACACGTCAAATATAAGTATCAGCCATAGATATCACTTATGCCTCAGCTTTCACTGTTTTCCACTATACTTTAATCCCATGCCATTAAGATTAAAAATTAATAGAGCGTACAATTGAAAAAGGCGTTGCCATGCAACGCCTTTTTCAATGCAAACTGATGTTATCTATGCGCTAAATCTTGTTACGGAAGACTTCTGGCATTTCCTCATCGAAATCAGAGCCTACAGCCTTAGCGTATTGCTGCTCAGTTTGTACTGGAGCATCACTTGGTGCATATGTAGCAGCCTGAGCAGCTGGAGCTACAGGAGCTGCTGAAGCACTACGATCTGCTGTCTGTACATTCTTTCTTAAGAAGCTATCGTCCATGGACTTAACAGGCAGAGGAGTATTTGAGCCTAAGTTTTGAGGAATAGCATGGGCTCGAGTAATATTTTGTGAAGAACCAGAATAGGCATCATCATTAGAGTTAAAGCCTGTAATGATAATGGTGATCTCGATTTCGTCCTCGTTTAAAGAGTCATCGAAAATCAGACCGTACTTAATATCAGCCTCTGGATCGGTGTAACTTAAGAGCTGAGTATTCACCATATCCCAATTTAAGATTGGGAAGTTTGGACTTACATGAGCATTAACGAGCATACCTGTAGCACGCTTAACATCACTAGAGCTCATCAGTGGGTTATGTACAGCATTGTGTACTGCATCAGCAATAAAGTTAACACCACGACCACGGCCAAGACCAATTAAGGCATGACCACGAGAGCGCATAATGATATCAACGTCAGCTAAGTCTAAGTTAATGAAGCCAGCACCTGTAATTGCGTCGGAAATGCCACGTACTGCGTTATACAGTACAGCATTAGCCTCATTGAAAGCATTTAATACAGAGATATTCTGACCAAGAGACTTTAAGAGCTTATCGTTATCCACCACAACGATAGAGTCAACGTACTTAGTGAGCTCAGTAATACCTGCATTGGCATTGATAGTACGATTACGGCCTTCAAAGTAGAAAGGACGGGTCACAACTGCAATGGTAAGCGCACCTAACTCTTTAGCAATCTGAGCTACAACAGGAGTTGCACCTGTACCGGTACCACCACCGAGACCTGTAGTTAAGAATACGATTTTAGAGTCCTGCAGAATTTGCTTTAAGTCCTCACGAGACTCTTCAGCAGCTTCGCGACCCTTATATGGATTACCTCCAGCACCCAGACCATTAGTCTGTCTTACACCGATCTGTACCTTCAGTGATGCAGTAGAACGGTTTAATGTCTGAGCATCAGTATTTACAGCAATGAACTCAACGCCTTGCAGGCTTTGATTAATCATATACTGCAGCGAGTTACAACCACCGCCACCAATACCGACGACACGAATCATAGATCCAAAGTCTGCTGGACTGCTAGGTGATACAGACTGCACAACAAAGTCGCTCATAAGTCTCCTCAGGTGCACATCTGCGCACGCTTTCTTATACAGGTGATTTTAAATTATAGCGCGTATATGCCATCTTTTCCAAGTCATATACTTTCAGCATGAGACAAGGCCTCCAAAGAAAGCCACGAATACACAATATAATTAAAAAAATTACATCGTATCTATGTATGTAAATGCTCTAAAAAAGCAAGCTTAGCCTTCGTTTCTAACTTAACTCATGCTCATGCAATGAAATCTCGATGCTATAAAAAGCTTGTCCGTATAAGACTTTGTCAAAGCATAAAGTAAAAGCTTTAATGTAATTAAAAATTTAGGATACAGCTAAAAAACCATACCAAAGGAAAAAGCTATGAAAATGGGGGAATGTAGATAAGAAAGGCAATTTACCGTGAGGATAAAGGAATGAAGATTACTTAAGAAATAGTAGCTTAGGATATGACATGCATAAAAAAGCCCGGAGGACCGGGCTTTTTAGCGTACTGCATGGGAGTATGCAGTACTCGACACTAAAGTTAATGGAAAATTAAACCTTGTTACGGAAGATTGTTGGCAGCTCGTTGGCATCATTCCAATCATCGCCAACAGCCTTGTTACCAAGTGAGGCTTCCTTAGCTTCAATGTTGGAGTAGCCAGTTGGAGCCATACCAGTTGCCTGGGAGTAGTTGCGACCAGGAACTGACTGTGGGCGCTGTGCTGGAACATCCTGTGGCATGCGCTGCTGAGCAGGAGCATAACCATTCATCTGAGCCTGTCTAAAGAAACCAGGATCCTGTGGAGCTGATGGGCTATTGCGTCGATTGTTGACACTTGAGCGCACTGCAGCTGCAGCATTGTCCTTAGAGTTAGACTCTGAACCAGAGATACCAGTAATCAGAATAGTAACCACGATCTGATCTTCAGCGATTTGATCGTCGAAAATAATACCGTACTTGCAGTCTGCCTCGTCATCAGCGTAGTTCTGAATTTCCTTACAGATCTGCTCCCACTTAGCAATTGGGAAGTTATGGTTAATACGTGCGTTCACGAGCAGACCGGTTGCACTCTTAATATCAACCTGATCAATCAGAGGTGAGTGAATAGCACGCTGTACAGCATCTTCAATGAAGTTTGCACCCTGACCTACACCGTTACCGATCATGGCATGGCCACGACCACGGGTAATGGTCTTAACGTCAGAGAAGTCCAGGTTAATGTAACCAGGAGCAGTAATAGAATCGGTAATGCCCTTAACAGCATTTAACAATACATCGTTAGCCTCGTTGAAGGCGTTGATGATTGAGATGTTTGAACCTAAGTTCTTAAGGAGCTTGTCGTTATCAATAACGATAAGAGAGTCAACGTGCTTTGACAGCTCGGTAATACCAGCCTCAGCATTAACCATCTTACGACGGCCTTCGAAGTTGAAAGGCTTAGTAACAACAGCAATGGTGATAGCACCAGTCTCTTTGGCGATTTCTGCAATGATAGGAGCAGCACCAGTACCGGTACCACCGCCCATGCCGGCAGTAATGAAAACTAAGTCAGAATTAAAGAGTAACTTCTTAATATCTTCCTTACTTTCCTCAGCAGCCTTACGACCCTTATTTGGATCACAACCTGCGCCTAAACCGTTAGTCAGCTTAACGCCGATCTGTACCTTTAATGGGGCAGTTGAGCGGTTTAAAGCCTGAGCATCGGTGTTTACGGCAATAAACTCAACTCCGGTGAGACTTTGATTGATCATGTGCTGCAGTGAGTTACCACCGCCGCCGCCTACACCTAAAACACGAATCACGCACTTTTGAGCAGAGTGAATGCCTGCTTCAGTTCCGGCAGTACTTGGGACTACTGAATCCACAACAAAATCGTCCATAAAACTCCCATAAGGTAGATACTGAGCATCTTACTTAACATTAGTGTGTCGTACATTATACCCTTAAAACTCTGCAAATATCATCATCGTAGCCTCACAAAGATGACTAATATGTGGAATCTCGCACAGTTTTGGTACAGGCCTAGGGTATTAAGGCCTAACAAAATAGCTTCAACACGCCATTTTGTCTCATTTTTAGAGGTGGCTAAATTGCAAGTATGCCATGTATAAAAGCCACATAAAAAATCTTATAGCAGTCAAAACATCGAGTTTTACATGATTATTTGCATATGTATGCATAATCTTGCTCGTTGTTAAATGACCGCACGCACTTATCTTAACGTGTACATTCTTAGCAATTCACGATAGAACTACACATATTCATCGTTAAGAAGTGCGCTACTTATTTTGCAAACTAAAACTCGTGAGCAAGCCAGTTTCTAATCCAGGTGTAACCACGTTTAATCACACCATTAGAAGCCTTTTCTTCTTTTTGCATAGCTAAATTACGATGCTCTTGAGCTGTCAGTGAGTTAGCAAAACGCAAGAGACCTACAGCTGTGGCACAATCAGGCTTTGCAACTTCATCAGATCCTGTTACACCGCAAGGAATACCAACGCGAGCCTTCACACGCTGGCTACTGTCACGAGGAGCAAGCATGTTAGAGGCTAAGGTTGCCATACCGCGTGTACAAGCAACACCGCCTGTGAGCACGAAACCAGCACCGAGAGTAATATCAATGCCCTCAGTACGCTTTTTGTGATCAATACGATCTGAAACTATCTTGAGAATGTCGCTAAGCTTAAGACCAATTACTTTGGCCAAATCACTAAAAGCAACAGCTCGAGGCTCCTCTCCGTTGTTAACTGGGATAGATAAGCCTTTGTTCTTATTTTCCTCAGTTAATAATGCTGGATGAGCTAAGCCATAATTAACCTTGATCATCTCGGCAGTAGACAGAGGAATGCCGTAACGAGTAGCAATCTCGCGAGTGATACCAGTGCCACCTTGCTCAACGCCGAAGGTCATCACAAGGTCATTTTGATCATAAACAGATACGTTTACAGAACCACCACCGATATCAATTAAACAAACACCAATCTCTTTTTCTTCTTCGGTTAGGACTGCATCAGCAGCGGCAATACCTGAGTAGATTACATGATCAATGTTAAAACTCTTTGTAAGCTTGGTAAAAGCAGAGCGGAAGTTACTCTCTTGATCCTCATTACAGTTAATCAAGTGCGCATTTACCTTTAATCGTGAGCCACGCATATTAATTGGGTCATCACGAGTAGTAGTGCCTGAAAGAGTATAGCTATTTGGAATAAGATGAATTAAATGCTTGTACTCGCCAAAGACAATTGCACGCACATCTTCAATAGCATGGTCACGATCAGATACAGTTACATATGAGGTAGGAACAGTTGCGGAACCAGACTCATTACATGATTCAATATGGCGACCAGAAATGCCCATTACGCAATGAGAGAAAGTTCTACCTGTTTTATTCTCGTAATCGTCAATCAATTCAGCAAGCTTGTCAGCAAGCTTATCGATACTGCTTACTGAAGAATTACTTACACCTGATGAGGACACTTCAGCATAGTAACTGATGTTTACAATATTTTCCTCATCAACGCTGCCTGCAATAAGACGAATCTTAGAGGTGCCAATATCGACTGCTACCAAAGGATCTGGGGCGTTGTCATGATCTTTAGCCGCCTTGTCCCCTTTTAAAAACATGCAATATCTCCTGTCCTCTTGACTGACTTGTTCAGGGGTTGCACTCCCTGATAGCTGTATGACCTAGTTATTTAGATCGCCATTCTATCTAAATAGCTAAATCTTATCCGGTAGAAACACAAATATGTTGCCATTCAGTGCATGGTCTTTGTCGTTAATACGTCATGAAGCTTAAATCACTTATCGTGCACAAAACACTAAAGATACTTAAAAGCAAAATTACCTATTGAGGCGCGACCGTTTCAGGTGGATTACGGTCACCCACTGCAAAACCATTGACATAGCGCAAATCTACATAGGAAATCTCGTTGAGCTTCAATTTGGTCTGAGGGAATGCTAGAAGAAAACGTTTAAGGCGAATAAAAGGCATATCTTCTGTCGCGGCACGACCTAAGATAAGCCAAACATCTCCCTCAAGTAATATACGATAGCCGCGCGTTGCATCTAAGTGCACTTCGCGAATCATATATTGTGTGCCCTTAGTCATCTCAATAAACTTCGCGGCATGTGCATATAAACCAGCGGCCAATGTGTCATGCTGCGCACTTAAGGTAACTAATGGCAAATTAAATCTTTGCATATCAGGATAGAACACGCTTTCACTAAGCGCATCGTAATATCCTGAGTTTCGCCAGCGTGCTGAGGCGTGATGCTCTTCAATCACCACGCTTAAAGTGTCAGGCATTTTCTTTCTTACTGAAACCTTGCTCACCCACGGCATACGCAATAAAGCATTATGCACAGGAGCTAGATCCAGCGCTACCAAGTTCTTACCGGCAGCTATCTTAGCTACAGTATCAATGATCTCTTCTTTAGTTAGAAACTCAAACTCACCTTCAACAGTGACACGAGAAATCGGAAAAGTCTGCTCTGACTTAGCGTAGTCAAAGAGTAGCTCATATCCTTTGATAGAGACTAAGAGAAAGCCTACAAAGAAGAGCACAGACAAGATAAATCCTGCTCTACTTCTACGTCTGCGTGAACGCTGCTTTCCTATCGCCACTTTGCCGTTCCTAAATACTGAAACTACTTAACTGTAGGTTAACACCTAAACATTGCACTATAGTGAATGATATATGGCAAACAAACAAAAACGCAAGATTGGATGCTAAACAAGATTCTTTTTAGCACCCATCATTCACTATCAGCATTGAAAATAATGCTTAGGCTTTCTTAATAAAATCGCGATCTGACTTATCCCAACGCTGTGTCAGCATACCTGCAACCTGAACTACATTGCCTGCACCTTGAGTAAGCACAATATCGCCCTCTTCACACAATGCATCTAACAGTTCAGGCACCTCTTGAACAGACTCAACAAAGTGAGGTTCAATGCGACCTTGAGATCTGATGGAGTGGCACAGATGACGACCATCAGCACCAGGAATTTTAGACTCACCAGCAGAGTAAACCTCAACTAAGATAAGCACATCTACCTGCTGTAAAGTCTTTACAAAGTCTTCATAGAGATCACGGGTACGGCTATAGCGGTGAGGCTGGAATACCATGACCAAGCGTCTTGTTGGCCAACCCTCACGAATTGCTTTAATCGTTGCATTAACCTCTGATGGGTGATGCCCGTAGTCATCGACAATGCTAACTAGACCCTTAGGAGCTAAGTATCTGCCATAACGCTGGAAGCGACGACCTACACCTTCAAAATGTTCTAAAGCACTTAAGATAAACTTCTCTTCAATGCCTTCTTCAAGCGCCACGGCGATCGCGGCTGTAGCATTTTTGGCCATATGAAGTCCTGGCAAAGGCAGCTTCACATTTAGATCATTACCATTCTTACGCTTGACAGTAAACAATGAACCTGCCGCCATCTGAATGAAGTTAGTGACCTGTAAGTCAGCTTTCTCACTAACGCCATAAGTAATTACTTGACGACCAATTCTTGGAATAATGCTCTCTACAGTTGGATCATCAATACAAACTACAGCCACACCATAGAATGGTAAGTTGTGCAGGAACTGTACAAAGGTATCAGTTAACTTATTAAAGTCACCGCCGTAGGTCTCAAGATGATCTGGCTCGATATTGGTAACTACAGTTAACATTGGCTGCAGATGTAAGAATGAAGCATCAGACTCATCTGCCTCAGCAATTAAGAAGCGGCTTGTGCCTAAGCGTGCATTTGTGCCTGCTGAGTTGAGCAGTCCTCCAATAACGAAAGTTGGATCCAGTGCTGCTTCAGCAAAGATAGAGGAGATTAATGAGGTAGTAGTGGTTTTACCATGAGTACCTGCTACAGCAATGCCGTAACGGTAACGCATTAACTCACCTAGCATCTCGGCACGGCGCACCACAGGAATACGGCGCTCTACGGCTGCATCGATTTCAGGGTTACCCTTGTGGATAGCAGAAGATACCACCACGACCGAAGCACCCTCGATATTTTCAGCCTTATGGCCAATAAAAATTTTAATACCAAGAGAGGCTAAACGTTGTGTAACCTTGCCATCTGCAATGTCAGAGCCTGAGACCTCATAACCCTCATTTTTTAATACTTCAGCAATACCGCACATGCCTGAGCCGCCAATACCAACAAAATGGATGCGACGCACCTTGTGCATATGAGGAACCTTTTCAAAATTAGGCATTTTGTTCATAACAATCTCAGGCTATCTCAGCCTTATAAAAATTTAAGCAATGGCTAGCGCGTTAGTATTAGTAACTTATATCCCATGTACTAGGAAAACTCATAATCGCTACTTTAGGCAGCGAACATCCTAGTTTTTGCCACAGATTAACATCGTGAGACTAAAGAGTAGTTGCTAGACAAACAAGCAAAATATGCCAAGCACTAACTGTAAGTATCGTAACTTAGCCGTTAGTAATAAAAGCGCTACTAACCTTTAAAGCAACTGTCGAAATCCAACCAGCAATATAAGGTCTATAAAATGCCTTACACCGCCCACGCATAAACACTATTAAAACCGTATCTACAAGCGCTTTCACTGCTGATTTCTTTTCGACAAGTGCCTTTAGTGAATAGAAAAGCAAAACTATGATCTTAGTCTAAAATTGCCTTACTGACAAATGCCTGTTAAATCACCCTCATTATTTATGCCCTGCACAGTCCCAAAACGAGAGCAATTAACAGCAAATCCATAAAGACGTTAAGAATGGATGTCTTTGACAGCATATATAAGCAAAACCCAGCTAATAAGCTGGGTGTGCAATAAGCTTGGCTAGCAATAAGCTGAGTGTTCAATAGGCTTGGCAAGCAACAAGCTGGGGGTGCAATAGACTTGCATGCAGCAAGCTGGGTGTGCAATAGGCTTGGCAAGCAACAAGCTGGGCACGCAATAAGACATAGGCATAACGCTGCGCAGTACGCCAAAAGACTCTGTCATTGCAGCGCAGCACTAAGAGCTGTTTAGTTGGCTCTACTTGTTGGCGAGCTCTTCAGCAATATCAGCTACACGAGTGGTTGCATCAAGCTTGGCAGCCTTTGCAGCAGCCTCGGACATAGCCTTTAGAGTCTGAGGATTTCTTAGCTCTACGATCAGCTGATGGAGAGCCTCACTTGTAAGCTCAGACTGTGGAAGCAGCTTTGCTGCGCCAACTGAAACTAAAGACTGGGCATTTTTGGTCTGATGATCATCTACAGCAGTTGGCAGCGGAACAAAGATAGCAGGTAGCTTTGCTGCGCTCACCTCAGAGACAGTAGAAGCGCCCGCACGACAGATGATTAAGTCGGCATTACGATAGGCAGAGGCCATATCCTCAACAAAGTCTGAAGTTACAAACTCGCACTTTACATTCTTGTAGAGCTGAGCTGTTTCCTCTGAGCGGTCTTTACCACACTGATGGAAGACACTGACCTCATTGTCATTAAAGCCTTCTAAAGCTGCTGGCACTGCTTTATTTAAAGCAACTGCGCCTAATGAACCGCCAATTACCAAGATACGAGTCTTACCATCCTCGTGCTCAAAGCTGCGCTCTTGACTATGCAAGGCAAGAATCTCAGAACGTACAGGATTACCTACACTTTCTACTTTTGGGCCATTAAAGGCATTGCCCACGCCTAGTAAGATCTTAGAGGCAAAGCGGGATAACAAACGGTTGGTTAAGCCTGCAGCTGCATTTTGCTCATGCAAAATAAGCGGAATACCACTTAAAGAGGCTGCAACACCACCAGGTCCTGAAGCATAGCCACCAAAGCCAATAACCACATCTGGCTTAAACTCTTTAATGACTTTCTTGGCCTGAGATACAGCATGCATCACCATAAACGGAGCCTTTAACAAAGACATAATGCCGTTACGACGCACACCTTTGACATCAATATAGTGAATATTAATGCCTGCAGCTGGCACTACACGCTCTTCAATACGGCCACGGGTACCGAGCCACTCAACAGTATGGCCACGTGACTGCAGCTCTTTTACGATAGCCATTGCAGGGAATACATGGCCGCCGGTGCCGCCAGCCATGACTAAAACTCTCTTGCTCATAGTACCCTCTAATGATTTTGTCCTAATTTTCACTTACCTTAGATAAGTGCCACTCAGTTAAGTATCCATAATTCTTACTGTAGCAATATGACTTAGACCATTACTTCTACAGCTTCAATTAAAAGCCCAACTTGCTGCGTATTGCTTAGGCTTTCCTATACCAGCTAATTATTGTATTTAAACTCACCAAGCTGTTCTGTACGCCATTCATAATCGATGCGCAAAAGTATGGCCACTGCCCAAATACAGACTACCAAGGATGAACCACCATAAGATACTAATGGCAATGTCAGACCTTTAGTTGGCAGACCACCTGAGGCTGCACCTATGTTAATTACAGTCTGCAAACAGAAGAATAAACCAATCGCAAAGGCCACATAGCCTTGGAACTGAGCTCTCTGACGTAAAATGCGTGTGGCTAAGATAATAGCCTTTGTCACTATGATGAACTCTAAGAAAATCACAAAGCATACGCCAATAAAGCCACACTCTTCACCCAAGATTGAAGTGATGAAGTCAGTATGTGCCTCAGGCAAATAACCTAACTTGTGGATAGAGTTACCAATACCATCGCCAGTTAAACCACCTCGACCGAATGCCATTAGAGATTGGGTAAGCTGATATCCAGAGCCAAAGCGATCTTGCCATGGGTCTAAGAAGGAGGTCACACGTGCAATACGGTACGGCTGGAAGATAATCATAAGGCCGCCAGCAGCAGCCACAAAGCACAGTGTAATAAGATACTTTAATAGACCTGCACCAGCTACAAACAAAATACCGAAGGTAATGGCGGTCACTACTACTAAGGAACCAAAGTCTGGCTGCAGCAAGAGTAAGAATGAAATACCCACTAAGAACATCATTGGCTTAATAAAGCCTGCTTTCTCGTGACGCACCATCTCAATCTTACGGCTAGCATAGCTAGAGAAGTAAATAATCCACACCAGCTTCAAGATTTCTGCTGGCTGTAAATTAATTGGTCCTATAGCAATCCAGCGCTTAGCCTCATTAACCTCACGTCCTATGATGAGCACTAGCACCATCAAGAACAAGGCTATACCTAGTAAGGGCAAGGCCGCATCAAACCACGCTTTGGAGGGGATTGATGTCATCAAGAGCCCCCATACTACGGCCACGGAGACGAAGACTAATTGACGCTTGAAATAATAGTAAGAGTCACCTTTAGTGGTAAATGCCTCTTGTACTGAAGCAGATGAAATCAGCACGATAGAGATCAAGATCAGCAACAACGCAGTAAAGATAATGACGCGATCGAAGTGAACGACGTGTTTAGTGTGTTGATCAATCTTGAACTTATGTTCTGACATGGCTATAGCACCTATCTAGAGGCAAAGCAGTATAGGAGAACGACTACTATCTAGCCATATCTAAAAATACAGCTAGATAGCACATCAAGCTTAAATGGCTAAGTGATACTAGCCTAAACTTAAGCTTGATTACTTAATGGAATTAACTAAGTCAACGAAGACGCGGCCGCGCTCATCAAAACCCTTGAACTGATCTAAAGAGGCGCATGCAGGGCTTAATAAAATAGCCTGACCATCGCTAGCATCTTCACTTGCCATGCGCAGGGCCTGACGCATATTCATAACGCTCACACAGCGCTCTTTATCTAAAGCTAAGAGCTTATCGGCATCACGGCCAAAGCAGAAGACTTTCTTAATTTCCTTGCCTAAATAGCGCTTTAATGGGCTAAAGTCTTGACCCTTACCAATACCGCCTGCCAGGAGCAAGATGCCATTCTTGTGACGTGAGCTCAGACCAGTAATAGCTGCCTCTGCAGATGCAACATTAGTAGCCTTAGAGTCGTTATAGTAAGAAACACCCTCAAGGATGCGCACTAACTGACAACGGTGCTCTAAACCATTGAAGGTCTTTAAGGCCTGAATCTGTACATCACGAGGAATACCAGCAGCATCAGCTAAAGCCATAGCTGCTAATGCATTTAACTCATTGTGAGTACCGCAGATAATAAGGTCACGAGCATCCATAATGCGCTCACCGTTTACGCACAGGTACACGGTGTTTTCAGTAACCTCACGACCATACTCTTGATTATTTAGGCCAAAGCTAGCGTAGATATGCTGCTTCTCTTCATCCTTGATTGGATAAGTACGCTTATCATCGCGGTTAACGATAATCTTCTCGCAGTGGGCAAAGATACGGCGCTTAGCCTCAGCATACTTCTCAATATCACCATCATAACGATCAAGGTGATCTTCAGATACGTTGAGATTTACACAGGCTGCAAGCTTTAAGCTTGAGGTAGTCTCAAGTTCAAAAGATGACAGCTCTAAAACATAGGCCTCATTGCTATCTGAAAGAATGTCAAAGACGGCATTACCAAAGTTAGCTCCGATTGCTGCCTTGATACCGGCCTTTTCAAACATGTAGCTAACTAAAGCGGTTACAGTGGACTTACCATTAGAACCAGTAATTGCAACTACTGGAGCTTTAACCTCACGAGCAAATAGCTCAACGTCGCCTACTACCTCGACACCTGCATCTGAAGCTGCCTTAATCTCCTTGGTGTTGATGGATAAGCCAGGGCTTACCACTAACATGTCATAAGAGCTTAAGTGCTCAGCGTTTAAAGGACCAAAGTTGATATCAACACCGCGAGGTACTTCCTCAGCATGTGGTGGATTTGTACGGGTATCAAAAACAGACAGCTGCTTTAAGTCGTGCTTGAGCAGATATGAAATCACAGCAATGTTGGAGATACCAAGACCTACAACTGCAACCTTTTTACCCTGAAATTTGTCCATTTTGAATCTCCGCTCCACTTGTGAGCGCCTATGACATAAAGATTAACTTATCCCATGGCCCTAATCTGGCCATGGTCTAAAGCAACAAAAACCAATCTCATTTATCTGGCTTAACGTAACTTTAAGGTTACTAAGCCTAAGAGTACTAAGATGATAGTGATAATCCAAAAGCGGATGATCACGCGAGGCTCTGGCCAACCACCCTTTTCAAAGTGGTGGTGGATTGGAGCCATACGGAAAATACGAGTACCTCTCAGGCGGAATGAACCAACCTGTAAAATAACGCTTAAGGTCTCGGCAACAAAGATGAAACCCATAATGAAGAGTAAGAACTCCTCACGAATGAGCACAGCAATGATACCTAATGTAGCGCCTAAAGATAAGGAACCTACATCACCCATGAACATCTCAGCTGGGTAGGTGTTAAACCATAAGAAGCCTAAACCAGCTCCGATGATAGCCACGCAAGCAATTACCAACTCAGATGCCAAAGGCACATGAGGAATGTACAGGTACTGTGCAAAGTTATAGTTTGAAGTAGCCCAAGCGATGATGCCCAAACCTGCTGCTACAGTAATGGTAATCAAAATAGCCAGACCATCTAAACCGTCGGTTAAGTTAACCGCGTTAGATGAACCAGTGATTACAAAGTAAGCCAGAGGAATGATAAGGAAGCCAATATCAGGCATGAACTCTTTAAAGAAAGGCACTACTAAGGTGGTCTCAGCTGGAGACTGAGCAAAGCCATAGATGCAGCAGCCTAAGCCTAAGGCGATAGCTGATTGCCAGAAATACTTGTACTTAGCTCTCAAGCCTTGTGGGTCATGGCGTACTACCTTTAAGTAGTCATCAGCAAAACCAATGAGGCCATAGCCTAAGACTGTAACTAAGGTGTACCACACATAAATATTGTCTAAACGAGCCCATAATAAAATGGTCAGCATGATGGTGGAGTTAATCAAGATACCACCCATAGTTGGGGTACCCTGCTTCTTAAGATGGCTCTCAGGGCCATCCTTTCTAATTACCTGACCAAAGTGCAACATCTGCAGACGTTCAATAGTCTTTGGACCAAGCCATAAAGAAATGGTCAATGCAGTTAGCAAGGCACACACTGCTCTAAAGGTTAAGTATTCAAAAACGCGAAAAGCTGGCACATATTGGCTTAGCCATTCAGCGAGCATAATGAGCATGTTTAGTTCTCCACTATCGAGCTGACAGCTCGACGCTCAGTAGCGCAGCTCTGACAAAATAACTTAACATCAAGTCAGGCTGCTCTTAATTTAAGTACTCTGGTCGTTAACTTGCCGTTGTACTTTCCCTAAGTCCTATATTCATAAAGAAGCCCTGCATATAGCAGGGCCTCTTGTGTACACAAGCTCAAATACTAGAGCTTGGTGTAATCTTTAAGTGCTGATACTACCTTGTCCATTTGCATAGCATGAGAGCCCTTTACCAAACAGGTAGTATGCTCATGTTGATCAGCTTTTTCTTTAAGGTAGTTCTTCAAGAAGGTAATTAACGTATCGTGGTCAGTAAAGTGCAACGCATTACGTCCCATTTCCTTTACTGAGTACTGTGAGAGAGGACCAATGCATAAGAGCTGATCGATCTTGTCTTTAGCATGAGCGCCAACAGCTGCGTGTAACTCAACCTCAGCATTGCCAAGTTCACCCATATCGCCAAAGACGAGTACCTTAGAGCCATTAAAGGTGCTTAAAGTATCAACTGCTGCAATTACTGCATTGTATGAGGCGTTATAAGCATCATCAATCAAAGTCAAAGAGTCATTGACCTCAATTGGGGTTAAACGTCCCTTCATATTTTGCGTATTGCTAAGACCTGCAACTACATCGCTAGCTTTAGCACCCATGACCATGGATAGTAAAGCCGCACCGGCTGCATTAATGGCGTTATGACGGCCTAAAGCATTGATGGTGATCTTCTCATCAATCTTAAAGCGCTCATCATTGCTATGCAGTCTGAAGCTTAAACCATTAGTGCTAGCCTCAATCTCACTTACCTGCATGTCTGACTCGTCAGACTCGCCAAATGACAGTAAACGACCTGCCTTCATATAAGCTTCGTAGTCACGCTTCCAAGAGGCAAACCACTCGCTATCACTTGGAACAATGGCGGTTCCAGGCTCGGCATAAGGCTCTATCTGTGCACATGGCTTGTTAGAGTGCTTAGGAGCTTTTGGTGCCTTAGGAGCCTCATAGGCACTCTTACCCATCTTTCCAGAATGGAAAGGACAACCAGCAGCTGCAGCAGCTGCGGCAATACCAGCATCATCAGCACCATGAGCGCCCATGATCTTGGTTAAATCGATCTTTGGATGTCCTGGCGGCAGCATATCAGCCTTATGACCATGCACAGGGCAACCGCCCTCATAGCCACCTGGATGACCCATTGGATGACCGCCCATATGTGGGTGACCACTGGCATGAGGATGACCTGCCATCTTGCTATGGTCAACTGGGCAACCGCCCTCATGGCCACCTGGATGACCCATTGGATGACCGCCCATATGTGGGTGACCACCTGCATGTGGATGACCTGCCATCTTGCTATGGTCAACTGGACAACCGCCCTCATGGCCACCTGGATGTCCGCCCATATGTGGGTGACCGGTTGGATGGCCCATTGGTGGATGACCACCGCCGTGACCATGGCCCATAGGACAGCCACCACCATGCCCAGCCATATGAGGATGGCCGCCTGGGTGACCCATTGGTGGGTGACCACCTGGGTGACCACCTCCATGGCCGTGAGGCATGCCATGGCCATGACCCATGCTCATTACGGGTGGTGTTGAAGTTGGGAAACCGCCTTTATTTGAAAACTCAGTTGCGTGAGCTGCGGCACGAGAGATTACGTCTTCAACAGATGAAGAGCCCTTTTGATGTAAGGTACGCTCACGAGCTGCCTTAATGCCATCAACATATGCTTTAGCAGCAGCCTCAGCATCATATGGCTCATATTGCTCAGGTAGACGGTAACGATCAAAGAGGCTATCTAAGATTTCTGACTTGCCCTTATATACACCCTCACGAGAGCCAAAGCCCATAATATGAGCCTCGCCTACATTGGTGATGAGTGCGTATTGAGCCTTTACAAACTCACAGGTACGCTCAATATCGCCAAGATGGCTAGCACCCTGCTCGATTACTGCAAAGTCATAAGAATCATCTAAACGACGTAAGGTTAAAGGAACACCCACATCGTTATTGAAGTTACCTTCGGTATAAAGTGTCTTACCAAGCTCGCTTAAGATTGACGCAGTCATCTCTTTAACGGTGGTCTTACCGCAAGAACCAGTAATTGCGCAGACTAATGCTTTTGCTTTGCAACGCACGATCTGGCCAGTTAAGCCAAGCAAACGTAAGGTGTCTTTACACTCTAAGACCATGACCTCATCAAGCTTTGAAGCGTCATCGCCTAATGATGCCTTAAGTTCATCCATACTACGAGATGAGGCAATAATCTTTGCGCCATTTGAAATAGCATCACCGATGAAGTCGTGGGCATCAAAACGCTCACCCTTTAAAGGAACAAACAAGGTTTTATCGTTGTTAATGTCCTTAGAGGAAGTGGATACAAACTCAATTACTTGGTTTCTATCCATACCCTCTTGGGCAGCCTTTGTTCCTATGTGCAGCTCGCCTTGAGCAAGTCGCAATAACTCATGAATAGCAAAAGCAATCATATTCAATCCCTATTTGCTGCTCTCTGAAGTGCTCTTTTTAGCGCTTGGAGCTGCTTTGCGTGCAGCAGTTTTAGCTGCTGACTTTACTGAATTCTTAGAGGCACTTGCCTTAGTTACAGGCTTCTTAGCTGTAGTAGCCTTAGTGGCTGTTGTCTTCTTTGCTGCAGTTGCCTTGCTTGCAGCAGCCTTGGTAGTAGCTACCTTCTTGGCTGCAGTTGCTTTGCTTGCAGCGGTCTTGGTGGCTGGCTTCTTGGCTGCAGTTGCCTTGCTTGCAGCGGTCTTGGTGGCTGGCTTCTTGGCTGCAGTTGCCTTGGTTGAAGCTACTTTGGTGGCTGGCTTCTTGGCTGCAGTAGCCTTGGTTGAAGCTGCCTTTGTGGTGACTGGCTTTTTGGCTGCGGTAGCCTTGGTTGAAGCGGCCTTGGTTGCAGTTGCCTTGGTTGAAGCGGCCTTGGTGGCTGGCTTCTTGGCTGCAGTTGCCTTGGTTGAGGATGCTTTGGCCTTTGCCTTAGTGACTGGCTTTTTGGACTGTTTGGCTGGCTTGTCTGAGTTGCTGTTTGTCTTGGTATCTTGCTTAATGCCTAAGAGTTCACAGCAAATCTCACGATCTGAGAAGTGGATAGTCTTATCTGGGAAGATTTGATAATCCTCATGACCCTTGCCAGCAATGACTACGCAGTCATTCTTGTTGGCATGCTCAAAAGCAAAACGAATGGCCTGATAACGGTCATGTACGATGATGACATTGCGATCTGCTCGAGATGCTGGAGGCAGCATGGCAGGAATAGCAAAGCTTTCCTTATGCGCCTCATAGTAATCAGCCCGCTCTTCTACGTTAACAATGCTCTTATCGGACTTGATACGAATGTCATCGTACTCTTCAAAGCTAAATACTTCTTTAAGCTTAGCTACAGCCTTTTCAAAGACAGAAATGGCCTTTAAGAACACGCCCTCGGAGCTAAAGCCATCGATAGCATTTTCTTGTTGCTCAAACTGCTCGATGAGCTTAAAGCTGTTTTTAACCTCAGTAAGTAAAGTACCATCAATGGCGCTTTTAACCTTAGATAACTGATTTGGGCTTAAAAGACCAAGTTTGTCGGCCTTCTTAGTCACAATCAGGTCATTAACAAAGAGCTTTAAGTTATCGTAAAGATCTTCAGCCTTACGAACTGCGCTTTCAGCGGCGTTACTGTCGATCGCCATCATCATGTCATCGATAATGAGATCTAATGGCTCAGAACGTGGATTATCAGCAGTGAAAATAGCGTAATCGGAGTATACAGAGGCTTTCATGGCCATTAAAGGACGCTTGCCACTGTCACGATCGCCACCACAACCTACGATAGAGAAGATACGACCCTCACCTTGATTATGGTACTGTGCAGCCTTTAAAGCTTGCTCTACACCATCTGGAGTATGGGCATAATCAACAATCAGACGTGGTTTATCAGCGCCACTAAAGCACTCCATACGACCAGTGATTGGCTTTAACTCAGGAGTAATACGCATCAAATGCTTGATGTCGTAACCCATAGATAAAAGCACACCTAAAGCTACAGCATAGTTCTCTGCATTGAAGTAGCCGAGCAAGTTCAAATTAGTACGAGAAGTCTTCTTCTCTGAAGTGTTGATGAGTAACTCTAAAGAAGATGGTTTGAATGAAACACGCTTAATGTTAAGCATATGGCTCAAGCTCTTTGGTACATCATCAAGACCTAAGTTAACCTGATAAGCACCTGAGATGGTTTCAGCATAGCGCTTACCCACATCATTCTTGCAGTTTAAGACTAAACGAGCAGGAGGAATGGTGCGCAGGAAGTTGAGCTTAGAGCAGAAGTAATCTTCCATAGTCTCGTGATAATCAAGATGATCACGGCTAAGGTTACTAAAAGCACCAGCATAAAAAGATAGCCCTGCTACGCGACCTTCACAGTAGCCAATCGATGACACCTCAAGCACCGCATAATCAGCACCTTGCTCAACAAAACTAGCGAGCTCACGCTGCAGAGAAATAGCATCCATGGTGGTGTTGGCTGACTTTTGGAGATTATCGACAAAACCATAACCTAAGGTGCCAAATACTGCGCACTTGTGACCACACTTATTAAGCATCTGAGCAATCAAGTTAGTAATAGTGCTCTTGCCGTTAGTGCCAGTAACACCGATGAGGCGTAACTTCTCAGATGGATTACCATAGATAAAGCCAGCTAAACCTGACAGGCTCTTGCCACGAGGTAGCACAATGCGCAGCATCTTAGCCTCAGCAATGATACGAGCCTCTTCACTATCATCAGTTGCATGATAGTCGCTTACAGCTAAATCCTGATTAGACTGATACTTGTTAATGACGCAATACCCAGAGCGCTTGAGACGAGATAAAGTATCCTTAGTCTCAGTATTCGGCTCGTAATTGCTAGACTTTAAAGCCTCACCTGCAGCAGCCTTGTCTGCATCGATAGTCTCTAAAGGAAAACCGCTGACTTGATCTTCAGGAGCATCAATCAAAATCGCAACTGCACCCTTTTGCTTGATCTCTTCAATGTGATCAAAAGGATTATAGTGCGCACCCTTTTTAGCGTAGTAGATGGTGCCCTTAGTGACGCGACGAGAGTCGCACTCAATACCAGTAACTACGATACGAGGTAAGAACTCGCGCACACGCTCATTGAAAACCTGAGAAATCTCCAAGTAGTCGCATACACTAGCAAGAGTACCTTCAAACTTCATACAACGATTCCAATCAATGCGCCTTTCGGCCTGCAGGAGAATAAGAACTTTAGTCCCTATCCTATTAACTACAGCTTAATTCTTTGCAAGACAAACCATAGCTTAAGTTTGCCTCATACAATCAATCCAAACTAAGTTACTAATAGCTCAGCGAGGATAATTTAAATTTGTTTTGTGCAACAGCATATTTTAACCGCTTTTGCTGCCTTATCTTCCGCTTATGCAAGCTTATCTTATAAGCGGCATAAAGACCTTGATTACTCAAGCTTTGCAAGCTCCTCTTCAGTCTTATCTGGAGGAATGTTATACAGCTGTAGAGCTTTGGTCATGATTTCATTGAATGCCATACCATTTACGGCACCACCGAAATGACTTACTGCTTGAGGTCTAAAGACTACAATAACCAAGGCAAAACGAGGATCTGAAAGCGGTCCAAAACCTACGAATGAGGATACGTACTCATTGGCGTAGGCACCGTCACGCGCAATGTGGGCAGTACCAGTCTTGCCCGCAATGTTATAGCGGGTAATGGCAGCACGACGACCAGAGCCACGATCAACTACGCCCTTGAGCGCAGTATGCATGCGACGGATTTCAGTAATATTAGCAACCTGCTGATATTTTGGAGTTTCAACCGTTCTTAAAATACTAACTGGTACCTTGGCACCGTAATTGGCTAAGGTTGCATAAGAAGAGGCCAACTGCAGCGAAGTCACAGTTAAACCGTAACCATAAGCAAAAGTAGCCTTATCGATCTCAGACCAGAAGGTACGGTTAGCGTAGATATTGCCATTAACCTCACCAGCAAGACCTGAGTTAGTATTGGAGCCAAAGCCAAAACGCTCCAGCATGGAAATCATTGGACCTTGACCAATACGCTGACCAATATGCGCCATACCAATATTGGAAGAATGCTCTAAGATGTCAAAGAGCTTACCGCTATCCATCTTATGGCTATCAGTAATTCTCTTGCCATTTACAACATATGGATGGGTATCAAAAGTCTCGTTCCAAGTAACCATGCCTGACTCTAAGGCGCCTAAAGCGATAATTGGCTTAATGGTAGAACCAGGCTCAAAGGTATCGGTAATGGTACGGTTACGTGCTAAAGATGCGTTAAAGACCGAACGATCATTTGGATCAAAGCTTGGGAAGTTAACCATAGCCATAACTTCACCAGTCTTAACATCCATCATGACAGCTGATGCATATTCAGCCTGAAACTTATTAACGGTTTTTTCTAATGCCTCATAGGCAAAGGTTTGCAGACGGTCATCTACGCTTAAGACAAGGTTACCACCCACTTTACCCTCTTTGACCACGCCTAAGTTTTCAATTACATGGCCTTCAAGATCTTTTTTGGCCTTAACCTTAGATGGTGATGAGGATAAGAACTCGTTAAAGCTTGCTTCAATACCATATACACCATTACCTTCACTATTAACAAAGCCAACTAAGTGGGCATTAACAGGGCCAGTTGTGTAATAACGCTGGTAGTTATCGGAGATGGTCAGACCAGGCACATCTAAACGCTCTAACTCACGAGCCTTATTGAGCATCAAGTATTGCTTTAAGCGCACATAACGACGCTCTTCATTGGAAATCTTATCAAAGAGCTCTTTAGGATCAATCTCTAAGATGGATGCGATCTTTCGCAGCAGTTCTGCGTTATGGGTAACCTTTTTGTCATTTAAGATTTTGGCATCTGCCACTACAGACTTTGAAGGCACAGAAAGAGCCAAGATCTTACCGTTACGATCAGTAATCAGACCGCGAGCTGGCTCATTGACATAATGACGAATAGTGCGGCTTTCACCCTCTTTAATGAGACGCTCAGGATTAATGATCTGAATCCACATCAGTCGTCCCACTAACAAAGAGATGGAGGCAAAAATAACCATCCAGATAATGGTGATTCTAAAAAATGTCAGCTTGTAATACTGACTACTACCCTGCTCACTACCCTCTGCAAGATCTACTTCTTTATTCAGCGCAGACACTTCGTTGCTAACGGATAGCGAATTGTTAAAAGACTGCCCCTGTCTACCTTGACGACGTGCATTTGCGCCACGGCCGCCTTTAGACAAAGCTCCAGCTTTTAATTTAGACATGAAGTTAAACAACGACATATGCTTATCCGATAAAGAAACGATTGCAATATCACACCATAAAGCAACATGCCATGTGCATCTAGGCTAAGCTTGGCAGTGCATCTAGTTTAGCAAGGCTCACACAAGCATGCTAAGTTAGCATTTGCCTTGCTTGATGGGCTAAGCTTGGCTTGGCCTAGCTAGGCTAGGCTAGGCTATGCCTTGCTTGCTTGGCTAAGTTCAGCTTAGCCTAGCTAGGCTGTGCCTTGCTTGATGAGCTAAGTTCGGCTGAGCCTAGCTAGGCTCGACCTCGTTAATTGCTGCAGCACTGCGCTTAAGAACATCTTAGGCTATCTTAATCTGCCATTAAAGTAAGCTTGGCTATAGATGACGTAAGTTGTCTATGAGTTTTAGTCTCAGATAACGCACCACACTCACGTCACCCTTATATGCATAGCGCACACACTATGGGCATGGTATATGATGAAACATGAATTATAAGGCAAAACATGCTCATAGGACGCATTACGCTAAAATTGCCCATTAGTAATACCATTTAGGCCAACATATCTGCCATTTTCAGCAGTCAAAAAACTAAACTGAGTTTAGATAACTGCTTGTGCCGCTGTGATTTTAGTAGTTTGGTTCCTGAAGGAGCAATTTACGGCTGACTTGATGGATGCTTAACGTCTTATGGTTTGAGTAACATTACTAAGAAAAGCAATTTCACATAGCGATAGGCACAAAAAAACGCAGCGGCCATGGGGTCAACTGCGTTTTTTGCTTTATGTGCACTTTAAGGCACGCTTATTTTAAGGAGATAACCACCTCATTTTCGGTACGTGGTGAGGACATGTTCATTTGACCTGATGCCACAGTACGAATCGAGGCATGCTCAGATAAACGCTGTTTTTGCGCAATTAAGATGAGCTGCTGCTTTTCAAGCTCTTCGTTAGTAAAACGAACCTCATTGAGGCGAGCGGTTAAATCGCGAGTATCTTGCACCTGATAAACCTTAAACAAGCACAATGCACACACGGTAATAGCTAAAGAGTAAGTAAGCCAGTTATTGCCAAACTCACCAAGGAGCATTGGTAAAAGACGCTGCTCACGCTTAGTGCCGTAATCATCTGAGATGGTTAAGGTGCTGCCATAAGTGCGCTTAGTATTAGCACCCTCAACCGTCTCAAAGTCATCTTCATCCTCTACGCTAATGCTAACGCCTGATGAAGCTGCAGCTGAACTTACACGAGCACCTGAATCGGTACCGGTCATTCTAGCTTCTTCGACAATAGTAATATTGCCAGTTACAAAGTCTTCAACTTCTGCAGAGCCTGAGATCTCTTCTTCTTGAGATAAAACATTGCTCTGACGACGACGCTCTTCAATCATGCCCAAGTCACGCTCGATTAAGGTGAACATGGCTGAAGAACGCTTATCTTCCTTTAAGGTTAAGATGTCAGAAACGCCAGCTGAGATACGCTCGCGATTGTTTGCATAGCGCTGCTCTTGCTCAGCATCTAAAATAACGTAACCTGAGTGAGGGTCAGTATTATCGCCTAAATGGGTAATCTCAATACCATTGCCAATGGAAGAACCATCAGGAGAGAGATTGTCGATAGTGCTCTTTTGAGCATTCTCGCCATCTAAACTAATCTCATCGTCAAGCTCATCAGCTACATCATCTGTATCTGACTTAACTTCATCGTTAGAAACAAAGTTGTCGTCTAGCTTAAAGATATTGTCATCATCATTAGCATTGAAGCTTAAGGAGCTATCTACATTCTCAAGCTTCATATCTAAAGCATCGTGGTGTGAAACGAGCTTTAAATCCTCTTCGTTTAAAGATGCATCACGCTCGTTGCCATCTGACTTTAAGAGGTTGGCAAAAGTGGAGGCAAGTGAAGAGACAGCATGGTCTGCAACTGATGATGCTGACTGAGCGATCTTACCCATGCCACTATCTACAATTGGGGCTTGAGTACGAGCACTATCAGTATAGTCCACAGATCCTAAGCTGATTAAGGATGCATTGTTATCGCTATCAACACTTGAACCTAATGAGAAGAGCTCATTATCATCAAGACGATCACGATTATGATGCATGAAGTTATTCATCTATTAATCCCCAGCTGCCAAACGCTCGGCTACACGTAAAGTTGCACTACGTGAACGCACGTTTAGAGCAAGTTCTTCTGGTGAAGCTTTAATTGCATGACCCACTGTATCTAAGGTGGCAGTCTGTCTGCGTAAACGATCTAGCTCAGCACTAGTTAAAGGAACTGATGATGGCACCTTTTCACCTTCACTTTCCTCTCTAAAGAAGGTCTTAACAATACGATCTTCAAGAGAGTGGAAAGAGATCACACACAGGCGTCCTTGAGGAGCTAACACTCCAATTGCGGACTTTAGTGCCTGCTTTAACTCATCAAGTTCTGAGTTGACCTCAATACGCAATGCCTGGAAACAGCGAGTTGCTTTGTGCTTTGGTGTTGGCTTGCCTGGAATGGCTGCTGCAATCACCGCAGCTAAATCTTTAGTATTGGTAAATGGCTGCTCTTCACGGCGACGGACGATGGCGCGAGCTACCTTGGTAGCAAAGCGCTCTTCACCATATACCTTGAAGATGTAGCTCAGCTGCTTTTCGTCATATTCAGAGATTACGCTCTGAGCAGACTTAGGAGCAGATTGATCCATACGCATATCTAAAGGGCCTTCCTTATCAAAAGAAAAACCTCTTTGACCATCATCTAGCTGTGGCGAGGAAACACCGATATCAAGCAAAATACCATCGATTTTGCCGACTAAATCTAGCTCCTCACAGACATCGGCTAAACGTGAGAATGGAGTATGGATAATTGAAAAACGTGGATCTTCTTTTTCAAGCTCACGACCAACTGCAACTGCAGTTAAATCACGATCAAGACCAATGAGTCGGCCATTTGGGCCGAGCTTTGAGAGGATCTGTCTTGAGTGACCACCACGACCAAAAGTGCCATCAATATAAACACCATCGGCCTTGATATTCAGTCCGTCCATGCACTCATGTAGCAAAACGGGAATATGGGTCAAAGCAGACATCCCAAAGTATCCTTCTAGAACTTATAAAAATAGCGACGCATAGGTTCAAGATTTTTAGTAACAATGACTAAATGAGCAAACAAACAAGAACAAGGCAGCACTCAAATGTTGCTGATTAAGATGAGGGGCAATAAGACGGAGCTATTACTCACAAGATAGGCAAGCAAGCTTGATCATCCATTCATCTTGGGACACTTGTACTTGCTTAAGCACGTATGAAGTCATGGCAACTAACGAAGAGTATGTAAGGTACATGTTGTAGCGTTTACTAAGGTATAAATTTAGGTCCAACTTTAATGACCTTCAATCTACTCCACATACCTTTAGTGCTGTTTAAGATCTCAGCGTGAAAAGATCACCGTTTTTATCTAATTAAATACAGCGTTACATGATGTCTGATCTTATAAGATCGTCAGATCAGACTCTCTCCTAAGATTGAGCCAATACGGAACTAGCCGTCAGAGCGGTTGCACACCACTCAATATTCAAATTATGTTTAAACAAGCAAACGAGAGCCGCGATCGCTTATATAAGCGCTGCGTGATCTTATAGGATAATTGCACTTTTCCTTAAAGATCCATGCTTAGTATAAGTATCTTTTAAAATTCGGCACACTCTAATGAAGCATTTTAATTGATGCGCGTACTTAACTCAATGAAAAGAGACCTAAACATGCATGCAATATCTAGATTTCTTGGTACCTAGGCATACCATTTTGAAGCTAATGAGCGAGATATCCTTTCAATCGCCCACTTTCCTAGATACACCATAGAGACCAAATGCACTAGTTTATTTTTGATGTTACTTTCATAACAAAGGCATATTTGACGCGAATTAATCTTTAATTACGCCATCTTTGACTGAGCGCAAATTGATCAAATATCTCTCTCATAGATACATTACGATTGTTTATTTAACAACCAATTTTAGAATCAATAGGTTATTTCTAAGCCACAAAACTTTTTTTCAAAAACCATGATCTCGTCACAAAAAAATTTTATAAATTGCCCTGTTTAAGATCGTAGAACGCTACACTATTAACCGCTGTTTCCCAATCAAGATCGCAGATCGCTACACTATTAACCACTGTTTCCCAATCAAGATCTTAAATAACCAAATACAAACCTACACCTAAGAGACGATCCTGTAGTAAAAATGATCATACTTACAGCTAAGCAGCATCTCTGATCTCAACATGAACTGTGGCGATCTTATACATCAAAAGATCAGAGCCGAGAGCAAAGATAAGATCTTGCGATCTCAAATTATTAAGATCTTAAAAAGTCAAACCACTTTCACTCAACTTCTTATGCCTTTACCCATGATCCGTGCATGTAACCCATACTTATAAAACAACCTCTATCGATCATCATAGGCCTAATGAGGTTGAATTTACCGAGCTATTTTTAGGCATAAAAAAAGGCAAATGGTTGCTACAAAATGTAGCCCTCATTTGCCTTTTTAAGCGCTCATTAATGGCGCCTGATTATGCTATTGCTAAGGAATAACCTAGCTTAAGCGATAAAGTCTTAATTACTTCTTCTCAACTAAGTTAAAGAACTGCAGACCAATTGGGTGAGTGAACTTACCTGAAATGTTTGGACGGTGAGCAGCTAAAGTCTTAGCGTGGGAGATAGTTAAGATAGGTAAATCCTCGTTTAAGATCTCAGCAGCACGCTTGTATAACTTAACGCGATTCTCACCATCAGCAACATGAGTTGCATCCTTGATTAAGGTATTGAACTCTTCGTTAACCCATAAGCCCTGGTTAGAGATTGGGTCGCTTGAAGAGAAGATATTGATGAAGTTATCAGGATCACCATTGTCACCAATCCAACCGATGAAGGTGAGATCCCACTTGTCGGTTAAGAGCTTGGACTTGAAGGTTGACCAGTCGTAAACGTCGATCTTAGCCTTAACGCCAACCTTAGCTAAATAAGCCTGAACAGCCTCAGCTAATACCTGACCACCAACAGTGTTGTAGATACGGGAGTTGGAGTAGGCAAGAATGGTCAGCTCCTTGATGCCCTTTTCTGCAAAGAACTTCTTAGCAGCTTCTGGGTTGTACTCAGCGCCCTTTAAGTTAGGGTCGTAGCCTGCCATGAAGGTTGGGAAGTATGAAGGAGCGTAAGTAGCGTAACCCTTGTATAAGGACTCTACCATCTCAGGAACATTGATAGCCTGAGAAATAGCCTTACGTACAGCTAAATCCTGAGTTAAATAACCATCACGGCAGTTGTATACCATGTAGTTAGTGTTATTACCCTCAGCCTCAAACACGACGTTGCCGCCCTGCTTAATTTGGTCGATAACGTTAGCATCGATACCGTTGATGATGTCAGCCTCACCGTTGTTTAAAGCAACTACACGAGCAGAGGTTTCCTTCATAATGCGGTAGATAACGTTCTGCACTGGTGGCTTGGCACCCCAATAATCTTCATTGGTAGTTAAGATCAGCTGCTGACCCTTGTCCCAAGCAACTAACTTGTATGGACCAGTACCAGCTGGGTTCTCCATTAAGTTATTGTTGTGCTTCTTTAAAGCGGTTGGGGATACGATTGGAGCAGCAAAGCACATGGCCATGTTGCGCAGGAATGGAGTGGAGCTCTCAGCAAGAGTTACCTTAACGGTGTACTTGTCGACAACTTCAGTGCTCTTTACACCAGCAAATACCAGTGGAGCATATGACATCTTAGGAACTAAGTTCTCTGGGCTCTGACGATCGAAGTTGAACTTAACAGCCTCAGCATCAAACTCAGTGCCATCGTGGAACTTAACGCCCTGACGGAGTTTGAAAGTGTATACAGTGCCGTCCTCAGAGATAGTCCAGCTCTCTGCCAAGCATGGCTCGATCTCGGTATTGTCAGCTTTGAACTTTAAGAGTGACTCGTAAAGGTTAGCATTGATGTTGCCAGAATCATTATCGTCAACTAATGCTGGATCAAGACCTAAAGGCTCAGTAGAAGTGGCAAAGAACACATTGTCCTGTGGCTTACGTGACAGTGGAGCGGCATCAACAGCTGATAAAGAAGTAGCTCCGAATACAACAGCTAAGGCAGCTGAAAGAAGAGTCTTTTTACTTAAGAACTTCATAAAAACTTCCTAATACGGACTGTAGATATCAATCCGCTTATAATTCCACATGCATGCGCGTGCATACATACCCAAAAGCACAGTCATCAAGACTGATGTATGACGGATCGTTTTGTACAAATCATTACTCTGTTTAAGTTACAAGCTCATCAATGGCATCGACATGTTGCTCAAAACATTAAGACATTTTGATCTGTATAAAGTTAAGACCCTCAACTTGTTGTCCCACGCTACAGTCAAACTGCAGATATGTGAACGTTAAGATGTGTACACATTTTCAGTTAAGCATAAGCAAAAGACAAGTTTATGCACCATGATGTAGGTTATCTGTGCATTATTTTGGGGCATATATGCTCTTTTCTGTACATATTGTATCTAGTAGGCACATTACGGGATATTTGATACTAATCCACCGTCACTACCACAGCTACACAATAGCTCTAAAGATAGTTAGCAAATAAATCTCTAGCGTTAGCAATGAAAGCACGTAAGTCAGTTCATTATAAGCATGTGACCATGAGCGAGTTATCAAGTCTCGCTTACGCCGAAAGCCCGCTGCAATCTAAAGTGGGCTTTTTTTGAATTACGCATCACTACAGCACCTCTTACTCACAGCGCCCGCACATCGACCTTAAAGCACACATCAGCTGCAAAACAAGTATCGCTAATCAAATCCATTGTCTGCTTGCATTATTCTTTTCTAAAGAAGATCGCCTGTTAGATCCAATACTTGCAAACTAAACGCAGGCATCTTTAGAAAGCCTCTACTTACAACCAGATAAGTTTTTTATCTTCACATCAGCGTGCCAAGTGAGTCTTACATATCTTATTCCAAACTGATATTTACGCCATTTTGATAGACTGAGCCACTTTGTTACTTACCTTTCTTTCACATAAATAAATAACTAATTAACAAAAAAGTGTGATCTTGCTAAGTATTTGCTAAGAAAGACACTATAAGATTAATCATGTGCCGAATGATGATCATATCCGCAGTTTTGAATCACAGTGCCCTGCAGAGCACCTAGCCTAGTAAGCTTAAGGCAATTCAAAACATAGCTTTATGTAGCCTTATATTAGACATTGCTCTAAGCACATAGAGTAAAGAAGTCCAAGACTACATTTACTAAGGTACACGTTAGGTATAAGTTGAGTTCTTAGTAGTCGTTTAGCACCTAAATATGACTACAAGGTCAAGTCATTTACTCTACTTATGCCCAAGAAAATATTGTTATCCAAAAGCCTATGCTGATGGCTAACAACACTGATCTATAACAGCTATCAACAGTGTTTTGGCCAGTGATCTCAAGAGTTATATTAAATGCCTTTAACTTCTTGAGTTCAGTGCCCAATACTCTGCTTGATAGTGCTATCAGTTTGCGGGAAATTAAAAATGAAGTCTTTAAAGTTATCTGCTGCTGCCATCGCTCTTGCTGGCCTTACCTTAGTTGCTTCTTCTGTTAACACTGCTTTTGCTGCAGATGCGCGTCCTTTAATCAGCGCTATGGAGAATGCCCAGGGCGAGCCTTCATTAGCTCCAATGTTAAAGAACGTTATCCCTGCAGTGGTGAACATCTCCGTAAAGGGTACCAAACAGGTTACTCCTATGTTTGATATCCCTGAGGAGTTCCGCTTCATGTTCCCTCAGTTTAACAATCAGAACCGTCAAAGAGAGTTCCGTGCTTTAGGCTCTGGTGTCATCATTGATGCCAAGGAAGGCTATATTGTTACCAACCACCACGTGGTTGACGATGCCTCAGAGATTCGCGTAGCTCTGTCCGATGGTCGTGAGTACGATGCCAAGAAAATCGGCTCTGATCCTCACACTGACTTAGCTCTGTTAAAGCTTAAAGATTTTGAAAACCTAACTGCCCTGCCTTTTGAGGCCAATGGCAATATGGAAGTTGGTGACTTCGTAGTTGCAATTGGTAATCCATTTGGCCTTGGTCAGACTGTGACATCAGGTATTGTCTCAGCTTTAGGCCGTACTGGTCTGAACATTGAAAACATCGAGAACTTCATTCAGACTGACGCTGCTATTAACTCAGGTAACTCTGGTGGTGCCTTAGTAAACTTAAGAGGCGAGTTAGTGGGTATTAATACCGCCATCTTAGGCCCTAATGGAGGCAACATCGGTATTGGTTTTGCCATTCCTGTAGATATGGTTAAGACTGTTATCGATCAGCTTAAGAACTACGGTGAAGTACGTCGTGGCACCTTAGGCGTTATCGGTACTGAGCTGACCCCAGATTTAGCAGAAAACTTCGGTTACAAGGGTAAGGCTGGTGCATTTGTTAACGAGGTTGTTGCCGATGGTGCTGCTGCTAAAGCTGGCATTAAGGCAGGCGATATCATCACCTCTGTAAACGGCAAGAAGATTAAGTCATTTGGTGAGCTCAGAGCCATTATCGCAACTATCGGTGCTAACAGCAGTGTTACTATTGGTCTCTTCCGTGATGGCAAGGAACTCACTGTAACTGCTAAGCTTCAAGAGCCAGATGAGATCAAGGGTTCAGATGCAGGTAAGCTCTCTACCTTCTTTGAGGGTGCTACTTTAAGCAACCACGATGGTGGTGGCGTTGAGGTAACTGAGGTGCAGCCACGTTCTGCAGCTGCTCAGTACGGTCTGCGCAAGGGTGATGTTATTACCTCTGTAAACCGCGATGCTGTTAAGAACATCAATGATCTCAAGCAGAAGATGGGCAAGTCTAAGGGCAAGTCCACCGCCTTACGCATCGAGCGTGGTGATCAGGCTATCTACGTAACAATCCGTGGCTAATCTTTTAGCATAGCTACTCGTTCTCATAGAGCATGCTCATAGAAGCCACACCTGAGGTTGATTATGGGCATAATCTAACATAGCTATATTGGCACAAACGATTTTCTGTACTTAACAGTTCTTCTAATACACAAAATCTTACTCAATTAAAGCCGGGCTCATATCCCGGCTTTTTCGTTTTTAAGGCATATGCCCTATCTTATGTCATTCATAAAAGGCTTCTTGCAGAGCTTTTTAGCTAAGTGCAGTGTGCCTATTAATAGCATCTCAAGCTTGCAATAAGATCTTTAACAATATGCTTGCTTAGTTTTTGCATCTCTCTGGCATAATAGTTTGCATGGCGTCAAATTATTGTTTTGGCACTGCTAGTGAACATAATGTAACTATCAAGATAGTTGGTTTCATCTTATAGGGACTTTTCTATGAGTAATAAGGTCAACTTTTATAAAAGACCTTGGTTCAAACTTGGACTAATCCCTATCGTATTGGGACTAATTGCTGCTGGAGTTGTAGTCAAAGTCCAACCTGAACTCGGTGAGTCTTTTGGTAATAATATCTATAACTCTGGACGAGATATTAAGTCTTTTTCCTATGCTGTTGGCCGTGCCTCACATAGTGTTGTGAACATCTATGTCTCTAAGCTCAACCATGACTATACCGGTATAGATAAGAACCGTGGCGAAATCACCACTTCTGCCTCTGGCGTGATCATGTCTTCAAACGGCTATATCGTCACTAACTATCATGTCATCCCATCGTTAAACGAGCCTAATCATGCTCTATGGGCTCAAACATCCGATGGCAAGCTCCATCAGGCCTTTATTGTAGGTTTTGATCGACGTACTGACATTGCGATCTTAAAGATCAATGCCCACAATCTCACTCCAATAGAAATTAATAACAAATACAAGCCAGCCGTTGGCGATATTGTTCTAGCTATTGGTAATCCAAATAATCTAGGCCTTACTGTAACTCACGGTATTATTTCAGCTACTGCGCGTACTGGATCAGGTCTGTTAACTCGTGAGCGTATGAATATTCGCGAGGGGCTACAAGACTTAATTCAGACTGATGCTCCAATCAACAGCGGCAACTCAGGTGGTGCTCTCGTTAATACCAATGGCGATCTTGTGGGTATCAACACTGCTGCAATTGAGTCTTCTCGTTTTGGCACCTATGGTATTGGCTTTGCCGTTCCTACAGCCCTAGTAGTACGAGTCATGAATGAAATCATTCAACATGGTCGTGTTATTCGTGGCTATCTTGGCATTAGTGATGAGAACGATAACCTGATTGCAGATAACAGCATAAAAGGCGTACTCGTTCGCTATATCGATCCACTAGGCCCTGCTGCTTTTTCAAATATCCGTATTGGCGATATTGTGGTAGCCGTGGACGGTAAAGAGATCGTTAACGTACGAGCTTTGATCGACGTGATCTCAAAAACTAAACCAGGCACACAGTTAGTTCTTACCGTTGATCGCAATGGTCGTCGCATTGATGCCCCTGTAACTGTGGCAGAAGATCGCCCTTACGTTAACTAACAAGCTTTAGATCCATTACCTTA
Organism: Anaerobiospirillum succiniciproducens DSM 6400; assembly: GCF_000482845.1. Lineage (GTDB taxonomy): Bacteria > Pseudomonadota > Gammaproteobacteria > Enterobacterales > Succinivibrionaceae > Anaerobiospirillum > Anaerobiospirillum succiniciproducens. The sequence goes on from NZ_AXWV01000018.1 coordinate 74,271, forward strand.
GCAATGCATCATCCTGCAAAGCATACTCACCACTACATGATCAAGGAGCAGCTTGCATGCATGTAGCGTTATACAGCATAGGCGTTTGCAACCAAAGCTTTTGAAGATAAGGTATTGGCATCCCATCCGTCTACAGCACTAGCATTTGCTTCCTAAGCGCAGCATTCCAAGCTTTTGCAACACTGGTATTTCATCATTAGTATTTGCATCCTTAGCGTTTGCAAGCGTAAGGACATATGCCTAAATAGCATGCTGTATGGTGAGTAAGTTTGGTTTTGATGGTGATTGTGCTGTAAAGATACTTACAAGGTAATAGAGAATGGCGCGAAGCCTAATAAGAAGAGCGCAAGGCTCTTTTAGGAAAGTAGTGAGTTGACCTATAAGCCGGGTTCTGTTCTCTTGCGAGTGGCAATCATTCCTCTAGGCTTAAGCTCGCGCTTAAGCTCCAGCAATCTACCCGCTTCCCAGCGCGGACCACGCCCTATGGAAGACTATTTGATCTTGCTCCGGGTGGAGTTTACCGTGCCGTTAACTATTGCTAGCAACGCGGTGCGCTCTTACCGCACCCTTTCACCCTTACCTGAGCCCTAAGGCCATCGGCGGTCTGCTCTCTGTTGCACTGGTCGTGGACTCGCGCCCCCCAGATGTTATCTGGCACCCTGTCCTATGGAGCCCGGACTTTCCTCCCCCAAAACCGTATGCCTTAGCGCACGTGTTCTAGCAGCGATTGCCCAGTCAACTCGCGGGCGATTATAGCATAACGCGCTTGTCTGTCTATATAAACAGCTGCAAAAAAAGCCTTTCACTCTATAGGCTAAAAAGCCATAAACATGCACTTTGCCACCACACAGATCAAATGCACTCGTAGCTTGATTATATCTAGGCTATGTCCTTGATGATGGATGCATTCATAGCTTGATTTTATCTAGGCTATGTCCTTGATGATGGAATGCACTCATAGCTTGATTTTATCTAGGCTATGTCCTTGATGATGGAATGCACTCATAGCTTGATTTTATCTAGGCTATGTCCTTGATGATGGGATGCACTCATAGCTTGAGTTTATCTAGGCTATGTCCTTGATATTGATGGAGAACATACTGTCTGCAACATTGTCAGCATCAGGACTGAGATTAGAGAGCATAAAGTAGAATACCTTGGAGTGGTTATACATATTCAAATGACAGATCTCATGCATAATCACTGCTGCAGTTAGGTTGAACGGGTACATAGACAAATGAGGATTGAGTCT